>CAZBDA010000060.1:0-30937 GCA_964490445.1 uncultured Rickettsiales bacterium | reverse complement strand
CTTGGCCGGCCCGAGCGCTCCCTTGACGGGGCTGTGCAGCGGGTCGATGACGCAAAGGTCCGGCTGCAGCGCGGCGTCCAGCATTCCCTGTCGCGGCGCCGGGACCGCCTCGACGCCCTTACCAGTCGCCTGGCAACGCTGAGTCCGCAGCGCGACCTGGTCCAGGCTCGCCGCCGCCTGGTGGCGAGCCGCCGACAGTTGGATGGCGCTCTGGCCATGCAACTACGCCGTCGTCGCCAGGAGCTGGTCGCTGCCCGTCGGGCTCTCCATGCTCTGGGCCCGGTGCAGGCGCTCGGCCGCGGGTTTGCACTCGCGACCGCCGAGGACGGCTCCTTGCTTCGGGACGCTGCACAGCTTTCTGCGGGCGATTCTGTTCGGGTCCGGCTGTCGCAAGGCGCGCTGGCGTGTACGGTGGACGAAGTGATCGAGGACTCCGCACTGGAACTCCACGCAAGGAGCGGCAAATGAAGTTGTGGGCATCGTGCATTGGGGGAGCAATTCTCACCTTGTTGGTCAGCGTCTCGCTGTCTGTGTTGTTGGAGGGCTGCTCGGGTGGCGGCGAATCCTGCGAGTCCGACGTGGACTGCCTGATCCTATGTGACTGCGAGAGCGTTGGACTCGTCACGGTCGGGCCCTATTCCTGTCAGTTCGGTACTTGCGGCTCGCAGCACGCGGCCGACCTTTCCTGCGAGCGGCCGTGCCGCGAGGCCTTTGTTCCTAACGGTTCCGACGACGATGATTCCGCAGGCGACGACGATGATTCTGCAGGCGACGACGACTCTGCTGGCGCTGGCGGCTGATATTCTCTTCGCGAAGGGGGCAAACCGATGACTGAAGAAACCCGAGCCCAGGAGATCGAGCGGCGTGTCCTGGAAGGAGACGTGGTCGTCGTTCATCATCTCGAAGACCAGTTCGAAGAGCAGTCGCTCAGCCAGGCCCTGGAGCAGGAAGAGATCGTCTTCGAGGTGCGGCGTAGCTACGAGACGGCGTTTTCCTTCCTGTTCCGGCCGCAGAGAGGCTACGGGGTCTTGCTCTGTCGGGCTGTTGATGCTGATCGGGCCGCGGGTCTCATTGCCGCCATCACCAGCAGTGACCACGAGTTCGCAGGTGGGGGCTTCGGAGAAGCCGACGCCGGCGAGCCTAGCCAAGACTGAGCGCTCCCAGGCCCCCCACCAGCGAGCGGATTGGCTGAGCTCATGGACTCTCTTCTGTTTCCCGACGATGAGATTGACGACGACGACGAGGACCTCTCGGCCCTGGACACCCTTGAGTTCGCCGGCGTCCTCGAGAGTGGCGAATTCGACGCCGTGCCGCAGTTTCGGCCGCGCACTCCGCTGCGAGAGGGCGACCCGGCGGGGGTCGGCGACCTCCCAGTTGCGGACACAGCCGCCGAAGTGACGGCAGTCGAGTTGGTCAAGGACACCGAGGTGGAGATGGGGGTACTGGACCCAGCCGATGTCGGGGTGCGCCTGCCCGGCATCGACGCGATGCCTCTGTACGAGGATCTGAGACTGTGCTGCTCGTCAGAGTTTGCGGCCGCGGCGGTGCAACTGGCCACTCGAAGTGGCAGGGTCATCGTCTCCAGCATCGCCGATTCGGCTCGTCGCAGGAAGGTCGCCGAGTTCGCGCGGCAGGCAGTGGAAGCGCTGAGCCACAATGGCCTCGACGCTCAGCATGCGCTGGTCACCGTCATCGGTCTTCACGTGTTCGTAGTGGCGGTCGACGAGGTCCGTACCTTCACAGCCCTGTTCCATGAGCGCCCCCCGCTCGACGAGTTGTTGGCTTCTCTTCAGCCGTATCTGCACGAGTTCCGCCGACGGCGCGGGGACTGCTGATGTCACCGTCCGCAGATGGGCCTCGGCCGGAGCGCGCAGCGTCCTCGTATGTTGTGCCCATCATCTTGTCGCTGGCGGTAGTGCTTGTCGTTGTCGGGCTGCTCCGGGTTCAGGTCGACGGTGACGATGCCAGTGCTTTGCGGAACGACAGCAACGCTGTGTTCACGTTCTCGCAGGGTCCCGAGCCCCGAACCCTCGATCCTGCGGCCATTACCGATGCGCACAGCAGCTTCATCGCCGGTGGCCTGTTCGAGGGCCTGTTGGTCTGGAACGCCGCAGCGGACCAACTCGAGCCCGGCATGGCCAGCAGCTACGAGGTCTCGTCCGACGGGCGCCAGTACACGTTCAAGCTGCGAGATGATGCCATCTGGAGCAACGGTGATCCTGTCACTGCCACCGACTTCGTGGTCGCGTGGCGGCGTCTGCTCAACCCGGGCATGGGCTCTCCGTACGCGGCCCTGCTCTATCCGATCCGGGGTGCACGGGAGTTGCACCAGGGCTTGGTCAGGGACGCCGCCCTGCTCGGCGTCGAAGCGCGCGACCGCAGCACCTTGCTGGTGGATTTACGGCACCCAACCCCCTGGTTCCCGGCGATTGTCGCCCACACGATCACCGCCCCCATCAACAAGCGTGCAGTGAAGCGTCACGGTTATGCCTGGACGAAGCCCGAGAACATTGTCGTCAACGGGCCATTCACCCTGGAGTCCTGGACTCCTGGTACGGAGTTGGTGCTGAAGCGGAACCCCTACTATCACTCGGAAGAGTCGGTGTCGCTGGACCGTGTCATCGCCAGGGTGGACATGGATTCCGCGCGAATCGTCGAGATGTACGACTCCGGCCAGATCCTGTGGACCGGTCGCTCGTCCGGCTCGCTGCCGCTGGAGCGCTTGGAGGAGTTGGCGCAGCGCAGCGATGCCCATGTGCAGGCGAAGCTGGGCACCTCCTGGTACTACCTCAACACTTCGGTCGAGGCGCTCGCCGATCCGCGAGTGAGGCAGGCTCTCAACCTGTCACTGGACCGGCGGGCGCTGGCGCCGATCCTGGGTCCCAGCGGCGTGGCAACCTCGGGCTACGTGCCGCCTGGTATCAAGGACTATCGCTATCCGGCGCCGCGCAGCTTCGACCCCCACGGTGCGCGGGCCCTGCTGGCCGAGGCAGGCTACCCGGGAGGCCAGGGAATGCCGCCCCTGGAGATCTCCGTCGATGCCCGCAAACTGCAGGAGAAGGTGGCTGCCTGGGTCGCCGATTCCTGGCGCCGGGAGCTCGGTGTCGAAGTCAGCATCTTTGCCCGCAAGTGGGGAGCGCACTGGGAGGCGGTCGAGACCGGCCAGTTCCAGGTCGGCCGCGGCGGGTGGCTGGGTGACTACCCGGATCCTTCCAGCTTCCTGGAACTGTTCGTCTCTGACAACGAGTTGAATCGTTCCGAGTGGGGGGCGAGCAGCTACGACGAGTTGATCAGCGAAGCGGGCCGCACCTCGGACCCTGCCAGTCGTCGTCGCCTGCTATCGGCCGCTGAGCGCCAACTGGTGCAGCACCTGCCTGCCATCCCCCTGTTCCACTTCAGCGCGGTCAGCCTGCTCAGCCCCAAGGTCAAGGGCTACGTCGACAATCCACTCGACGTGCACCTGCTGCGCTACGTGAGCGTGGACGAGGGCTGAGCGAAGGTCTGCGCCGCTCTACTTGAACCGGTACAAGGGCAAGGGGTACCGGCCGCCAAAGATGAGCGCGTGGATCGTGTCGTCGTCGGCGATGCGGAACTTGAACTCACCCTTTTGCGCTCCGAAGTCGGTGGTGATCGTGATCTCCGAGTCGGTCTCGCTGGCCGTTGCCCACTTGCCGCTGTTGCGGATTTGCTTGTAGTTCTTCTCGGCCTTGGCGGTGAAGTTTCCCGCCGCGTCGCGATCTCCCGGTTGAACGGCGTACTCAGCAACCTTGGTGCTGAGGGTGCCGTCCGCTGCGAAGGTCCATTGCGCGCTGGTAAAGACCATACTCTCCATCACCATCTTGAAAGCCTCAGCCTTGTCGGCTCCTTTCAGCTCCTCCTAGATGGCCACCAGCTTCGGGTCAGACTGCATATTGGTCACGGTCTCGAGGTTCGTTTCCCAGCTGCCCACCAGGACCTCAGACGGCTTGCGACTCGGCTTGCTTTCTTCCTGCGCAGCTGCGGCCTGCTCGCCGCCGGAGCCGGACTCCGAGCTCTTGTCCGATGAGCAGGACGAGCTCACCAGGGCCAGGGTCAGGATGCATAGGAAGGTGATGTAGTTGCTGCGAGTCATGGTGCTCCTCTGGTCAATCTGCTCCGGGCCAACACGGCCCGGCCAAAGCCTACGCGTTTCGCGGGCCTTGTGCAGAGAGTGTGGCAAAAGGATGGCGAGCAACCAGCGCCGCCCCCCTGTGTTCAGTGCGAAGAGTCCTTGCTGTGGTTGGTGTTGACCAGCCTCGTGCGCAGGTCGAGGTAGTGCTGGCGCCGGACTTTGGGGTCGGGCTGTTCCTGCAGGCAGGAGAGCACGGCCTCGAGCACGTCCGCGCCTTGCGCCACACCGCGTTCGCCCAGGGCGGCGAGGATGCTCCCGGTGGCTGCTACCACCTCGGAGCAGCGGGGATCGGCGAAGCGGAAGTCCCAGCCGAAACGATCTGGGGCCTCCTCGAGCAGCCCATCGTCCCAGGCCTTCCAGAACAGGGGAGTCCATTCGCAGTACAGCTCCAACCGGCTGTCGGGGGTCATGGCCGGCAGCAGCCACGGTGCGTCAGCGCGTGCCGCGACAAGGTTTTCGGCCAGAGTTTCCGGCGTGCTCCAGGGATGCAGGAGGATGAAACCATGCCCGTCGGTGCCAGTGAAACTGTCACTGTGTCTCTCGCTGAGCTCCCCAAGAAGCCGGGCTGCAGCGCGGTTCTGTTCGCCGGTCAAGCCTTTGTGGAAGACCTGCAGGCCCAACTCGTCGAAGGCCTCGAAGCCTACCTGGCTCAAGACCAGCCGGATGCCGAGCTCGCGGCAGCGGTCGATGCTGTCTTCGAGGGCTTCGCGATGACGGGTCACCAGCCACGGGATCGTGCGGACGTGCAGCTCCTCGCAGCGCTTGTGCAAGTCCGGCTCGGCCGCCAGGGAGTCCAGCAGGGACGAAAGGTAGGGGAGGGGGTTTTCGGTCTGTAGCGACAGGCCGCGAGCCCCCATGGTCAGTAGAGTCCGGCATTGCTCGAGCAGCAAGCGGGTGTCCCGCATGGGAGCAGGCATGTGGGGGCTGTAGCGCAGCGTGCAGAAGGTGCAGCCGCCCTGCCTGGCGACGAAGTTCTCGTCGATGGCGAGCGCGGCAGCATCGCTCATATCCACCTGTGGCCGCCGGGGCTGCAGATCCGAGTAGAAGCCTCCGTCTGCCAGGACTGGCCGGTTGTAGACGCAGCCGAATTCGGCCACCACCGATGGGATGCGAAGGTTGCTTCCTGGAGCTCGCGGAGGGCCGAAGTACTGCCAGTCGAGGTAGGGCTGGAAGGGCAGCAACTCGTCTTCGAGGGGGCTGGGGTCGAGGTGCGGCCCGCAGTCCAGGACGCCGTCTTCGCGGGTAAACCAGGTGCCAGGCAGCCCGTGGACGGATTGCCCCTGCTCGAAGCTGCGGACAAGTTGTCGCAGCGCCCCTCGGCCCGGCCCCACCAGCGCGATGTCGGCCGGCCCACGCAGGGCGTGCTGCAGGGCGTTGTGCCCGCCGACGATGGTGAGCGCACCGACCTGCTGCTGCATCCTGCGGATGAAGGCGAAGGGGAAGATGGAGTCGAGTACGAGGAGTTGGCAGTTGCCGGCAAACTCTCGGCATGCATCGTCCAGGGCGGATGGATGCACCAGGACGCAGCGGACGTTGTGGCCATCTTCGAGCAGGTCGTGTGCGAACAGGCACATTGCCAGGTGGGGACTCTGGTGGCGGTGCTCTAATTCACACTGTGCAAGGACGACCTCGGCCATTTCGGGAGCCTATCAGCACCGCCTGAAAAAAAAGCGGGCGCGCGACCATGGCCTGCGCACGGCAAGAGGAATAGACTCCGCTGCAGATGACCTCATCTGAGTCCTTTGCCAATCCCGGTGCACGTGTTGCGGTGTTGCTGGGCGGTCTGTCTACCGAGCGGCCCATCTCGTTCAAGTCGGGACGTGCCGTTGCCGAGGCGCTGCGTGAACGTGGCCACGATGTGGTCGAGATCGACGTGGGCTTCGACATCGACCGCAAGCTCCGGGACTCGGGAGCTGAGGTGGCCTTCCCGGTGCTGCACGGCAAGTGGGGTGAGGACGGCTCCATCCAGGGCCTGCTCGAGTGCATGGGCATCCCCTACGCGGGCCCCTCCGTGTTCGGTGCAGCCCTCACCATGGACAAGGTCGCCACCCTGCAATTGCTGCGTGGTGACAACCTGCCCGTGCCGGCGGGGCTCGTCATCGACCAGCAGCGCCTCGAGCTGGGCATGCCGGCTCTGCCTTTCGATCTGCCTGCCATCGTCAAGCCGGTGCGTGAAGGCAGCTCGTATGGGATCACCCGCGTCAGCGAAGCCGGACACCTGGAGTCGGCCGTCGCCGAGGCCCTGTCCTTCGATGACCGGGTGCTGGTGGAAGAGTGCCTGGAGGGTCCCGAGTTGACGGTTGGGGTCCTTGCCGGACGGGCCCTCAGCGTGGTTGAGATCGCGCCTGTTGAGGGCTGGTTCGACTTCGAGGCCAAGTACACGAAGGGTCGCACTGAGTACCATGTTCCGGCCCGTATCCCCGACGATCTGGCGAGGCAGGTGCAGGAGATCTCGCTACGTGCTGCTTTGCTTACGGGCTGTGGTGCTTCGTGTCGGGTGGACGTGATGGGAGGTGGCGCCGGCGGGCCGCGCATCCTCGAGATCAACACGATCCCTGGAATGACTGCGACGAGCCTGTTGCCCATGGCCGCTGCTGCCGAGGGGATCGACTTTGGCGAGTTGTGTTGCCAGCTGTTGGGCATGGCCACCTTGCACAACGGAGACCCTGCTGAGCGCGACTCTGGCCGCTGAAGGTCGAGCAGGCCCCTTGTGTTACCCTGCAGGCCGGTCGAAGGTCTCCGGTGATAGACCGTGGTGTGAGTGTTGCCGGCAGGGAGGTCCACGGTGGAGGTTCGGGCGGAGCTTGTCTTCCTGAATGGCGAGCGAGAGGGCGATGTCCTGCCCCTTGAAGTGGGCCGCACGGTCCTCGGTCGCCAGGTAGGCGACGTCCTGCTTGCGGACAGCGAAGTATCTTCGATCCACGCAATCATCTCTTATGAGCGTGGCGGCTGGTACGTCATGGATCTGGGCTCGACCAACGGGGTGTTTGTCGATGAGCATGTTCGTCTTGAGGCTCGCCTGCGAGACGGCGAAGAGGTGCGACTCGGGCAGACCCGACTGCGTTTTCACCTGCTCGGCGAAGGCGAGCCACCCACCACGGAGACCGCGGCGCTGAAGGCGGCCGCCGATACCGGGCCGATCGAAGCCCCCGAAACGGGACTGGAGACCCTGCACCAGGATGTCAACGCGGAGCCAGTTTCGGAGTTTGCCCCCGGGGAGATCGATGCCGATCACCCATCCCACCGCACTGACACTCAGAAGTTCAGCCGTGACGAAGTCGTGGCGGCGATGGCTCGGGGGGCAGCCGTAGAGATCACGCTGGAGATCGTGGAGGGGGCGGACCGAGGGGCCGTGCGCCACTTCAACCAGGAGAGCGTGTTGATAGGCCGGCTCAACACTGACCTCGTACTGCGCGATTCCGATGTCTCGCGGCGCCACGCAATTATCGAGGTGTTCGACGCCAGCCAGGTCTACCTGCGCGACTTGAACTCCACCAATGGCTGCCGGGTGAACGGCAAGAAGGTAGTTTCGGCGCGCCTGCAGGCCGGCGATGAACTACGGATTGGCCGGTGCGTGCTGCGCTTCTCGGCACGTTCCCTGTATCCCGACGAAAACTGAGGGCGCCTGGCTAGTTGCTGCCGGCTTCCGTGGAGCTACCGGCGCGGCGCTTGCTCCACCACTGGCTCCATGCCTCGATGTCGGCCTTGCCCACGGGTGTGCCGGGCAGTACCGAGTTGCCACGGAACTCCATGCCGGTGACCTGGGTCAGTGCGCGCAACGCGGCCATCGAGATCTCAGCCTCCCGATCGGAGAGAGCGCCCACCAGCGCGTCGATTCCCGAGATACTACCGACTGCGCCGAGTGCCTCGATGATGTGTCGGCGGACGAACAGGGAACGACCCTGGTGGAAGTTGGCCGGCAGGTTGAGTGCCTGTGAGAGAGCCTTTGCACTGCGCCTTGCGCCGATGGCACCCAGGGCGTCGGCGGCCGCCGTGCGCACGGTCATCGCCTGGTCCAGCAGGGCGCGCTCGAGGGGCTCGACAGCAGCCTTGTTGCCGATCGTCTGCAGGCCGGCGACGGAGCCGAGCCGCGTAATCACCCGCGGCGACTCGAGGCCGGTCTCGAGGCTCCTGCGAGCGCTTTCGCCGCCGATGCGGCCCATGGCGCGGGCAGCCACCCAGTTCTCGCGGTCGGTGCTCTTGGGGTCACGGAAGACCTTTGCGAGAGACGGCATGGCGCTCTCGCCCCGGGCGACCAGTGCATTGAAGAAGCGCTGTCCCTCGCTTTCGGCCAGGCGCGGGTTGGCTGCCTGCAGCAGCAGGTCCAAGACCGGGTCGGCGGTCGCCTCGACGACTGGCAGGTCGGGAATCGGCTCTTGGTCGGGGGTAGCTTCCGCCGGCACGTCTTTGGGGATCTCTTCTCGGGCCTGTGCGGGGCTCGTGGCCAGCAGCGCCAGGACGCTGAGGAGAGACGCGATTGCGAGGAGTACCCGGGACAGCATGTGGCAACCATAGCAGCCTGCCGGTTCAGTCACTTCGACTCGGCCGGACTGCTGGCTTGGCCAGCCTCATCGCGCTATACAGTTTGCCGCCCACTGAGTCGTTCCAGGAGCATTGATGTCCCCAGATGATCGCCCGTTCAAGAAGGTCCTCGTGGCCAATCGCGGTGAGATCGCTGTACGGGTGATCCGCGCTTGCCGTGAGCTGGGCATTGTTCCCGTGGCTGTCTACAGCGAGGCCGATCGGGACGCATTGCATGTTCGTCATGCATTCGAGGCCTATTGCCTGGGTCCGGCGCCTTCGGTGGAGTCTTATCTTCGCATCGACAAGGTCATCGAGGTGGCTCTGGACGCCGGCGTTGACGCTGTCCATCCCGGCTACGGGTTCCTGGCCGAGAATCCGGTCTTTGCGGCTGCCGTGCACGATGCGGGCATGACCTGGATAGGGCCGCCGCCATCGGCCATGCAGGTGATGGGCGACAAGGTTACTTCGCGGCAGGCGATGGAAGACGCCGGGGTGCCCATCGTCCCGGGCAGCAAGGAGCCTGTGTCCGATGACGACGCTTCCGGGGTCGCCGGAGACATCGGCTACCCGGTGATGGTCAAGGCCAGCGCTGGTGGCGGTGGCAAGGGAATGCGTCGGGTCGACAGCGAGGAGGACCTCATCTCGGCCCTGCGTGCAGCCCGCTCTGAGGCCGGAAGTGCGTTTGGCGACGACCGCATCTACATCGAGAAGTGCATCGACCGACCCCGACACGTCGAGGTGCAGGTTCTGTCGGATTCCCACGGCAATCACCTGCACCTGTTCGAGCGCGACTGCAGTATCCAACGCCGCCACCAGAAGCTCGTCGAAGAGAGCCCATGCCCTGTACTTGATGCCGCCACCCGCGAGCAGATGGCAGCGGTGGCGGTGCGGGCGGCCGAGGCCATTGATTACCGCGGCGCTGGCACCGTCGAGTTCCTGCTCAGCGCGGACGGGTCCTTTTACTTCCTCGAGATGAATACTCGTCTGCAGGTGGAGCACCCCATCACGGAACTGGTCACTGGCGTCGACCTGGTGCACTGCCAGTTGCTGGTGGCTGCGGGGCGCGAGCTTCCCTTCAAGCAAGAGGACCTGGAGCAGCGTGGCCACGCCATCGAGGTGCGAATTTGCGCCGAGGACCCCTCGGACAACTTCCGCCCCTGTCCCGGAAAGCTGACCAGCCTGCGCCAGCCCAGTGGGCCGTGGGTGCGTGTCGATAGCTGCCTGTACCCTGGCTACGAAGTGCCGATCCACTATGACCCCTTGCTCGCGAAGCTCGTGGTGTGGGGCCGGGACCGAGACGCAGCGATCGAACGCATGAAGCGTGCGCTGCGCGAGTTCACGCTGACTGGAATCCGGACCAACATTCCCTTCTACGTGCAGGTGATGCGGCATGGTCCATTTCGCGATGCCGACTATGACACCGCCTACGTCGATCGGCACCTGGGCGATGACCTCAGGCTCAGTGAAGGACACCACGTCGAGGAAGCCATCATCGCCGCGGTCATCGCGACCCACCGTGCCGAGCAGGTGAAGGCTGCTGGCGGCAGCTCGCCCTCCACTACCGACGGTGGCGCGTCGGCCTGGGCGATGTCCGGTCGTCTTGCACGCCTGGGGAGGCGCTGAGATGGCCTACGAGGTGACGCTGGGTGGCGTGGTAGTGCGCGCGGAACTGCGCGAACTGCCAGGTGGCCGCTACGAGGTGATCCTCGATGGTCACGCTTCGATTGTGGATGCTCGCTTTCCCGAGGCCGGCGTCATTCACATGATTCGCGATGGTGAGGCCTATGAACTGGACGTCCGCGAGACCGATGGCGGCCAGGAGGTGACGCTGTACGGCAGCCGGTACATGGTCGAGGTGCTAGACGAGCGGCGCAAGGTGTTGCGCAGCCTCGGCAGGGGCGCCCGTGGTGGCGGCGGCAGGCAGGTGCTGGCGACGTCGATGCCGGGCAAAGTGGTGGCACTGCTGGTGGAGTTGGGGGAGGTCGTCGAGGAGGGCCAGGGCATCGTGGTCGTCGAGTCGATGAAGATGGAAAATGAGCTCAAGGCCGAGCATGCCGGGGTCGTCACCGAGATCGTGGTCGTGCCGGGGGAAACGGTCGAGGGTGGCGCTAGCCTGGTGGTACTGGGGCCGGTGGAGGAGGCATGAGCGACGAGGTCCGCGAGGCACTCGCCGAGCAACTGAAGCTGTGGCAGGACGAGATCCTCGATCCGCTGGTCAGCAGGCGACCGTGCCGTCGTGCCAGCTTCCAGACATCCAGTGGCACCGAGGTCCCACCGCTGCTGACCCCGGGTGACGTTCCCAGCGACGAGGACTACCCCGCCCGCAGTGGCTTCCCCGGTCAGTACCCCTTTACCCGCGGAGTGCAGCCGACCATGTACCGTGGTCGCCTCTGGACGATGCGACAGTACGCTGGCTTCGGTGATGCCGAGGCGTCCAACGAGCGCTACCGCTACCTGCTCGGGCAGGGCCAGACGGGCCTGTCTGTGGCCTTCGATCTGCCCACCCAGATGGGCTACGACTCCGATGCTCCGGCGGCCCTGGGAGAGGTGGGACGGGTCGGCGTAGCCATCGACTCGATTCACGACATGGAAGTCCTGATGAAAGACATCCCGCTGGACAGGGTGTCGACGTCAATGACGATCAATTCTACGGCCGCCATCCTGCTGTCCCTGTACCTCGCGGTGGGTGAGAAACAGGGACTGGCGCCGTCGCAACTGCGCGGCACGGTGCAGAACGACATCCTCAAGGAGTACATCGCTCGCGGTACCTGGATCTACCCACCTCGTCCGTCCATGCGCCTGGTCACTGACATCTTTGCGTACTGCCGGGAGCAGGTTCCTCAGTGGAACACCATTTCGATCTCGGGCTACCACATTCGCGAAGCGGGCTGCACGGCGGTCCAGGAGGTGGCCTTCACGCTCGCCAACGGCATCGCATACGTCGAGGCTGCCTGCGCCCGAGGCCTCGAAGTCGACGAGTTTGCGCCGCGCCTGTCCTTCTTCTTCAACGTCCACAACAACTTCCTCGAGGAAGTGGCCAAGTTTCGTGCCGCGCGGCGATTGTGGGCGAGCATCATGAAGGAGCGCTTCGGGGCGAGAAATCCGAAGTCCATGATGCTGCGCTTCCACACGCAGACTGCTGGTTCGACGCTGACCGCTCAGCAGCCCGACAACAACATCGTCCGCGTTGCCCTGCAGGCACTGGCAGCCGTAATGGGCGGTACCCAGAGCCTGCATACCAACAGTCGGGACGAGGCCCTGGCCCTGCCCACTGAGGATTCGGTGCGCATCGCCCTGCGCACGCAGCAGCTCATCGCGTCAGAGAGCGGCGTCGCCGATATCGTCGACCCGTTGGCCGGTTCGTATGCGGTCGAGTGGCTTACCGACTCCATCGAGTCTGACGCTCGCGGTTACCTGGACCGGATCTCCGAGATGGGGGGGATGGTCGAGGCCATAGAGCAGGGCTACGTACAGCGTGAGATCCAGGATGCCGCCTACGCCACCCAGCGGGCCACCGAGCAGGGCGAACTCGAAGTCGTCGGAGTCAATGTCCACGAGATCGGCGAAGAGCCCCTCCCGGAGACACTGAAGCTCGATCCCGAGCTCGAAGCGCGACAGGTGGCGCGCACCGCGGCTGTGCGTGCAAACCGTAATGCTGCCGCAGCGCAGAGCGCGCTGGATGCGATCGTGCGTGGCGCCGAGGGCGAGGAGAACCTGATGCCCCTGATTCTCGATGGTGTGCGCAGCGAGTGCACGCTCGGCGAGATCAGCGATGCCCTGCGCGGCGTGTTTGGGCTCCACCAGGAGGTGGTGGTTCTCTGAGGGTCCGCGCTAGCTGGAGTCTTGTGCGAGGACCGGGATTGCGCTCGAGGCTGTGCCTGTCCAGGGGGCGGGTGCGCTGCTCCCCGCCATCGCACGCACCGACAACTTCAGGTCGTTGTCGATCAGCACCATTCCCCGGTTCGGGACCTCTTCCCAGACGTCGTCGGGGCTGGTCGGGTCTGAGGCGATCAACACGTGGGTGTGACTGATGCCGACCCGACGCGGGCCGAAGCAGACCTTGTTGACCACGGGGCAGATGTCGTAGTCAGCGCAGCGCTTCTTCTGGGTCGAGAAGCTCAGGGTGCCGTTGAAGCGGTTGGCGATGAGGATGCGACCGTTGGTGAGGATGAAGTTCATCATCGCCTCGCGCTCATCGGCTCCGGTTTGCTCGCACAGATCGCGAAGCCAGCCGAGCAACTCGCCGATGACCTGGTCCACCTCGTCGGGGAACTGGTCAGGCGGATTGTCGACGTCGAAACCGGACTCTTCGAGCACGCTCAGTACCAGGTAAAACAGCATCTCGGAGTCGGTGCTGCCCTGGATGCAGTCCACGAAGCGCGGATTCAGACGGGCGCGTAGTTGCTCTTCAATTTCGTGGAAGCCGAACAGGGTGCCGTTGTGACAGAAGGCCCAGCCCTGCCAACGAAAGGGGTGGGTGTTCTCGGGACGCAGGTCGCCGACGGTCGCCTTGCGGACGTGGGCCACGACTGCGTTCGCGGTAAGGAACTCGGAGACCCTGCGAAAGTGCTCGTCGGAGAAGGCGGCGTTGACGCTGTGCACTTCGTGAGGTTCGCGTTGGTCGCTGAGGTAGTAGGCAATTCCCCAACCGTGTGGATGCTCCGAGCTCTGAATCTGCAGAGCATTCTCTGCTTTGACGAGGCTGCGCTGTACCTTCAGGCTGACGCGACTCTTGAATGCGAACATGCGACACATGGGCCCGAGAAGGTTAGCCCTATTGACGCACCAGCACCACTGGTTGCGTGGGTGCCGGGTGCTCGCCATACTCCCGGCATGTTCGGCATTGGTGCATGGGAGTGGTTGATCCTGCTTGGTCTCGCCCTCGTGGTGGTCGGTCCACGGCGGCTGCCGGAGGTGGCGCGGACCCTGGGCAAGGTGACCCGCGAACTGCGCCGGACCACTCGCGACCTGCGCTTGACCTTGGAAGAGGAACTGGACGACGAGTCCGATAGGCGCCGTAGCCGCCAGAGCCGTGGGAGCCGCGAGGCGGAATCCCGTGCTGGCGCGTCGACACCGGGGCCGGTGGCCGAGACCGAGGCTGACAATGCGCCGTCCGCCGCACCAGCCGAAGACGAGGTGCCATGAGCGACCAGCCCGAAGTGGAGCCACAGGAACTCGAAGAGGAGCAGCCGGCGGACGAGGTCGAGGCCTATCGCATGACCTTGCTCGAGCACCTGCTGGAGCTGCGGCGACGAGTGATGTGGTCGGGCATTGCGCTGGTCGTCGCCGTCGGTGTGCTGCTTCCGTTCGGCGGTGAGATCTTCGACTGGCTGAAAGCGCCGGCGCAGCCCTACTTTCCTGACGACGGTGGCTTCACCACTCGCTACGTCGCCGAGAAGTTCCTGACTCGTCTGAAGTGCTCGTTGTTCGCCGGGGCCTTCCTGGCGAGTCCGGTCATCTTCTTCCACATCTGGCGCTTCGTGGCCCCTGGCCTGTATCGGCGCGAGCGCAGCCTCGCCCTGCCTTTCGTCATCAGTTCGACAGTGTTCTTCATGGGCGGTGCGGCCTTTTGTTACTACCTGCTCATGCCGATTGCGATGCAGTTTTTCCTCACCATCGGGGTGGGTGACGGGATCCAGACCCAGATCGAGATGGGTGAGTACCTCGTCTTCGTAACTCGCCTGATGCTGGTGTTCGGTGCGGTCTTCGAACTGCCGTTGTTGATCTTCTTCCTCGCCCGACTGGGCCTGGTTTCTGCCGAGCAGTTGGCTAAGTTTCGCAAGTACGCGGTGGTGATTATCTTCGCGCTGGCGGCGTTCGTGACGCCTCCGGATCCGATCACTCAGCTGATGCTCGGCGTGCCGCTGGTAGTGCTCTACGAGGTGGGTATCGTCACGGCCAGGCTGTGGGGCCAGCCCCGCCTCGGCGAGACCGGCGAGGACACACTGTGGGAGCAGCCCTAGCCCGCTAGGGGCTGCCCTTGATTTCGCGGATCCGTCGCAGCAGCGCGGCCTGGTCGAAGCCCCGGAAGGCCTTGCCGTTGACGACGATCAGCGGCACGCCGCCGTAGCCTCCAGAGGCCTGCTTGTATTCATTCTGGGCTTGCGCAGACTTCTCGATGTCCTTCTCGACGAATGGATAGCCGTTGTCGTTGAACCAACGTCGCGCCTTGCTGCAGTAGCCACACCAGGAGGTGCTGTACATGGTGATGTCGAGGGTGCCGGTCTGCTCGTCGCTGTTCTGCTCGTCGCTGTTCTGCTCGCTCTCGTTGCCGGCGAGTCGACTGGGCAGGTGGTCGACGTGCTCGGGGTAACGGTCCAACAGCGCGACCCTGCGTCCGTCGGAGATCCGTCCCATGAAGTCCCGGGCGCGCTCGCGGTCTGCCGAGCGCAGCGGCACTTTTTGCAATTCCCGCATGACGTGCAGGTAGCGGTTGTCGCTGTAGTCGACGGACGGATTCTGGCGCAGTAGCTCGCGCTCGATGGCGAGGGCGCGGGCGTAGTACTGCTCTTCGGCATCCGTGCATCCGCTTGCCAGTGGAACAGCCAGAGCAGCCACCAACAGGATCGTGAGCAACTGACGCACCATCAGCTCTGTCTTGGGATTGGGCCCTTCATGGGCTGTGGAGTCTGCACGATCTGGCTTGCTCCTGCATAGCAGGTGGTTCGGTCGCGGCCATTCTCCTTGCTCACGTACAGGGCTCGGTCGGCATTCTCAATCAACTCCGCCTGGCTGGCACCGTCATCGGGATAGCAGGCGATGCCGATGCTTACGGTGCAGTGGAAGGTGACCGGCTTGGTGCCGTCGCGGTACACGAAGATCTCTTCACGGAAGCTCTGTCGCAGCCGGGCGGCCACCACAGCGGCACCGCGGGCATCGGTGTCATCCAGCACAAGACAGAACTCTTCGCCGCCGTAGCGAGCCGCAAGGTCGGTGCCGTGGCGGCCATGTCCTTCCAATACCCGGGCGAGCCGGCGAATCACCTCGTCGCCCACCGGGTGTCCGTAGGAATCATTGATGTTCTTGAAGCGGTCGATGTCCACCAGCAGCAGGCTCAGCTTCAGTCCGGTGCGGTCACCCGCCGCGATCTTTGTGGCGAGCACGTCCTGGAAACGGCCGTGGTTGGACAGGCCGGTCATTCCGTCGGTGATGCTGCGCGTCTCGTGTTCGGAGAACAAGCGGCCATTGCATAGCGCCGCGCCTACCTGGTGGAGCAGGACCTGCAGTCGGTCCAGGTCTTCCTGGTCGAAGTTGGGCCCGTTCTTCCGCGCCACCACCAGCGCGCCCAGAGTCTGCGTGTCGACGCCGCCGGGGGTCAGGATCGGCAGCACGAGCAGGCTCGAGAAGCCGGTGACGGGCCCCGCTTTGCGACCGAATAGCAGCGGTTGGTGATGAGCATGGGCAAGGTCCGGTCGGTCGATGGGCGTCTGGTGCCGTACCGACTGGGCGAGCAGGCCCTCGGTGTGTTCGATGTCGAAGGGGGCCGGGGATGGTTCGGGCGAAAAACCGGTCGAGTTGAGTACCTGCATCTGGTTCATCTCGTTGTCACACAGAGCCAGTGCACAGGCATCGAGGGTTACGAACTGGCCGGCAGAGGACACTACAGCCTGCGTGATGTCCTCGATCTTTACGTGCCTGGAGACCTCGCGGCAGGCCTCGTAAAATGCGTGGTTCTCCCGCATGCCCTCGCGAATCGCGCTGAGGTCGATGGCTCTGGCGATGAGGCGAGCAACGAAGTCGGCAACGTCGCCGGCCAGCGAGCGGGCATCGTCGGTGATTTGATACGAATCCTCGCAGTCCAGCACCATCACACCCCAGTTCCGTTCGGCGTCGACCAGCGGAAGGGCGAGGACCCCACCGAGTCCCGAGTTGTCGAGGCGGTGGGTGAGGCGTGGATCATCGGGCTTGGGCTCCTGCAGGTAGACCGAAGTCTTCGCCTTCCAGGCGGCGCCGAAGATGCCTTCCCGTGCGCCGACCTCGTGGATCAAAGAGCGGGTGCTGCCAGCGCTGGAGACCACCACGAGTCGGTCCATCGAGAGGTTGCCGTCGGGTCGGAAGACGCTGGCTGCCGCAGCGCCGGTCGCGTTGATCAGCAAGCTACAGGCCCGGTCCATGTCCTGCTGCAGCTCTCGGGCGATGCTTCGCAGGTCGCGATCCCGCTCACCGGGGTCGTAGCTGTTGCCGCGCCAGGTGGGCACGACCTCGCTGGTCTCGGCACGCAGTCCACCCGTCTCGTCGTCGAGTGCCTTGAGGCGCGCCCGGGTAGCTTCATGCGCTTCGCGTTCAGCAGCGAGGCTGCGTCCAGGAACCAGCGAGCAAAGCATCACGCCCAGGGCGAACAGCAGGTGCGTCGTCGTCGAGGCGGCAGTCGCCCAGCCGACCAGGGCAGGTGTCACGAGGATGGCGATGAGTACCAGGGCCCAGGGCAGGGTACGGCGGAATCCACAGCCAATGCTGGCTGCGATCACCGCGAGGAAGGCGACTGGGCTGAGAATACCGGCGGTGCCGCCAGTTGCCTGGACCAGTATCGCCGATAGCACCAGGCCTCCGGGAACCCACAGTGGTGTGCGTCGGCCGCGTCGGACGGCGAGATCGGTTCCGGTCACGCCTCGGATCAGCAGGGCGACGGGAACCACGGACAGCACCGCGACGCGTGCCAGGTGAAGGTCGGCGCGTACTGCGTCAGCGAAGCCGAGAAATACTGAACCAGCACACAGCAGCAGGACGCTGAACTCGGCGATCATTGGCCGGTTGCCGAACGACTGCCGGTGGCGGTTGCTGAGCACTGGGCGCTCTAGTCCAGTCCATCGGAAGTAGCCGAGCGTCGCTTCTCAGCAGGCTGCGGGAAGCCCGCGGAACGGTCGCCTGGGAAGAGGTACAGCACTTCGCCGGGCCGCACATAGCCGAGTTCCTCGCGGATCCAGCGTTCCTGGACCCGCGGGTCGGTCTGCAGCGCCTGGATCTGCTTGTGCAGATGCTCAACAGTCGCGTGCTGCTCCGCCAGCTCAACCTGGCGGATGTCCAACTCCTGCAGCAGGGACCGATTGGTGAGGATGCCCCGTTCACCGAAGCACGCCCAAGCCGTCGAACCCGCCAAGACGGCGAATAGGATCAACGGGAGGGCCGAGCGTAGTGTGTCGCTGGAGTGCATTGCTGGTCAGGTCGTGGGGGAAGTGTACAGCGGTAGCGATCACCGACTCAAGGGAATTTGCGCCAATACTGACGCACGCGAGCGCGAGACCGTGCACTGCGAGCTCCGTCAATGGCAAGCTGCTCTACTATTGGGAGCCGTCGCCGCCTTCGGTGGCGATGGCAAAGTGGGTGAGACCGAGGCCTCGAACGAGGTCCATCACCTCGACGACCCGGCCGTGCTCGAGACTTCGGTCGGCGCGCACCACCACCAACGTGGATGGGTCCTGCTCGGCGCTGGCCTTGAGAACCCGCTTCAATTCCTCGAGATCGACTGCCTGGCCATCGATCTGGATGCTCCCGTCGGCTGCCATCACCAGGGCGACATCAGTGCCCTCTGGAATGAGGTCGCGGCTCTCGGAGCGTGGTAACTCCACCTGCAGGCCACTTTCCTCGCTGACAAAGGTGGTCGACACCATGAAGAAGATCAGCAGTAGGAACACCACGTCGATAAGGGGCGTCAGTTCCAGCACCATTGGCGGCCTGCGGCGGGTCGAGCTGAAGTTCATGCTTCGCTGGCGCCCTCGGGTCGGCCGCCTGCTGTGATCAGGTCGAGAAACTCGAGCGCCAGTTCCTCCATGTGCATGATCATCCGGTCGACACGCGACTGCAGGAAGCTGTGGGCGACCCGCACGGGGATGGCTACCAGCAAGCCCGCAAAGGTGGTGTACAGAGCGGTCTCGATGCCTCCGGCCAGAGCCCCCGCATTGCCGACGCCATGGACTTCGATGGCGCGGAACACTGCGATCATTCCCCACACGGTTCCCAGCAGGCCGAGCAACGGCGCGATGACTGCGACTACGTCCAGCACCGACAGGCCACGCCCCAGCAGGACCGCCTCGTGGCGACCTACCTCGAGCATCAACTCTTTGGCCACCTCGCGGGGCTTGCCGCGCTGTCGCAACCCAGCCAGGTAGAGCCGGGCCATGGGCGACTCATCCATGCGGCAAAGAGTCAGCGCCTGCGGAAACTCCTCGCGGATGACGAGGTCCCGCACCTGTAGTGACAGTCGGCTGGGCGCGATCCGCGTGCGCTGCAGGACCAGCAGGCGAACGATGAACACCGCCACCGCCAGTAGCGAGGCGACCAGGATGACGGCGATGATGGGTCCGCCCTGGGCCAGGAACTCGGAGTTGTTGAGAAGTTCGTTCATCGTCGCGACCATAGGTAACGCCCCGGTCAATCGCAAACGAGGCGTGCCTCCAGGCTTAGCCAGGCGCTCGCCAGGGGCTCCAGGCGGACGGGCAGGTCGACGGTGGGGAAGGAGCGGGTTTCTCCCGCGGTCACGTCGAGCGCTGCCGAGCAGGGTACGAGTTCGTCCTGGGCGCTGCCGATGCAGGCCATGCCGGCCTCACCAAAGAGTACTTCGACGGTGCCACTGCCCGTCGCCGCTCCCAGGAGCAGTTCCGCGCCGCCCCAGAACTCCTGCCTCTCTCCCCCTGGAGTCGTGTACAGCGTGCGCTGGTCGTCGAAGCTGCGCAGTTCCGGTGGCTCGAGGTCCTCGAAGTCGGTGCCGCAGCTCAGCACCAGCTCGTCGAGGTCGTGTTGATCCTCGACGCAGCGTACGTCCCGCGCACAGTGCAGATCGGCGCAGTCGATTGCGCCATCGCCGTCATCATCGGTGAGGTTGAAGCAGACCTCGCCGGGGTCCGAGCACTCGGCACTGACGCTGCCGGAGAAGCCTGTTTCTGGGTCGGCACCGAGCAACTCCAGGCGCAACTCTTCGTCGCTACCGCGGTAGCCGGGGATCACCGTGCGCTGTTGGACCGGGTCCCACACGGCCAGAGCCCGCTGGAGTGTGGTCTCGCTTTCAATGCGCAGCCGCCCGATCTGTTGGGAATCAGTGAAGTCCATCAGGACCAGCACGCTGCTGTACAAGGGTAGGTCGAGGGGAATCTCGCTGCCGGCCGGCAGGCCGTCGACGCTCATGGTCTCGCCACAGGATAGGAGCCCGTCGGTGGCGGGATCGGGGGGCTCTTCGGGTGGGGGGATGAAGAACTCGCAGCCGCCCAGCAGCGCCATGCAGGCGAAAGCTGCCAGGGCGATGGAGAGGAGCCGCAGACGCGCTTGCCAGTTCCGGGGCTGTGTCGACATCGCGGCGATGTTAGCGTCCCCCATGGCTCGTCGCATCCCTCCTCTTCGCACTACGCTCATCGCGGGCCTGCTGTTGCTGCCGCTGCTGCTGTTCCTGCCCGGTTGTGCCTACCTCGCCAAAGCGGCGCGCGGGCACTTCAAGCTGATGTCTGGCCGGATCCCTCTCGAGGAAGCCCTGAAGCGCGACGACCTCAGTGCCGAGGAGCGCGACAAGCTTCTCTGGGTGCCCCGCATCAAGGACTTTGGCGAGCAGCAGGTCGGTCTCCAACCGACTCGTAACTACGAGACCATCAACCCGGATTTCAACGACGTCGTCTGGAATGTCTCGGGCTGCCACGCCGATCGCTTCGAGGCGCACATCTACCGCTACCCGATCGTCGGCAAGCTCCCCTACATCGGTTACTTCGATCACCAGGACGCGCTCGACGAGGAGGCTCGCCTCAAGGCACTCGGTCTCGATACCTGGGTGCGGCCTGCGGGGGCCTACTCGACGCTGGGCTGGTTCCGCGACCCGCTGTGGCGATCGATGTTGGCCTGGGATGTCGACCAACTGGCCAACACCGTGCTCCACGAGCTGGCCCACGCGACGCTCTGGCTGAAGGGTCACGGCAAGTTCAACGAGAGCTTCGCGTCGTTCGTCGGCGACCGCAGCACGGAGCTGTTCATGGCCAGCCAGCAGGCAGCCCGCCCCGACCTCTGGCAGCGCTACCAGCATCGAGGCGAGGACCGGCAGCACTTTCGACGGTCCTTTCGCGCCCTGGTGGAGGAGCTGAAGGAGCTGTACGACTCGGCACTCGACCGCGAGGTGGTTCTGCAGCGCAAGGCGGAGATCCTGGCGGCGGCTCGCGTTCGCCACCGCAGCGAGCACTGGAACCTGGAAGGCTACGCAGCCGCCATGGACGAGTCGCGAGTGCTCAACAACGCACGGCTGATGCAGTTCACGGTCTACAACAGCGGCACCGACGTCTTCAGCGCGACGCTCGAGCGCTTCGGTGGCGACCTGCCGGCCTTCCTGGGCGCCTGCACTCAGCTCCCAGCCTTGCGTCGCAAAGGGGGGGCAAAGTGGGATCCCTATGCGGCACTGGCCGCTTTGGAGGCTCCCTAGAACCCTGTTGACGTTGGCAATTCCGGATGAAAATGCCTCAAATCTTGGCATGCGGCTTGCTCTTGTATGGGGCAACTGAACCCATGCCCAGGGGAGCGAATGTCAAAGAAACTTCGAAGTGAGTCCAGAAGCCGGGTACTCAGCGAGTACCTGAGCAACATGGGGCGACACGACCTGTTGTCCCGTGACGAAGAATACGAAACCGCCCGTCTCGTCATGGAAGGTACGCCTCAGGAACAGCAGGCGGCCCGTGTGCGATTGACCAACTGCAACCTCCGATTGGTGGTCAGCATCGCCAAGCAATACTCCTATCGTGGAGTCCCGCTGACCGACCTCATCCAGGAAGGCAACATCGGCCTGATGCGCGCCGTCGAGAAGTTCGAATATCACCGAGGATTCAAGTTCAGCACCTATGCGTCCTGGTGGATCCGACAGGCGGTGGTTCGTGCCATTGAGAGCACCTGCCGTACCATCCGTGTGCCCATTTACAAGCTCGAGGTGATCAACCGGCTCAACCAGAGGACCCGCGAGTTGGGACGCGAACTGGGGCGCGAGCCCAGCCGCCACGAGTTGGCCCGCGGAATGGAACTGAGCGTCGAGGAGGTCGACGAGTTGCTGCGCATGGTCCGCGACCCGCTGAGCCTGGACCGGCCGGTTGGTGAGGACGGCGATGCCAGCCTGCAGGACTTCATTCCAGCAGAGGACATAGAGGAGCCGGGCGAGCAGATGATGCGGGTCGCCCTGGCGGGTCGCATGGAGAAGGTCCTGGCGACACTGACGCCGCGCGAAGAGCGGGTGCTACGCATGCGCTTTGGTCTCGATGATTTTGTCACCCATTCGCTGGAGCAGATCGGCTGCGACTTTGGCCTGACCCGCGAGCGCATTCGCCAGATAGAACTCAAGGCCTTGTCCAAGTTGCGGCACAGTAGCCGGCGGCATTACCTGAACGAATTTGCCGAAGCGTAGAGCCCGAAAGCGCATACTTTCTACAGAGAACCGCGCAATATTTTCATAGTAATGAGCCCCTCGGAGAAATCCGGGGGGCTTGTTTTCTTGGTCTCGGCGAATCTTTCCTCTCCGACTGGCAGGCGAAAATCGGCACTGCGGGAGGGCTATGCCTCATGGTATGGAAGGGAACACACTTCGGAGGAGCCCCCCATGTTCCGGTTCAGTCATTCGGTCCTGTCACTTGTTGTCGCGGCAACGGCACTATGTACCCTCTCCAGCCCGGCGCTGGCCTGCGGTGGTTTCTTCTGCTCCCAGGTGAACGTAGACCAGACTTCGGAGCGCATCCTGTTCGAGGTGAATCCGGACAGCACCATCGGGCTCACCGTGGAGATTTCGCTGACAGGTGACTCGGATTCGTTTTCCTGGCTGATCCCCCTGCCTCCCAACACCGCGGAGTCCGGTGCTGCCGCCACCGATGGCATCGACAATGACGACAACGGCCACATCGATGACTACGTCCTGGTGCCTACTGCAGATGGTGCGCCTTACGCAACGGCTACCAACTCGGCGCTGATCTTGCTCGACGGCATGACGACGCCGCGCATCATCGCTCCGCCGCAGACCGGCTGGGACGACTTCGACAACGATGATGTCACTGGCGACGATGATGATGATGATGACGCCGCTGGAGGCGGGGCAGAGGATGGATCTGGCGTCACCGTGGTCGATCTGCCGCAAGTCGATGACTACGTCGGCGAGCTGATCTCCTCGACCGATACCACCACTTTGGTGACCTGGCTCAATGACAACGGCTACGTGATCACTCCCGAGATGTACCCCTTTGTCGCCCAGTACGTTGCTTCGGGCATGGTCTTTCTGGGCATCCAGTTGGCTCCCGAGCCCCAGTCCGGCGTGTTCAGCATCAAGCCCCTCAAGCTGACCTACCACGGCACTACGCCCATTGTGCCGCTGACCCTGAGTGCCGTGTCCGCTGAGCCGGAGATGGGCTTCGTGGTGTTTGTGGCGGGCGAAGACAACTACGAGGCGGACAACTACCTCAGTCTCGACATCGACGACGACCTGCTGCAGGCCGACCCGCGCACCGGTGAGAACAACTACTACCCGCTCGTCTCGTGGTTGGCCGACCAGGCCCCTGGCGCGCAGGCCTTCTTCAAGGAGTACTCCGACAGCATGGACAACCTGGGCGAGATGGTCTGGAACGTCTGGCTGGGCACCGAGGACCAGGATGAGGCCCAGCAATTCGTGTTCGACCTGGTGGGCCGTCACGAGCGGATCACGAGGCTCTACACCCGAATGTCCAACTGGGAGATGGACAGCGATCCCGCCTTTGTGCCGGTGACCGGGAGCTTCGAGACGGTCTCCAACGTCCATGACCTCAGCGATCGCGATCCCATCCACATCGACATGTCGCTAGCGCCGCCTCTGCCGTGCAACGACACCTACTGCGGCCCCTTCGGCGTATGTGCCACGACCAGCCTGGGCATTGACGGTTGCGCCTGCAACGCCGGTTCTGTGGCCCGCGGCATCATCGCGCCTGCTGTGGGGAGCGCGGGGATGAATTTCACGGTTTCCTGCCAGGATTCGAGCTTCGACCTGGGCGTCCAGGACGTTGCCGACCTGAGCGACCCCTGCGATGGCGTCAGCTGCGGCGCAATGGGTACCTGCATGCCCCTCAACGGCGGGCCCACCTGCCTGTGCGGTGCCGGCTACGCGGCCGTCAACAGCGGCGGCAGCATCACCTGCGCCCTGGTCGAGGAGACCTTCCTCGCCAGCCAATTGCTGTGGCCCGACTGGCCGCCTGTGGTGGAGACTGGCGACGACGACGACACCAGTGCCAGCGACGACGACGATGCATCCGGTGATGATGACGACGACGACGACGGCGACGACGACGATGCACCGGGTGGACCCTCCGCCAGCTACAACGGGCTCGACAGTGGGGTTGCCTGCAGCTGTGAGAGCCTCGGCTCCACCATGCAGCCCGGCGTCCTCGCCCTGGCGTTTCTGGCTCTGACCGGTCTCGGGTTGCGTCGCCGCCGCGACTAGACGTCGCGCTCGAACGCGACGCTCAGGCCCATTCCGCCGCTGATGCACAAGCTGGCCATGCCACGCTGTGCGCCGTGGCGCGCCATGGCATGCAGCAGTGTGACAGCGATGCGGCAGCCGGTCGCGCCGATGGGGTGACCCAGGGCGATCGCTCCGCCGTGCACATTGAGTCGCTCGCGCTCGAAGCCCAACTCTCGGTCGCAGGCCAGTAGTTGTGCCGCGAAGGCCTCGTTGAGTTCGACCAGGTCAAAGTCACCGAGCTGTAGGTTCATCTTCTCGAGGAGCCCACGAGTGGCATCTACCGGGCCGATGCCCATGACCTCGGGAGCAACGCCGGCAACATTCCAGCCGGTGATGCGGGCCGTGGGTTTCAGTCCGTGTTGCTCCACTGCAGTCGCCGAGGCGACCACCACCGCCGCCGAGCCGTCGGTCACTCCCGACGAGTTCCCGGCGTGCACGGTGCCGCCGTCCTTGAAGATCGCTTTCAGCTTGGCCAGCTTCTCGGCCGTGGTGCCGGGTCGCATGTGCTCGTCGCGATCGACGGTCGTAGTTCCCTTGCGGCCCTCGATGTCGATGGCGACTACTTCGTCGTCGAAGGCACCCTCGTCCCAGGCTCTGGCGGCGCGTTCCTGGCTGTCGGCCGCGTGGCGGTCCTGCTCCTCGCGTGTGATGTCGTATTGCTCGGCGAGAGTTTCGGCAGTCAGTCCCATGAGCTGGTCCGAGATCGGGCATTGAAAGCCGTCCCGGTACATGCCGTCGACTACCTCGGCGTGGCCCATGCGATAGCCCCAGCGTGCCCGGGGCAGCAGGTAGGGGGTGTTGGACATGGACTCGACGCCGCCGGCAAGTAGCACCTGCCCCTCGCCGAGGCGAATCGTGCGGGCCGCCTGGACGATGGCGAACAAGCTCGAGCCGCAGGCCTTGTTGACGGTGTAGGCCGGCGACTCCTGGGGGATCCCGGAGCGCACCGAGACCTGTCGGGCGGTATTCGTGCCGCCTCCCGCCTGGCGGCCATGGCCCCAGATGGTTTCGTCAATGATGTCGAGGCTGGCTCCGGCTCGCTCGACCGAGGCCCTGGCGATGGGAATGGACAGATCTGCCGGCATCAGCGAGGCGAGGCCTCCTCCGAATTTGCCGATGGGCGAACGGACCGGCCCGCAGAGGTAGATGGGCTCGTTCATTGTTCGAGTTCCTCGACTTTGACGTTGGTTTCCTCGCCGGTGGCGAGGTCCTTTACCCGTACCTCGCCGCGTTGCCACTCTTGGGGGGCGACCATCACGACGCGTCGGGCTCCGAGCCGGTCGGCGCGCTTGAAGGCCCACTTCACCTTGCGCTCTTCGAGCACCAGTTCGACGCTCCGACCGGCGGCGCGCAGCGTACTGGCGACCTGTGCGGCGGCGCCGCGCTGCGCACTGTCGAAGGCGAACACGAGGTCGTCCAGGGAACGTGTGGTGTCCGGCAGCAGTCCCTTGTCTTTGAGCAGTTCAACGATGACTACGTCGCCGAAGCCGAAGCCACAGGCTGGGATGTCCGCGCCTCCGAAGGTCGAGAGCAGTCGGTCGTAGCGTCCCCCGCCGCAGATGGCTCGCAGGGTAGCCCCGCGGTCAAAGGCCTCGAACACGACGCCGGTGTAGTAGGCGAGACCGCGTACGACCGAGGCGTCGAACTGCAGCCAGCGCTCGTAGCCGTAGCCGCGTGCCAGCGAGAATAGTTCCTGCAATTCGCGGACGGCTTCATGGTCGGCGCCGAGGACATCCTGCAGCTTGTCCAGCGACTGCAGGGACATGGTCTCGACGATGCGGTCGATGACGTCGGCTCCCAGGCCGAGCTCTGCCATGTCCTTCGCGATGGCATCTCGGGGGACCTTGTCCAGCTTGTCCACGAGCACGCAGACGGCCTCGAAGCGGTCGTCGGTGACGCCGAGTTGGCCCAGTACCCCCTGCAGGACCTTGCGGCTGGACACCTTGATGCCAACGTCGTCGGGGCCGAGACCGAGACGGCCGAGGAAGGTGGTGACTGCGGCCAGCAACTCCGCCTCTGCAGTAGCCCCCTCGACTCCGAAGATGTCCATGTTCCACTGGTAGTGTTCGCGCTTGCGCCCCCGGGTCATACGCTCGTAGCGCCAGCACTGGGGGATGCTGAACCAGCGAACGGGCAGTGCTAGCGAGCGGCCTTTCTGCAGCACCAGCCGAGCCAGGGATGGCGTCATCTCGGGCCGCAGGGCGACGGCGCGGCCGCCTTTGTCCTCGAAGTGGTAAATCTGCCCGACGATCTCCTCGCCGGCCTTGCGCGTAAACAAGTCCAGCGACTCCAGCACTGGGGCGTCGTACTCCTCGAACGCGAACAGTCGAGCTGTCTGACGGAAGTGATCGAACAGCCAGTTGCGCAGGCGCATCTCTTCAGGAAAGAAGTCCCGGGTGCCGCGGGGGGGGGCGAGTTCCATGCGCTTCCTAACGTGTGGGCGGGCTATCCTATCGGGCCCTTGATGGCCTCGCAAATCGTCATTTTCCGGCCACCCCGCCGCTCCTCGGCGAACTTGCGGTCGCGTGGCCCATGTGCTCCATTGGTAGAGCGCAGCGAGGCAGCGAACCGGGCGGAGAGCAACGATGATTGGCAGTCTGCTCAAGATCCCGTTGAAGGTGGTCGGTCTGCAGTTGAAGCTTGCGCTGCTGCCGGCGAGGCTCGCCGCGCGGGTGGTTCGCAAGTTGCTTCGGCCAGACTCCGACTCTCGGCCCGAGGGTTCGTCGCCGCACTCCTACGAGCCTGCAGCTGCGCGCGGCGGAGCGAGTCGTGATGCGCTGGATACTGGTCCTTCGACCGGCGACCTCGAGGTTCAACCCGAGGAGCTGCGCGAACTGCTCGAGGCCCGCAACGATGTCCTGCTCATCGACGTGCGCCAGGCCCAGGAACTGGCAGATGCCGGTCTCATCGAGGGGTCGCTGCACATCCCCAGCCAGGACCTCCCGCACCGTCTCGAGGACCTCGACAAGGAGAAGGTGACCGTCGTCTATTGCCGGCTGGGCGGCCGCAGTATGGACGCTGCGATGTTCATGCGTGAGAAGGGCTTCACTGACGTGAGAAGCCTGGGCGGCGGCCTCGTCGGATGGCAGAGCGACGGTGGCGCGGTGCGTCCGTCCTGAGGGGGAGCCCGGGACGAACAGGGGCGGCCGGAGCCGGGAGCTCCGACCGCCTCGGTAGCTTCGACTGAGCTAGCGACCCAGTACTTCCAACATCTCGGCACTGAGCAGGATGTTCTTGACGGTGCGCTTGCTCCGGTGGCGCTGCGCGAACTTGTGACGGCGGGCAGAGCGCCGCTCCTTGCGTTCGCTGCGTGCGCCCTCGTCTTCGCCGCGGACGTCCTCGTTGCCCTTGCGCTCGCCGCCTCGCGCTCGCTGTTTGTCCTCGTGTCGCTCCCGGCGCTCCGGCTGCACGTCGGCCATGGGGCGAAAGTCACGCAGCACTTTGAGCTGCTCGTCGCTGAGCAGTTCACGAAGCGTGTTCTTGATCTCCTTGCGCAGCCCCCCTTCGCCGTTGCCTTCGGGACGCTGAGCTTCCTGCAGCGCGCGGATGTCGCTGATGGTTGTCTCGCTGGCGGCACCGGCGCTTCGCACTTCGTCCAGGTAGTCCTCCATCAGAGAGCGCATCTGTGGCGCGGCAGTGCGGCGCGCCGCCTTCTGGCTGTCCTTCTTTGCCTGGACATCCTTGATGAGGCTCGTGATGACCAGCTTCTGTTCGTCGCTGAGTTGTAGGGCCCTCGCCAACTCCTCCGCAGCGATCTGACGCTTCAAGGAATGGACGGCCTTCTGGTCTTCGCTGGGTTGGAAGGTGGGGTCGGCGGCGGAGCTGTCGCCGCGCTTCGCCAGGGCTGTTCCTGCACACAGTGCCAGTGCAGCGCACAGGGCGACGAGAAAAGGAATGGTTGGGCGTTTGTTGTGCATGGGCTACTCCGTTGGAAAGGTCTGAGAGATAGACCCTCGGCCGGTCCGATGGGTTAAAGAAAACTTCGCATGGGCGCGCCGCACCGCTTGCGTCTCGGGTCAGTAGGTGCCGAGTGCCGCCTCGACCGCGGTGATGGTCGCCAGTGCCTGGATGGTGTCGACATCCGAACCCAACTGGAGAATGTTTACCGGGTGGCTCATGCCTACCAGCAGGGGGCCGATGGCCGTCGCGCGGCTCAGCTTGGTCAGCAACTTGTAGGCGATATTCGCAGACTGCAGGTCGGGGAAGACCAGCACATTGGGCTCCCCCTTGAGCTTGCAGAAGGGGAAGGTCTCTTCACGCAGAGGGATGTCGAAGGCGACATCCGCCTGCATCTCGCCGTCGAAATCGAAGTCGACATCTCGCTCGGAGAGAATGCTGACGGCTCGCCGCACCTTGTCGGAATGAGGATCACGGGTCGAACCAAAGTTGGAGAACGACAGGAAGGCCACCTGGGGCTTGACGTCAAAGGTGCGTGCGACGGCCGCAGTGTTGACCGCAATTTCGGCCAACTGTTCGGCGCTGGGCTCGACGTTCACGGTGCAGTCGGCGAACAGCAGCAGCCGGTCCTGGAAGACCATCACGTAGATGCCGGCAACGGTGTGCACGGCCTCGCGAGGCCCGAGGATCTGCAATGCCGGTCGGATCGCTTCCGCGTAGTTGTAGTGTAGTCCCGTGACGACGCCGTCGGCGTCGCCCTGTCGCACCATCATCATCCCGAAGACGTTGCGGTTGCGGAGCCAGGCCGAAGCATCACGCGGTGTCAGTCCCTTGCGCTTGCGCAGCTGCCAGAGTTTCTGCCGGTAGTCCTCGCGGCTGGGGTGGTCATCCGGGTCGAAAACCAACACGTTGTCGGGAAGTTCGATGCTGTTCTGCAGCAGCGAGTACTCGATCTCGCGCTGTTCTCCCAGCAGGATCGGTTGGCAGATGCCCTCTTCGGCGAGATTGCGTGCTGCGCGAAGAATGCGCGGCCGTGCGCCCTCGGGGAAGACGATCCGCTTCTGATCCCGCTTGGCTCGGTTGATGAGCGGGCGCATGACCTGGCGAGTGCGGCCCAGGGTACGCTCGAGGCGCTCCCGGTAGGCATCCCAGTCGGTGATGGGCTTGCGTGCGACTCCGGTGTCCACCGCCGCCTTGGCTACAGCGGGCGCCACCCAGAGCAGGACCCGTCGGTCGAAGGGCTTGGGGATAATGTACTCAGCGCCGAAGCGCATGTCGGGTTGACCGTAGGACTGGCGGATGGAGTCTGGCACCTCTTCGTGGGCCAGCTCGGCGAGCGCCTTCGCAGCTGCGAGCTTCATTTCGACGTTGACTTTGCGGGCGTGCACGTCGAGGGCGCCGCGGAAGATGAAGGGAAAGCCCAGGACGTTGTTTACCTGGTTGGGATAGTCGGAGCGACCGGTTGCGATGATCAGGTCGGAGCGTGCTGCGGCTGCGTCGGGATAGGGGATCTCGGGGTTGGGATTGGCCAGCGCAAAGACGATCGGATTGTCCGCCATGCTGCGTACCATGTCGGGGGTGACTACGCCGGCTACGGAACAGCCGATGAACACATCGGCATCCACCATCGCCTCGCCCAGAGTGCGGGCCTCGGTGGTGCTGGCGAACATCATCTTGTACTCATTCATGCCCTTCTCGCGGCCCTGGTAGACCACGCCCCTGCTGTCGCAGAGGACGATGTTCTCTCGCGGTACACCCATGGACAGCAACAACTGGGCAGTGGCGATGCCGGCCGCGCCGGCGCCATTCATGACGATGCGGGTCGCGGCGAGGTCTCGGCCAGTCAGCTCGGCGGCGTTCATCAGAGCGGCACCGGCGATGATTGCAGTGCCGTGCTGGTCATCGTGGAAGACGGGGATCTCGAGGGTTTCCTGCAGTTCCCGTTCGATGCGGAAGCAATCCGGCGCTGCGATGTCCTCGAGGTTGATGCCTCCGAAGGTGGGCTCGAGAGAGCGGACTGTGCTGATCAGGTCGTCCGCGTCCTCGCATTGCAACTCGATATCGAACACATCGATGTCGGCGAAACGCTTGAAAAGGACGCCCTTGCCCTCCATTACGGGTTTGCCAGCGAGGGGGCCGATGTCGCCGAGGCCGAGCACGGCAGTGCCATTGGTGATGACGGCTACCAGGTTGCCCTTGGTGGTGTACTCGTAGGACTTGTCGGGGTCTTCGGCGATTGCCAGGCACGGAGCGGCGACGCCGGGACTGTAGGCCAGCGAGAGGTCCCGCGGTGTACTGACGGGTTTGCTGGGCTGCACCTCCAGTTTTCCGGGGCGACCGCGCCGGTGGTACTCGAGGGCATCCTGGTCGAGCTTGCTCATGGTCTTCTCGTTGTTAGCGGAATTGCGGGGGACATGCCCGCCTGGGCGCCGGGACTTTAACGCGCATCTGCGCCAAGTACCACCGTTGCCGATGAGCAGCTCTCGAGGCTCTTGGGATGTGCACAGCTGCTGCTAGGATTCGACGATGCACAACTGCCACAAGTGTTCCACCGAGATCACCCTTGAAGGTTCGATTGGGCTCAAGGAGGAATGCCCCAACTGTGCAGCCTCCCTGCACTCATGCTGTAACTGTCGCTTTCACGATCCCGCAGCGCACAACCAGTGCCGAGAACCAGGCACCGAGTTCATAAGAGATCGCGAGGCAGCCAACTTCTGCGACAGCTTTGGGATGCGTGATAGGGACGCTGGCGATGCCGGCTCGGGGGAGACCGAAGCAGCGAAGAGCGCCCTCGCCGACCTGTTTAAGATCTGAGATCAGAGGGCGGAGTCGTCGTCGTCGCCTGCGGAGTCGTCGTCGTCGCCGGCCGAGTCGTCGTCGCCGGCCGAGTCGTCGTCGTCGCCGGCCGAGTCGTCGTCGTCGCCTGCGGAGTCGTCGTCGTC
>CAZBDA010000059.1:10002-30958 GCA_964490445.1 uncultured Rickettsiales bacterium | reverse complement strand
CCCTCGACGAGACGGCTGAGCTTGTCCTTCAACTCAAGGCAGATCCGTGCTGCGGTCTTCTTGCCCAGGCCGGGGATCTTGACCAGGGCGGGAATGTCGTCTCTCGCGATGGCGCCCACCAGGGCTTCGGGCTCACAGGTTCCAACGATGGCCATCGCCAGCTTGGGTCCTATGCCGGTGACACCCTGCACGGCGCGGAACACCGAACGGTCCTGTTCGACCAGAAAACCGTACAGGGTGATCGCGTCCTCGCGCACCTGGGTGTGGATGTGCAAGGTGACCTCAGAGCCGACTGCAGGCAGATCAACCAGGGTCCTGGCGGCGACTCGCACCTCGTAGCCGACTCCTGCGGCGGTCTCGAGCAGCGCCAGATCGGCTTCCCGAGCCACCAGTTTTCCGCGTAGTCGTCCGATCATTGCTTGCCTCGCCGGTGGCCCCTACGCCGCCCTGGCCCGGGGTCCAGGCGCTTGATTTTTGACAGAAAGCTGCTGTTCTGAGCATGGCAGATAGCTACCGCGAGGGCATCACTCTTGTCGGCCGCACCCTTGATCTCGGCGCCGAGGAGCATGGCTACCATCTGGCGGACCTGCTCCTTGCTGGCACGGCCGTTGCCGGTCACTGCCTTCTTCACCGTGGCAGGCGGGTACTCGAAGATTTCCAACGCCTGCTGGGCCGCAGCGAGCAGCAGTACGCCGCGTACGTGGCCCAGTTGGAGGGCTGCCCGGGGATGCTGGGAGAAGAATACGGACTCGACGGCCACCACGTCCGGTTGGTGCCGGCCGAGAATCTCGGACAGTCCATCGTGCAGCGCACACAATCGTTTCGGGAACTCATCGTCGCGCTTGGGCCGAATGGTGCCGCAGTCTTCCAGCGCGAGCTTGTGGCCGCTCTGCCGCACCAGTCCCCAGCCGGCAACAAAACCGCCGGGGTCGATGCCGAGGACACGCAGTTCAGGGGATGCCAAAGTGCTCGTTCGAGGCCGAATCGACGGGCCCTCAGGCGCCGGCGAGGCGCTCCATCTCCGCATCGGAGATCTCGTAGTTGGCGTAGATGTTCTGCACGTCGTCGTTGTCCTCGAGGTCGGACAGGATGGCCATCAGCTGGTCTGCCGTCTTCCCTTCGACGGGCACGGAGACCGAGGGAAGCCAGGTGATTCCGTACTCCTTGACTGGAAACCCGTCGGACTCCAGCCCTGCCCGGACCTCCTCGAGGTCGGATACGTTCGACAACACCTGGAAGAGGTCGTTTCCGTCGTCGTCGCTGCTGCCGACGATGTCCTCGACGGGGTACTCAAGGGCTGCAAGGGTCAGGGCGTCTTCATCGGTCTCTTCGGCGGCGACGAGTACATGGCCCAGTCGATTGAAGGAGTGCGCAGCGGCACCTGAGGCGGCCAGCGCCAGCCCACGCTTGGCGAAGATGCTGCGGACTTCCGGGGCCGTGCGGTTGCGGTTGTCGGTGAGGCACTCGATGAGAATCGCGACCCCTCCGGGTCCGTAGGCCTCGTACATAACCTCTTCGTACTCGACTCCTTCGAGCAGCCCGGCGCCCTTCTTGATCGCTCGTTCGAGATTTTCCCTGGGAAGACTGACCGCTTTGGCCTTGGCGATGGCCAGTCGCAGTCGCGGGTTTGCGTCGGGGTCGGGCCCGCCAATGCGCGAAGCGACCATGATGTCCCGCACCACTTTGGTGAAGGCCTTCCCCCGCTTGGCGTCCTGTGCCCCCTTGCGGTGCTTGATGTTGGCCCATTTGCTATGGCCGGCCATCGCTACTCCCCGACGCTACGTGCTGCTGCCCCCTGGGGCAGCTCCTGCGGCTGCTTTGTCCGCATCGAACGGACACAGCACAGCATAGCAGTGCGCAGGTTTGAGAGGGACCCGGAGGGCCGAGAAGGGGAGCGCTTCAGAACGGCCGGGTGTCGCGCTTCGGACATTCTTCGCAGCCTTTGCTCGTGCGACAGCTCGATTCGAGCGGAGGGGCCGGCGAATCCAGGTCTCGGTAGCCCTCGAGGACGAGCTTTGCCAACGGTTCGGGACTGAATTGGGGAGTTGCTCCGAAGCGGTCCAGTTGTCCGTCGCAGTCCGCGCAGTAGGTGTGCAATGGCGCAGTCATCGGGTCGGAGCATGGGGCGACTGCCGAGTAGACCAGGGCGCGTCGCTTACAGTGTGGGCAGTGGGCTGTGGGCAGTTGCATTCTTCAGTCCTTGCCCTGCTCCGAGTCCCGCAAAAAGGCCCGTGCGAACTCGCCTATGCTACCGCGCAGCTCGCTGTCCTCGTCAGGGAAGCTGACGTCGAGGTCTTCGCTGGAAAGCGCGACAATGCCTCGAGTCGAGGCCGACTGGTCGGCGCGGCGGATCGTTTCGGGCATCTCGCCCTCGCCGGGTTCGAGTGCCAGGGTCACGCGGTTACGGCCCGCTTCCTTTGCGGTGTAGAGCGCTCGGTCCGCACGCTCCAGCCAGTCTCCGATGTCCTCATCGGGATGGATCTCGGCAACCCCGACCGAAGTGGAGATCGAGAAGTTGGCGCCGTTGCTGTCCTCGAACTGCAGTTCGCTGATCATTCTGCGGACTCGCTCACCGACTCTCATCGCGATTCCTGTCGCAGCGCCCGGAAGGACAATGCAGAATTCCTCGCCGCCGAAACGGAGCGCGGTGTCCGCTTCTCGGATCGCCTTCTCGAGGGAGCGAGAGACCTCGCAGAGCACCTGGTCGCCCATGAGGTGACCGTGGCTGTCGTTGATGGTCTTGAAGCGGTCCAGGTCGATGATAAGGATCGAGAATGGCTGTTCGTTGTTCCGGTAGGCCTGCAGTAGAGACGGCAACTGATCCGCTAGGTAGCGTCGGGTCTTCAATCCGGTAAGCGGATCGGTGCGTGCGCTCTCGACCCTTCGGGCGATGTCGTCCTGGAATGCGTGCTCCGCCGGGTCCATGAGACGGAAGCGCACCGCGATCTCGCCAATCTGCAGCATGTCCCCATCGGAGAGTTTCCTGCTCCCGTCCAACAGCGCTCCGTTCAGTTGGACGCCGTTGGTTGAGTCAAGATCTGTGACTTCTACCCAGTGGTCATCGTCCTGGCAGCAAAGTGTGAAGCGGGCGTGACAGCGCGAGACGGAAGCGTGCCGCAGCACGAAGTCCATGTCCCGCGCGCGGCCGACGTGCAGTTGTTCAGCTTCGAGCGGGAAGGGGAAGTAGTCCCCCAGGCTCGGACCGGAGTGCACGACGAGGGCGGGCACTGGCACGGAGGAACTGGCTTGTAACTGCTGCTCCGCCTCGGCCATGGTGACCGTAGGTCCTTCTCCCGGAGTTTCGGTCAACGTGTTGTTTGTGTTCTCTTGGTTCACCCTGCCAGCACTCCAGCTTTCCCACTATACGCCGGGCTGGTCACTCTCGATCAGTTCGGCTTCGATGACAGCGCTGATCTCGGTGTTCGCGTTGGTCTCTCCGGCTGGGTCGTTCTTGTCGCCCCCTGCCCGGTCGGGTCGCTTGCCGGTGCTGAAGGTGAGCTTGTTGTCTTTGGCGTCGACGACGATGTGATCGCCTGAGCCGAAGGTGCCGTCGAGTAGGGAGAGGCTGAGCGGGTCCTTGATGTTGCGCAGGATGGCCCGTTTCAAGGGCCGAGCGCCGTAGGCCGGGTCGAAACCAAGATCGCCTATCAACTGTGTTGCAGCCTCGGTCAACTCGATGCTCAGGTCGCGGGCTGCCAGCAGACGCTCCAGGTTGCGCATCTGGATGGAGATGATGAGACCAATGTGCTCACGGCTCAGCGGGTTGAAGAGGACGATGTCATCGATTCGGTTGAGGAACTCCGGACGGAAGTGACTGCGCAAGGCCGACATCGTGCCGGACTGCATGGCTTCCCGGTTGCCGGCATGTTCCATGATGCCCACGGCGCCAACGTTACTCGTCATGATGATGACCGTGTTGCGGAAGTCCACCGTCTTGCCATGACTGTCGGTGAGCCGGCCATCGTCGAGCATCTGCAGCAGCACATTGAAGACATCCTGGTGCGCCTTTTCGATCTCGTCGAACAGCACCACCGAGTAAGGCCGGTTGGCGACAGCATTGGTCAGAACACCCCCCTCGTCGTAACCCACATATCCCGGCGGTGCGCCGACCAGGCGAGCGACGGAGTGCTTCTCCATGAACTCCGACATGTCGATGCGTACCACCGCGTTCTCGTCGTCGAACAGGAAGTCCGCCAGGGCCTTTGCGGTTTCTGTTTTGCCGACGCCGGTGGGGCCTAGGAAGATGAACGAGCCGATGGGGCGGGTCTCTTCCTGCAGACCAGCGCGCGCTCGGCGTACTGCCGCCGAGACCAGGGCAAGGGCCTCTTCCTGGCCAATCACTCGCTTGCGCAGTTGCTCTTCCATGCGCATCAGCTTGTGGATCTCCGACTCCTTGAGCCGATTCACCGGGATGCCCGTCCACTTGCTGACCACTGCGGCGATGGCGTCCTCGTCCACCTCTTCGACCAGCATGGGGCTGTCGCCCTGGTCAGCGAGAAGTTTCTCCTGGCCCTCGGCGATGGCTTTCTCGAGGTCCGGGATCACCCCGTACTTCAGCTCGGCTGCCTTGCTCAGGTCACCGTCTCGCTCGACGCGTTCCATTTGTCCCCGCGCCTCATCAAGCCTGGCCTTCACCTCACGGATCTGGGCGAGGGCGTCCTGCTCGGTGTGCCACTGGCCTTTCAGAGCAGTAGCCTCTTCGACGATCTCGGCGAGCTCGCGGTCGATGGCTTTCAGTCGGTCGCCACTGTGTCGGCCCTCCTCCTTGCGCAGGGCTTGCTGTTCGATCTGCAGCGTCCGGATACGACGTTCCAGGGTATCGATTTCGATGGGCATCGAGTCGATGCCCATCCGCACCGCCGAGGCGGCTTCATCCATCAGGTCGATCGCCTTGTCCGGCAGGAAGCGGTCGGCGATGTAGCGCTGTGACAGTCGCGCTGCTGCGACCAGTGCAGCATCGCGAATTCGGACACCATGGTGCACTTCGTACTTGTCTTTGAGACCGCGAAGAATCGCTACGGTGTCCTCGACCGAGGGCTGGTCGATGAAGACGCGGGCGAAGCGGCGCTCGAGGGCCGAGTCCTTCTCGATGTGCTTGCGGTACTCATCGAGGGTAGTTGCGCCGATGCAACGTAGTTCACCTCGAGCGAGGGCGGGTTTCAGCATGTTCGAGGCGTCCATGGAGCCTTCGGCCTTGCCCGCACCGATGATGTTGTGCAGTTCGTCGACGAACAGGATGATCTCGCCGTCGGCGTCCTCTACTTCCTTGAGTACGGCCTTCAGTCGTTCTTCGAACTCGCCGCGGAACTTCGCCCCAGCCACCATCGATGGCAGGTCCAGCGCGATGATCCGCTTGTCGCGGAGCTTGTCCGGGACATCGCCCTGGACGATGCGGTTGGCCAGTCCCTCTGCCAGGGCGGTCTTGCCGACACCCGGTGCTCCGACCAACACCGGGTTGTTCTTGGTGCGGCGCGAAAGGATTTGAATCGTGCGGCGGATTTCTTCCCCCCGACCAATGACCGGGTCGAGCTTGCCGCGACGTGCCTGGTCGCAGAGGTCCGTGCCGAACCTCTCGAGCGCCTGGAACTTGTCTTCGGGGGTCTGGTCGGTGACTCGGTGGGAACCTCGCACATCGGCCATTGCCTGGAGGATCTGGTCGTGACCCAGCCCAGCGGCTTTGAGCAGCTTGCCCGCGGCCTTGCTGGCCCTCGTTGCGGCCAGGAGCAGGTGTTCGGTGCTGACGTACTCGTCTTTCAGCTTGCCCGCTTCTTCAAGAGCCCTGTCGACCAGCTTGTGAAGACGCGAACTGACGAAGGTCTCTCCGCCGCTCACCTTTGGGCGGCGCTCGATGTCTGCCAACAGCCCAGCCTGGATCTCTTCGAGGTGCGCGCCAATCTTACGGATGATCGACGGCGCAACCCCGTCTTTCTGGCGCAGCACAGCGAGCAGCACATGCTCGACGTCGACCTCCTGCTGACCGTTCTCACGTGCCAGCTCCTGGCCCGTTGCGATGGCCTCCTGGGTCTTTACAGTGAGCTTGTCGCTGCGCATTTTCTGGCTCTCTCTGGCGAGTTTCCTAGGAATTGCCCTCGATTGCGACGGTCCGCATACGAAGGTCACTTAGCAGGCTCCGGAGCAGGCCATCTTCGGCATCGGTGAGGTTGCCGCGGGTCTTCTCCGCGAGCAGTCCGAGCAGGTCGATGGTCTGGCGAGCGCCCTCCGGGTCGGGTTTGAGCATGCCACCGCTGGTCGGGTCGGGAGCGTCCCCCAATTGGATCATCGCCGATGTGCCTAGCGAAATCAGGAAGGTGGAGAAGTCCAGGGGCTTGGTTGCACTGCTCTGCGCTGCTGGCTGCTGGTCATCCATGAGTGGGTCTCCTTGGGGACGGCATCTCCACGTGCCGAAGGTTGGAAGAGTCAGGTTGTGAATCTTCCTCGTACGGGAGCATTCTGTCTATCATCGGACGTTCTCTCGAAGAAACGTAAGAGACGTCTTACATCTGTCAAACCACTGAACTTTCCTTGCAGGGGGCGAGTTCGGCCTGCAATATGTCGCCGCCCTCGAGTTCTCGCCCCCAAAAGGAGGAGTCTCGACTGTGCACTGAGACCTGATTCTATGACCCAGCAAGTCCAATCCCAGCCCTCTCTCAAGTACGCAGCAGTGCTGCTCGCGGCGCTGTCTGTGCTGCTGGTGGCGCCCGGAGGAAGCTACGCTCAGGGTGATGACCTGCTGCCGGCTGCCGGCAAGGACAAGGACAGTACGAAGAAGCAGCGCCGCGTCGGCCGAGCGGAAGATCCGGAGACTCTGTACAACCGCGGCCTGCGGCAGCTACGCCGCGGCTACTATGACGAGGCCATCTTGTCCTTTGAGAAGGTGAAGAACCACTTCCCCTTCAACCAGTACTCAGTGTTGTCGGAGTTGCGAGTCGCCGATGCCTTCTTCGAAAAGGCGTCCTACCTCGAGGCAATCGATGCCTACCGCCAGTTCACGCGCCTACACCCTCGGCATAGCCAGATTGACTACGCGACCTACCGGATGGCTCGCGCGGAGTTCAAAGTTGCTTCTACGGTGCCGCAGCGGGATCAGACCAGCACCGATCGGGGCCTGAAGAAGTTGCGGGGATTCGAGAAGCGATTTCCCGATTCGGAATACCTCGAAGAGGTGATTCGCATTCGGCGCAAGGCCCGCACTCGCCTGGCCCGAAGGATGCTGCAGATCGGCAACTTCTATTGGAAGGGCCGCAAGTGGAAGGCGGCAGAGCGTCGCTATGGCCTCGTGTGGAAGGACTACAGCGATACCGCCCTGATCTACAAGGCGCGCTACCGTCAGGGTCTGTGTCTGCACAAGCTGGGTCAGGGCGAAGCAGCCATTGCCGTGCTAACGGAGCTGTCTCAGAGCCCCGAGAGCGGCCGCTGGGGCGAGCGAGCAGAGCGCTTTCTGGCGAAGAACGGCGCTACGGCCCAGGAGTCGAAGCCTGCCGCCCAGGCCCCCGAGAGCGCGGCCGAATAGACGAGTCGGAGCCCCCAGGTCCACTCAGGCGAAGCTGAGGATGGGTAGTTGCTCACTGTCCATCCAGACCACCAACTCTGTGCGCAGACCGCGAGCCTCGCCGCCGACCTGGTAGGGGACTGGTCGGTCATAAGAGATCCGGACTTTCTGGGCGAGGAAGTCGAACAATCGCTCGTGCTCCAGGTCGCCGGTCCAGATTCGTGGCAGTTCGTTCACTGAGGTGGCGACATCCATGGAGGAGACCCGCAACTGGAAGTGGTTCGCCGACAGAGTGGCGTGCGGCAACATCCGGAGGTTGTAGCCATAAAAGGGCGTTGTGCCGAAGGCCGTCAGGTGTGCAGCGCCCCGGTACAGCACCTCGCCTGCCTCCAGTTTGCTGCCCTGGCAGGTGCCAAAGCGATCGACCCGCCAGGCTTCGCCGTCGAGCACCTCGATCGTTGCCAGGGGAGCGTCGCGGGTGGTGGCGATGCGCGGCACCGTGCGTCCAAATGCCGAAGCGAAGTAGAACGCAAGGTGCTGGGATTTTGATTCCAGGGGTGTCCCACGCAAACGGTCTTTCACCCAGCGGTAGTCGTTGAGGACCGCCGCATCCCAGCCCAACCCGGCGAATGGGAAGCGCTCTCCCTCAGCGTCGCACAGGCGCAGCGGCAATTCCCGGAAGGCGTCGCCTCGGCTCCAGGCAGCCAGGTCTTCGCCGGGTGATCGGGCACCGACCCAGGTCGCAAGAGCGTTGCCCGTGCCGAGGCGTAAGACGCCCAGGCGGGGCGCTTGCTCGTAGCGCAGCAGGCGATTGGCAAGGTCGATGACGGTGCCGTCACCACCACCACCGAACAGGGTGCTTACTTCGGATTCGAGGGCTGCTTCGATGGCATCTTGCGCTTCATCGAGGCTGTGGGTCCAGAATACGATGGCTTCCGGGCAGGCTTTCCGGATGGTGCGGAGCAGGCTTCGCTTGGTGCGGCCGGCATTGGCGTTGAGAAGGACGGCAACGTCGCCTTCTGGGATCGCATAGCTGGCCTGCGCCTCCGCATCACCACCGTTGCCGTTGCGCTCGGAGGAGCGACTGCCGGCCTGCTGGGACTTGTAGGGCGAAGGGCTCACGACAGAGCGGCATCCACCATCTCATAGGCCCGTTCGAGGGCAGCCGGGATGTTCTCCGGCTGTTTGCCACCCGCCTGGGCCATGTCGGCCCGCCCACCACCGTTGCCGCCCACCATCGGGGCCAACTCGCGCACGACGTCGCCGGCGCGGATGCGGTCGGTCAGGTCTTTGCTGATCTTTACCAGCAGGGTGGCCTTGCCGCCGCTACGCGCTGCCAGGACCACCACTCCGCTGCCCAACTTCTCCAGCAACACGTCGCTGTGACCGCGGAGCTCGCGGGCATCGACGCCTTCCAGTTCGGTGGCGACGACCTGGACTCCAGAGACTTCGCGGGCCTGGACTCCGTCCCCAGAACTGCCGCCAGTCAGTAAAGTCTGCTTCAACTCTTCGACCTGCCGGCGAAGGCTCTTGCGCTCTTCGAGAAGTCGCTCGACCTTGGGGACGGTCTCGTCACTGCGAGCCTTGAGGAGTGCAGCGATGCTCCGCTGCTTGCTCTCGAGGCCACGCAGGTATTCAAAAGCGCGCCGTCCGGTGACCGCCTCGATGCGGCGCACGCCCGCAGCAATGCCTGCCTCGGAGGTGACCTTTAGCAGGCCGATCTGCCCGGTGGCCCTGCAGTGTGTGCCTCCGCAAAGCTCGGTGGAGAAGCCAGGCACCTCGACGACGCGCACGTCGTTGCCGTATTTCTCGCCGAACAGGGCCATTGCCCCGCGGGCCACGGCGTCCTCCATGTCCGTCTCGATCGTGTCCACTGCAGTGTCGCTTAGCACCCAGTGGTTTACCTGGTCCTCGATGGCGTGGAGCATTTCGTCCGGGATGGCCTCGAAGTGGGAGAAGTCGAAGCGCAGGCGGTCGGCTTCGACTAGCGAGCCCTTCTGCTGCACGTGCTCGCCCAGGAGATTGCGCAGGGCCGCATGCAGCAGGTGGGTGGCGGTGTGGTTGCGCATGATGTCGTCGCGTCGGCGCGGCTCGACCTGGAGACTCAGTTCGTCGCCGATGCTGACCGTGCCCCGAGTTACCTCGCCGTAGTGCACGAACACCGAGCCTGCGGGCTTCTTGCAGTCGTCGACCCGGATCTCTCCTGCCGGGCCGACCAGTGTGCCGGCGTCGCCGACCTGGCCGCCAGACTCCGCGTAGAAGGGAGTGCTGGCAGTGACGAGCTCGACTCGCTGGCCCTGTTCGACACTGTCGACCTGGTTCCCCTCGAGCAGGATCGCAGTCACGCTGGACGTGCCTTCGGTGCTGTCGTAGCCACTGAAGTTGGTGCTTTCGCCTGCCTCCAGTTGTCGGTAGGCATCACCGATGGCAGTTGCCCCGGAACCCTTCCATGAAGCTCTGCTGCGGGCCTTTTGGCCGGACATGTGTTCCTGGTAGCCCGGCATGTCCACCGTGAAGCCGCGCTCCTGGGCAATTGTCTCGGTGAGATCGGGAGGGAACCCGAAGGTGTCGTGCAACTCGAACAGCATCTTGCCCGGCAGCGCAGTGGCTCCGTCCTGCTCGAGACGGCCAAAAGCCTCGCCGAGGAGCTGCAGGCCACGGTCGAGGGTCTGGCGAAAGGCCTCTTCTTCGTTGCGGACCACCTTGCGGATGAACTCTCGGCGCCCCTCGAGTTCCGGGTAGCAGCCCTTCATCTCCTCGATCACGTGGTCGGCCGTGCGCTCCATGAACGGGGCATTTATGCCTAGCTTGACGCCGTGCCTGATGGCCCTGCGCATGATGCGTCGCAGCACGTAGCCACGCTCCTCGTTGGAGGGCATCACGCCGTCACCTACCAGGAACGCTGCCGCGCGGCTGTGGTCGGCGATGACCCGCAGGCTGATGTCGCTGTCCGGGTCGTCGCCGTAGCTTCGGCCACAGATCTCACTGGCGATTTTGATCACCGATTGGAACTCGTCGAGTTCCCAGTTGCTCTTGAAACCCTGGGAGATGGCGGCGACGCGCTCGAGGCCCAGCCCGGTGTCTACCGAGGGTCGGGGCAGGTCGCGCTCCTTGATCTCGCCGTCTTCCTCGTAGCGCTCGTGCTGCATGAAGACAAGATTCCAAATCTCCATGTAGCGACCTGCGTCGTGCCCGAATCCCCAGGGATCGGGTTCGTTGTCTTGTACGTACTCGTCCTGCAGGTCCCAGTGGATTTCGGTACACGGACCACAGGGCCCGGTGGGGCCCATGGACCAGAAGTTGTCCTTGGCTCCGCAGCGGCCGATTCTGTCGTCAGGGACACCGATCTTGCGCCACAACTCGGCACTCTCCTCGTCGGTTTCGAACACCGTGACGAGCAGCCGGTCTGCGGGCAGGCCCATCGTTTCCGTGAGAAACTCCCAGGCGTAGGCGATCGCGTCCTGCTTGAAGTAGTCACCGAAGGAGAAGTTGCCCAGCATCTCGAACAGGGTGTGATGCCTGGCGGTGACCCCGACGTTCTCGAGGTCATTGTGCTTGCCCGAGACTCGCATGCACTTCTGCACCGAGGTGGCGCGAGTGTAAGGCCGCTGCTCGGCGCCTACGAACACGTCCTTGAACTGAACCATGCCGGCATTGACGAAGAACAGGGTCGGGTCGTTGTCCGGAACCAGCGACGAGCTCGCTACGGCCGTGTGACCGCGCTGTTCGAAGAAGTCGAGGAATGCCTGGCGAAGGTCGGCGGCTTTCATGGCGGTACTTTCAGAGCGCTGGCGGGTGGCGCCGTCTAGTAATTGGACGATGCAGAGACGACACCGCTGATTCGTAGTGCAAGGTCGTCTGAGTTGGTCGCGAACAACATGGCGTCGTCATAGGAGATCAGTCCATTGGAGTAAAGGCCGTACAGGCTCTGATCAAAGGTCTGGCAGCCGTATGCTGCGGCGCCGCGTGCGATGGCATCGATCAGCTCTCGGCTGCGGGCCTCGTTCTCGATGTAGTCGCGGATCTGCCCCTTGTTTACCAGCACTTCCACCGCTGGCACGCGGCCACTTCCGTCGGCCAATGGCACCAGCCGCTGGCTGACGATGGCCCGCAGTAAGCTGGCCAACTGCAGGCGGACCTGGCTCTGGCGATGTGGTTCGAACAACGAGGTAATGCGGTCCAGGGTCTCGACGGCATTGACTGTATGCAGCGAGGAGATCACGAGGTGGCCGGTCTCGGCAGCAGCCAGGGCGACTTCAATGGTGTCCTTGTCCCTCATCTCGCCGACCAGGATGACATCGGGGTCCTGGCGGAGCGCTGCCCGCAGAGCCTGGCTGAAGCTGCCGGTGTCGCTGCCGACTTCGCGCTGGCTGATCACGCAGTTCTGATCACGATGCATGAACTCGATGGGGTCTTCGATGGTGAGGATGTGTGCTGAGCGGTGCTTGTTGATGTGGTCGACCAGGGCCGCCAGCGTGCTCGACTTGCCGGTTCCGGTTGCTCCGGTGATCAGCACCAGCCCGCGCCGCTCTGCCGCGATCAACTCCAGGACCGGGGGTAGACGCAACTGTTCGAAGACGGGAACTTCGGACGGAATTACGCGGAACACCAGGCCCAGCGTCAGTCGCTGCCGGAACAGGTTGACTCGGAAGCGGCCCAGACCCCGAACGCCGTAGGCCATGTCGAGGTCCATGTGGTCGGCGAAGCGTTCCTTCTGCTCCCGGTTCATCAGGTTTGCGGCGAACTTGAGGGTCTGTTCTGCTGTCAGCCGGTCACAGCCGGCAAGAGGCACGAACGATCCCTGAATTCGCAGCATGGGCGCGAGTCCCGCGCGTAGATGCACGTCACTCGCGCCCTGCTGTACGCCGGCAGTAAGAATGTCGTTGAGTTCCACTCGGTTCCCGTCCAGTCACCCCGGACGCCGCCCGGCTGGAGCCGGGAAGAGTGGAGGTCTGTCTGGCTCAGGCCTCCGCGACCGGTGCCGAAGGCATGACTCCCGGGCGCGCCGGGATGTCGCGTGCTTCGAACAATTTCGCCTCAAGTTGCGCCGAGAACTCGGGGTTTTCGAGTAGGAACTGGCGTGCCTGCTCGCGCCCCTGTCCAAGACGGTCATCATTGTAGGAATACCACGATCCGCTCTTGCGAATGAGGCTGTCGTCGACTGCCATGTCGAGGAGTTCACCAGAGTGCGAAATTCCCTCTCCGAAAAGGATGTCGAACTCGCACTGCCGGAAGGGCGGGGCAACCTTGTTCTTGACCACCTTCACCCGGGTGCGGTTGCCGATGACCTCGTCGCCCTGCTTGATGGAGCCGACGCGGCGGATGTCGAGTCGTACCGAGGCGTAGAACTTCAACGCCCGACCCCCGGTGGTGGTTTCGGGGTTGCCGAACATCACGCCGATCTTCATGCGGATCTGGTTGATGAAAACGACGATGGTGTTGCTCTTGGCGACCACCGCAGTGAGCTTGCGTAGCGCCTGGCTCATGAGGCGGGCTTGCAGGCCGGGCAGAGAGTCGCCCATCTCGCCTTCCAGCTCGGCTCTCGGTACCAGCGCCGCCACCGAGTCGATGACGATGATGTCCAGTGCGCCGCTGCGGACGAGGGTTTCGCAGATTTCGAGGGCCTGCTCTCCGGAGTCGGGCTGGCTGACCAGGAGATCGTCGGTCTGAACCCCCAGCTTGCGGGCGTAGGTGACATCGAGAGCATGCTCGGCGTCGATGAATGCAGCCAGGCCGCTCTGCTTCTGAGCCTGGGCGATTGTCTGCAGGGCCAGAGTGGTCTTGCCGGAGCTCTCGGGGCCATAGATCTCGACCACCCGGCCGCAGGGCAGGCCGCCGATGCCCAGGGCGATGTCCAGGCCCAGGGAGCCGGTTGAGATCGATTCGAGTTCGGCGTTTAGAGCCTGGTTCTCGCCGAGGCGCATGATCGCGCCCTTGCCGTGGTTCCGCTCGATGCTGGTCATCGCCAGGTCGAGGGCTTCGAAACGCTTGTCACCGGTGACGGGACTGGGGCTGCTGCTAGTGGTTTTCCGCTTCATTTTCTGCTCCGGTATTCGCTGAGAGTGGGTGGGTTCGGGAAAGGGTCGATACGCGTGTTGATTGAAAGGAGGCTAACCTGAACAGGAGTTCAGTTCAAGTGGATTCCTTGTATGTTGAAAGTATCCCTGCGAAACGGCCTCTGATCAAGTGTTTCGTCAGTCAAGCCGGGACAGTTATTGACCCGCCCGAAGTAACTGTCTTCGCAGCATGTCCAGGGCAATGGCAGCGCTCCACGAGCGGTTGCTGTTGCGGTCTCTGCCGAAGCGAAGAGTCCGGGTCCGAGTGCCGGTGAGGCCATCCACGGCGAAGCAGGTGGTACCGACCGGCTTGTCGGGCGAGCCGCCGCTCGGACCGGCGATGCCCGTCACGGCGACGGCCCAGTCTGTGCCGGCCGCCAGCCGTGCACCTCGCGCCATCTCTGCTGCAATCTCTTCCGACACAGCTCCGTGGGTCTCCAAGGTCGCTTCCTGCACCGCGACCTGTGCCACCTTGGCGGCATTGGAATAGGTGACGAAGCCGCGTTCCAACCACTGGCTGCTGCCCGGGACGCTGACGCAGAGATGGCCGATGAGGCCACCGGTGCAGGACTCCGCAAGAGCCAGCCGCTCTCGCCGTTCCAGCAGCATCCTGCCTACCACTTCGGCCAGGCCGGCTTGCTCTTCCTCGGAGAACAGGTCGCGGCCCAGCCGTTCGCGGACCTCGCTTACGGCGGACTCCAGGGCTTGTGCATTGCAGGACTCGGTGACCAGCTTGACCTGGTTCTCGGGCATGTGGGCCCGGAACCCGAGCTCGATCCCCGGATAACGGTCTGCCAGGTCACCGAGCAGGTCCTGGAGGCGCGATTCGCCACGACCCATCACGCGAAACAGTCGTCGCAGTGGGGCTTCGATGTTGAAAAGCTGACGCACATCTTTGTCTACGAAGTCGTGCCACATCGGCTTCATTTCGCTGGGTACCCCCGGCAGGAACCAGCTGTGCCGGCCCGGTGCGGTCTCCAGCGTGAAACCCGGCGCTGTGCCGAGAAGGTTGGGGATCAAGCGTGCTCCCCTCGGCAGCATCGCCTGGCGGCGGTCCGCAGTCGCCGCCTCCCGGCCGATTGCGACGAATCTCTGCTCCACCTGGGCCATTGCCTCGGGGTGGAATTCCAGGGGTCGTTCAAAAGCCAGCGCGGCGGCCTCTGCCGTGAGATCGTCCATCGTGGGCCCCAGTCCACCGGTACAGACCACCACTTCCGCGCTGTCCGTGGCGTTGCTGAGGGCGCTCGCGATCTCTTCGCGCTGGTCCCCAGCGGTGACCACGCCGCGGACACGCATGCCGAGGTCTGTCAGTCGGCCGCACAGGAAGTTGGCGTTGGTGTCGACGACCAGGCCCGTGAGAATCTCTTCGCCCTGGCTGACGATCCAGGCACGTGGCTGGGCGGGGGCGTTCATGCCCGGCGATGCTATCATCCGCAGCCCCGGGGCACGGGTCGAACCGAGCAGGCCCACCGGGTAGCTCGCTTGCGAACGGAGTCAGCGGTGCGCAGTCTTGGTCTGGATGTCGGAACAGTCACCATCGGGGTCGCCATTTCCGATCCGCTCGGGATGTTCGCGCAGCCGGTCCGGACTCTGCGGCGCACTGGCCGCAAAGCCGATGTCGCAGAGCTGGCCGAACTGGTCCGGGAGCGCGAGGTAAGCAGGATTATCGTCGGCCTGCCCCTGCGCATGGACGCCAGTGAAGGGGACTCGGCGCGCGAGGCGCGGCGCATGGCAGAGGCCCTGGGAGCCGCCCTGGAGGGTGTTACCATCGTCCTACAAGATGAGCGCTTCAGCACAGCCGAGGCGGAACGGGCCCTGATCGAGGGCAATGTGCGACGCAGCAAGCGCAAGCAGGTCATCGACCAGGTCGCCGCAGTGTTGATCCTGCAGTCCTATCTCGATCAGAACTGATGGTACCGATGGACACGAGACCATGAAACGCGCTCAGGGCAGGGCCTCGACGACCGTGCTCGGTGCCGCCGGCAGGCCTGCTCGTGGCTCTGTGCTGCTGAAGTGGGTTCTGGCGATGGTGCTGGTCGTTGGAGTCGCTGCATTCGTGGTCCACGCGCAGGTGAACAGCTTCCTGGAGACTGCGCCGTCGGCCGAGCACGAGGAGCAGATTGTCACGATTCCGCGGGGTAGTGGTCCGTCCGCTATCTCGGCCCTGTTGGCCGAGCAGGGCGTCGTTACGGATGCCGGATACTTCGCCCTGTTCCTGCGCTATCACAAGGCGACCCCCCAACTACGTGCCGGCCGCTTCCGATTCTGGACCGACCAGGTTCCCGCACAGGTGCTCGAGGTGTTGCTAGAAGCCCAGGAGTTGACCGTTGCTGTGACCTTTCCAGAGGGCCTGCGCATCGAAGAGATGGGCTTGCGCTGCGCCGCGGCTGGCTTCGGCTCGGCCGAACGCTACGTCGAGTTGGCCGGGGACGCCCAGTTCATCGCCAGTCTCGGTCTCTCCATATCGCCGCTTCCGCCGCGCCTCGAGGGGGTACTGATTCCCGATACCTACTCGTTTGCCGAGGGTACTGACGCGCGCGCTGTGCTCGAGGTCCAGGCGCAGCGTTTCGAGGAGATCTGGGATCAGCGTCGCCGCCAGCGGGCCGCTGAACTCGGCATGAGCCCCTACGAGGTTATGGTGCTCGCCAGCATCGTCGAGAAGGAGACCGGCAGGGCAGAGGAGCGCCCGCAGATCGCCGGGGTATTTCACAACCGCCTGAAGCGAGGCATGAGGTTGGAGAGCGATCCGACCATCATCTACGGGCTGAAGGATTACGACGGCGACATCCGCAGGGGCGACATCCGCAGAGAGCACCCCTGGAACACCTACGTGATCAAGGGCCTGCCGCCTACGCCCATCGCTGGCGCCGGCGTGGCCGCCATCGATGCTGTGCTCTGGCCTTTGTCGACGAAAGCCCTCTTCTTTGTCTCGCGCAACGACGGAAGCCACCACTTCTCGGAGACCTACGCGGAGCACAAGCGGATGGTCGACCGCTACCAGCGCGGCCTCTGAAGGCGTGTCTGGACCCGCCAACCGGCTGTCTTTCGCTGCTAAGATTCCCCGACCGGGCTGAATCAGTTCGCGGAGGCTCCATCCATGTTCCGTTGCTGTCTGCTTTTTGTCCTCGCCCTGCTCCTCGTCCTGTCGGGCGCCTGCAGGACCGAGCCCAGTCAGTTGGCGAGCGCGCCCGCAGCGCCCGAGATCGCGATTTCGCCGCAAGCTCCCGACACACAGGCTGACCTGGAAGTGCAGATCCTCACCGAGGCCCACGACTCCGACGGTGACTTTGCCGGCTATCGCTACCGTTGGATGCAAGACGGTGTCGAGCGGGCCGACCTCGCGGACACAGCGCTGATTCCCGATCTGCTGACTGCGCGTGGCCAGTTGTGGGCAGTAGAGGTCACGCCTTATGACCAGTTGGAGCACGTGGGCTCGCCGGCGAGTGCTTCGGTCACCATCGTCAACAGCCCTCCCAGCGTCGAAGTGGCGATTTCGCCCAATCCGGCGGATACCGATTCGGACCTGGTCCTCGAGGCGGTGCACCAAGATGCGGATGGTGATGCTGTCGTGCTGACCGTCACCTGGTCTCGCAACGGCGTCAGCAGTTCGTCGTACGACGGATTGCTGACCATTCCTGGCAGCTACACAGAAGAGGGTGACTACTGGACTGTGCAGGTCGTGCCGTCGGACGGCATCGAGGATGGTACGACCGCACTCGATACGGTGCAGGTCGGCAACGCGGCGCCCACGGTGGCCAACTTCTCGATTTCTCCCGAGGATGCCCACGAGGGCGACACCCTCACCGCCAGTGCGACCGTCACCGACGTCGACGGAGACTGGGTGACGGTTGCGTACCAGTGGTTTGTCGATGGCGACGAGGTGACGGGCCAGGTCACCACTGCCCTGGCTGCCGAGCACTTCGATAAGCACCAGGAGGTGTGGGCCCAGGTTGTACCTACAGACAGTCACGGCCTGGCCGGCGAGGCGGTCGAGTCCAACCACGTGGTGATTCTGAACACGCTTCCGGAGATTGATTCGGTCGAGATCAGTCCCAACTCGGGAGGCGAGGAGGCGACCTTTACCTGTATCCCGGTGGGCTGGGTCGATCCGGATCCTGCGGACTCCGAAGCGAGCTACCAGATCCAGTGGTTTGTCGATGGCACTCCGTCGCTTACCAGCGAGACCATCGATGGTGCCTCCTTCGACAAGCACGATGAACTGCGCTGCCGGGTGGTTCCTGTGGACCTGGATGGCAGCGGCACCCACCGCCAGTCCGAGATCCTGGAGGTGGCGAATACGCCGCCGACCGCCCAGTCGGTGGCACTCGTCTCCAGCGAAACCACGCCGGGCATCGCCTTTGAGACCAGCACTCTGGTCGGGCTGGGAGACGGCTATACAGATGTCGATCCTGAGGATGCGGTTGCCGGTTGGCAGTACGAGTGGTTGGTAGATGGCCAGCCGGTTGTGACGACGGCCTCTACCCTGACGGGTGAACACTTCGACAAGGGCCAGCAGGTCCAGGTGATCGTCGTGCCCTTCGACGGTGAGGAAGCGGGAGCGCCGCTGAGCAGCGCCACCATCGATATCCTCAACACGCCGCCGAGTGTGGCTTCGGTGGCGATTTCACCGGACCCTGCCTACACCAACACGTCGCTCACAGCGCTGCCCGCGGGCTGGTTGGATCCCGATGATCCACCGGGTTACCACTACGCCTGGACAGTGGACGGCGCTGCTGTCGGTACGGACTCTCCGCAACTGGACAGTGCACTGTTTTCCCTGGGGCAGTCGATCCAGGTGACGGTGACCCCGGACGACGGCGAAGCCCAGGGCTCGCAGGTGTCGTCGCCGCTGCCATTTGTGATCGCCGACGCCGCACCGGATGCTCCGGTGGTCGAAATCTCTCCTGCCGATCCCCGGCCTGGCGCGGATGACCTGCTTTGTTCCTTCACAGCAGCTGCTGTCGACCCCGACGGCCATGCCGTCAGCCATGCCATCTCCTGGCAACTTGATGGCATCGGCTTTCTGGGAGCCGGCACGACCGTGGAAGTAGGGGATACCATCGCGTCGTCGCACACCGATACCGGCGAAGAGTGGACCTGCGTGGTGGAATCGTCGGACCCCCAGTCGAACTCGTCTACCGGGGAGGCAAGCGTCATCCTGCTGATCCCCGATTTCAGCCTCCTGGATCAGAACACGACTTCGTCCAGCTTCGCGCAACTGGTCTCGCCGAGGGACTACCTCGGCCTGGTCTCCGCCTGGTATTTCGGCGACGCCCTGGACACTCCGTCTCTGCTGGAGTTCATCTGCCTCGAAGATGTGCAATCGGACCTGGATGCCAACCACGCGAGCCTTGGCATCAAGCTGTTCGGTGTGAACGCCCCGGGTCAGCAGGCGGGCAACTCTCTGATGACGGCGCTGGTCGACCTGCCCCTGTTCCAGGATGATACGACTGCTGCGGTCGGCGACAGTTGGGGAGCCGCCCCGCGGGAACTCTTCATCCTCGACGAGGACAACCTCATCGCCGAGGTCTACGACCTGGCCCAGCATGACGTTTGCGTCCCTGCGGAGAGAGCGTTCCTGGTGGGCCTGCTGGCCAACACGGTCTCGGCCCCAGGCGACGACGACGACAGCGCCTCGAACTAGCCCGTAGCCACTGTCCTTGGAATGCGGGTGGACACCCCTGGGCACCATCCCTACAATCCGCGCGATTTCTCCGGCAACCCACGTTCGCGAGGCTTCCGAACCCAATGACTGAGCTCACCATCTCCGCCAAGTTTCAAGAGCTGGACCTTTACGATCTCGACAGCCTGCTGACGGACGAGGAGCGCATGGTCCGAGACATGGTGCGTCGTTTCGTCGATGACGAGGTGCTGCCCATCATCGAACAGCATCACCGGGCCGCGACCTTCCCCACGGAGATGCTCAAGACCATGGGCGAGTTGGGCCTGTTCGGGCCCTCGCTCAAGGGCTACGGCTGCCCGGGGCTCAGTAATGTCAGCTACGGCCTGGCGATGCAGGAACTCGAGCGTGGCGATTCGGGCTTCCGATCGGCCGCCTCGGTACAGGGCTCCCTGGTCATGTGGCCCATCTATGCCTATGGCAGCGAGGAGCAGAAGCAGAAGTACCTGCCGAAGCTGGCCTCGGGAGAACTTATTGGCTGCTTCGGTCTCACCGAACCCGACCACGGCAGCGATCCCGGCAGCATGGTGACCCGCGCTGAGCGTACTTCTGACGGTTGGATCCTGCGTGGTGCCAAGATGTGGATCACCAACTCGCCGATTGCCGACCTTGCCATTGTCTGGGCGAAGGTCAAAGAGGACCATGGCGACACGATTCGTGGCTTTGTCGTCGAGAGTGATACGGCGGGCTTCTCGGCCCCCGAGTTGAAGAACAAGTGGTCGCTGCGGGCCAGCCTTACCGGTGAACTCGTGTTCGAGGACTGCAAGCTGCCCGCCGACGCCCTGTTGCCCGAGTCGCCGAGCAACCTCAAGGGTCCGCTCAGCTGTCTTACACAGGCTCGCTACGGCATCTCCTGGGGCGTCCTGGGCTCAGCGCAGGCCTGCTTCGACTCAGCGCTTCGTTACTCCCTGGAGCGGCAACAGTTCGGGGGACCGCTGGCCCGCTTCCAGATGGTGCAGAAGAAGCTTGCCGAGATGGCCGTATCAATCACCAAGGCGCAGATGCTGGCCTGGCGCATCGGACGCCTCAAGGACGAGGGCAACCTGAGCCCCATCCAGGTATCGGTGGCGAAGCTGAACAACGTCGGAATTGCCCTCGACATCGCCCGGCTCAGCCGCGAGATGCACGGTGCCATGGGCATCCTCGACGAGTTCCCGATCATGCGTCACATGATGAACCTGGAGTCAGTCAAGACCTACGAGGGCACCAACGACATCCATACGTTGACCATTGGGCGGCACCTGACGGGCATTTCCGCCTTCAGCTAGAAGCGTCCCTCAAGGAAGCCCCCCAGACCCATCGGCCCGGCCCGTATCGATAGTACGCTTCGGCCATCTCGTCGCTTGCCGATGTTCACCGCGGTGGGGTCCTTGTCGTAGGGTCGGTCGACCTTCAGTGCGAGCCCGACGATCACCAGCGCAAGCCCGCTCGCCTGCAACACCGTCAACGGCGCGAACCACGGGTAATCGCCCTCGGTCCAGATGCCAAGCAGGGCCGTCCCCAGCACCGGTAGCGAGGTGATCCAGGACCACGAGTGGGGTATCTCGCCGTTGAGGTTCATGATTCCAGCGATGAAGAAGCCCATCGTGTAGGGAATGACCAGTCCAGGCACTCCCACGGAGAGGAGAACGCGCTTCTCGATGGTGCGCTTCTCCCACTGTCGGTGCAGACGAATGCGGTTGCGACGCGCGTCGATTGCCGCCTTGCGCTTGGCTCGTCGCTCGTCGCGCT
>CAZBDA010000059.1:0-9992 GCA_964490445.1 uncultured Rickettsiales bacterium | reverse complement strand
GCGTAGAGAGGGTCGTCGGCCCTGGCTTCTGGAGTCTCCGAGGTGCTTGTTTGCGCCGCCGCAGGTCTGGCCTCTTTCGCCGGCAGCACCCGTAGCGGAACGGCTACCTCGAAGGTGATCCGTCGGCCTGGGTTGTGGAGACTGATCGCCTTGTCTATGGCGGCGGTGATCCGCTCGATGGAGACTCCGTCCAGCAGCATGAACTGGGCGGACTGGAGTCCCGACTGGATCTCCGCCTCGGTCGCCTCGCTGCCGATGCCGGTGTAGTAGCGAGCAACCTCCTGCTTCAAGCGGGCAGTGAGTGGGTCGTCGGCAGGCTGGCTCTGTGCACTCTCCTCGGGCTCAGGCTGAGCGGCCTCTTCCGCTGCTACCGGGACGGCCAGTAGCAGCCCGCACAGCGGGGCAAGGATCCTGGCGGTCAAGCTGGTCATGAATCCGCTCCAAACGTCTCGAGAAGTCCTTGATGGAGCGGCCGGGGTTGCCACTCGAAGTCCCTCATTGTCGGTTCGATGTCCACTTCGGTGTTCTGCAGAAAGGCCATTACCTGGTCGATGTTGGCTGGTGGATGCGACATCAGCTTCCCTAGGATACGCGCTCCGAGCAGTGCGAGGGCACCCGGGACATGGAATGGTCGGCTGCGGGCGCCCTGCGCCTCTGCCACCAGGGCGATGAAATCGTTGATGGACACCGGCTTGGGGCCAGCGACGTCATAGGTCCCGCCGATGCCCGAGCTGCTGCAGAGCACTCGAAAAAACAGGTCTACGGCGTCGTCCACCGCCACCGGTTGCAGGCGAAAGCGGCCATTTCCCGGGATCGGGACCACCGGGGAGCGGCGTATGGTCTCGGAGAACTTGTAGAACTCCTCGCTGTCGAGGCCGTAGATCATCGTCGGCCGCAGGTGCGTGACCCGCAGCTCGGGCAGGTCGAACTGCTCCTCGGCGAGCGCCTTGCTCGTTCCGTAGCTGTCCTTGAGCGTTCGCCCTGCGCAGGTCGACGAGATGTTGACCACGCGGTGCGCCCCTGCCTCGTGACATGCCACGGCGAGGTTGCGGCTGCCCTCGACGTTGACCCGGTGGTTCTCGTCCGAGTCTGACGAGTAGCCGAGTCCAGCGAGGTGCAGGGCGGCAACGCAGCCCTCTGCGGCCTGGCGCAGGGAGGCCGGCTCGAGGAGGTCGCCCTGAAACAGGCGTGCGCCGGCGGCCTCGAGGTCAGCCCCTTTGCCGCGGTCGCGTACCAGGGCGTGCACAGTGGCCCCACGGGCAAGAAAGCCGGGCACGACATGGCGTCCGACGAAGCCGCTGGCACCAGTGACCAGCACAGGACCTGCCAGCGACTCGTTCATCCCAGCCCCCGCTCCACCAGGTCTTGCTCATCGAGGCCCAGGAAGTGGCCGATCTCGTGGTGCACCGTGACCCTGACCTGCTCTGCCATCAGACGCGGGTCGGGGCACAATCGTTCCAGGTTGCGCTGGAACAGGTAGACGTGCGGCGTGCTCTGAGGTGAGTCGATGGCCTCCCATTGGGCGAAGGTCGGGCCGTCGAAGAGTCCCAGCAGGCGCGGATCATAGGGGGATTCCTCGAGGATCCAGTCATCGGGGTAATCCTGCACGAAGATGGGCAGGATCTTCACCGCTTCGACCACCTCACCGGGAAGCAGGCGTACGGCGCGGTCGGCCCAGCTGAGGATCTGTTCGGTCGAGAACAGGTGCGGCGGTCGGGGCTCGGCGGTGTCGAGCGCATAGACCTGCACAAAGGCCTCTCGCATGGCGCGCGTTTGGCCGAGGCCTTCCCGGGTCACCGCCAGGTCGTGCCAGTGGTCCGCGTCGTCGGGGTTCAGTCGGCACGTCTCCTCGAACTCAGCTGCTGCCTCTTCGTGCTGGCCGAGTTCGGCGAGAGTCCAGCCGAGGGCATGGTGTAACTTGGCTTGTTCCGGAAAGGCTGACACGGCCTCCCGAGCCGCGACCAGGGCGGGCTCCAGGGGGTCTTCCAGGCTCAGGCATCGCCACTGGGCGAATGCCGCGTCGGGACCCGATGGGCCCTTGTTCAGCGTCTCGAGTAACTTGCGCGCGTAGCTGAGATCTCCGTGGTCCAGGCATAGGTGTAATCGCTCCAACAGTCGCTCTCGTCGTGCTGTTGCAGCATTTGCGGGCTTCACTTCGGGACATTCCGGAGGTAATTAGGGTGTCAATCGAGCAGTGTCATCGACGTTGCTCGCTACGAACGAAGACAAGATAGCGTACTGGAGGAGTGCTGGACTTCCCCGGGCCCCGCGTACGCAGCCGTCCAGCGCTTCCTGTCGAGGACTTTCATGACCGTGGACAAGCCCTCTGTTGCCGAAGCTGACCGGGTTCATTTTCCGGGTCGGGTCCTGTTCCTCACCGAGGACGCTGATCTCGTGCGCTCGCAGTTGCAGGGCCGTGATCTAGGTGGCTACGACCCTGAACTGCCGCTCGTGAACAACATTTCGACGGATGAAATCACCCCAGGCTGGACCTGCTTTTACTACGACGAGACACTCGGTCACCACTCTCTGGTCGGTCTGCGGGGCGAGTCGATCGCGCCCGGCGACCTCAAGGGCGGCGGCTTCTCAGTCCTGGTGTCAGGAGAGAGCAAGGGCTGCGGCTCGTCGCGAGAGACTGCTCCCTACTCTGAGCTGTACGCTGGCATCCGCCTGGTCATAGCGCGCTCAATCGAGAAGATCTACGGACAGAATGCCCAGAACATCGGTCTGCTGACCTCTACCGACTTCGGTCTTATTGCTCGGATCCAGGCGGGTGAGTCGATCCCGATGGAGGAGTTCCTGGTTGGCCTCGACCCGATTTCGCGCGGCATCGTCCTGCACGGAGGCCTGTTCAACTACAACCGTTCCCGGCTCGCTGGCTCGGTGACACCGCCGTCCCTCGAGACGACTGCGCGAGCCATGACCATCGTCGAGAAGATCATTGCCAGTCGCGCTGTTGCGGATGCGGCGACCGGCAGGCTGGGCATCCCGGCGGTCGCTCCTGGCGACGCAGTATTCGTGCGTGCGGATATTCGCTTCAGCCACGACTACACCACTGCCATGTGCTCGTCGCTGTTCAAGGATGCCCTCGGTGCTGCTGCGCGGGTAGCCGATCCGGACAGTGTGTTTGCATTCCGGGACCACCTCACCTTCCTGGGCGATGTCATGCCCGAGAAACACCGCAGCCTCGGCCTGCTGGAGCGCGCGGACAACCTCGCAGAGGTACAGCGCACCTTTGCCCACGAACAGGGGATCCGGCTCTACGACGAGATGCAGAGCGACGAGGGGACCAAGGGTTCGGAGGCCATCTGCCACAACGCGGTGCTCGATGACCTCGCTCTTCCCGGCCAGGTTGTCTGTGGTACTGACTCCCACACCTGCACGGCAGGGGCGCTGGGCTGCTTCGCCTTTGGCGTCGGCGCTACCGACATGGCAAATGCCTGGTACACCCGCGACGTGCGGGTCACGGTTCCCAGGACCGTGCGTTTCAACCTGCTCGGTAAGCCGGCCGGTGGCATCACCGCCAAGGACATCATCCTGCACCTGATGGCGCAGCCCTACATCAAGGGCAGCCACGCCATTGGCCAGGTGCTCGAGTTTGCCGGCGAGGGCCTGCAGCACCTGGGCTTCGACGAGCGCGCCGTGCTCACCAACATGGCGGTGGAAGCTGGCGCCACCACTGGCATCGTCGAACCCGACGAAGTGGTCCTCGACTACCTCATGAAGATGCGCTCGGGCCTCGACCGTGCGGAACTCGAGGCGGCTTGCCTGCAGAGTGATCCCGACGCCACCTATGCTGCGTCTTTCGATGTGCGACTCGACGAGATCGTGCCGATGGTCGCGACCCCCGGGGATCCGCGCAACGGTGTGCCTTTGACCGAGTTGGGTGCTCCCATTGCAGTCGACATCGCCTATGGCGGTTCCTGCACCGGCGGCAAGCGCAGCGACATGGACCAGTACGCGTCAGTGCTCGGCCCGGCGCTCGAGCGTGGTGAGCACGTTCCCGACGGCGTTCATGCCTACATCCAGTTCGGCAGCCAGAAGATCAAGGAATATGCTCGCGAAAAGGGCTACATCGAGATTTTCGAGCAGGTGGGGGTCGAGTTGATCGACCCATCGTGCGGCGCCTGCATCAACGCAGGCCCGGGCACCTCGCGGACTCGAGAACATGTCACGGTATCGGCAATCAACCGGAACTTCCCTGGCCGTTCGGGCCCCGGCCAGGTGTACCTGGCGAGCCCACTGGTGGTTGCCGCATCGGCGGTCGCCGGCTACATCACCGGCCCCAAGTAGTTCCTGCGCCTCGGGCCGCCTGCTGCCTGCCGTAGTGGCTGCTTCGGGCTGCTACACTGCCCGTCCAATGAAGCTGGTTCCGGGTCTTGTCCTCCCCATCCTTGTCCTCGCCCTGCTGCTGTCGGCATGTGGTAGCTCTGGCTCAAGTGACGGTGACGGCGACGGCTTCTTGCCGCCTGAGGATTGCGACGACACCGATTCGTCCGTGTATCCGGATCGCGGTGAACGCTGCGACGAGGTGGACAACGACTGCGATGGAGTGATCGACGAGGGCTATGACGAGGACGGCGATGGCTTCAAGACCTGCGGTGAGCAGGCGGACTGCAACGACTACAACACCCAGTCCTTTCCCGGCGCAGACGAGATCTGCGACGGTGACGACAACAACTGCGATGGTTTTGTCGACGAGGGGGACCTGCCCGATGCCGACGGCGACGGCTATTGCAGCGACTATGACTGTGACGACGGCAACCCCGCGAACTGGCCGGGTGCGCCCGAGCAGTGCGATGGCATCGACAATGACTGCGATGGAACGCTGGACCCACCTGCCTATGATCAGGATGGCGACGGCTATACCAGCTGTCCCGGTGGTGGTGACTGCGATGACTACGATGCGGACATCAATCCCGACGCGATCGAGGTCTGCGATGGCGTCGACGAAGACTGCGACGGGGTGATCGATAACGGCTTTGACGACGACGGAGACTCCTGGACGACCTGCGCCAGCCCGCCCGACTGCAACGACCTCAACCCCTTTGTGTATCCGACCGGTCCGGAGCAGTGTGACGGCATCGACAACGACTGCGACAACATCGTCGACGAGGACACCAACACCGACGAGGATCTCGATGGGATTACGGCCTGCGGCGGCGATTGCAACGACCTCAACCCGCAGGCTTATCCCGGGGCGCCGGAATTCCTCGATGGCTTCGACAACAACTGCAACGACGAGATCGACGAACGGCTGAGTGGCAGCCTACCGGTTGGCCTGTTGCAGCCGCAGACCAGCGGTAGCGATGGCTCCGGCCGTCTCGGCGACTCCATCAGCAGCGGTGGCGACTTCAACGGTGATGGGCTGTCGGACTTCGCGGTGGGTGTGCCGCTGTACCAGGGCACTTCCGGCCGCGTGCACCTGTTCTTCGGTGAGCCTTACTCAGCCGTCAATGCCTCGGGCCCCGTCGATTCCTTCGCGACGGTGACTGGCCTCGAGGGTGGCGACTACTTCGGTTACAGCGTTTCGGTCGCCGATGTCGGCGGTCCTACCGGGCAGGGCGGCGCACCCTATGACGACCTCATCATTGGTGCCCCACAGAATGGTGTCTCCTTTCCCACCACTCCTGCCGGCCAGGTGTACGTCTACTTCGGGGGGCCAGTGGCGAATTCTGGTGACTGGTCTGCCGCCACCGCAGACGTCATCATCTCGGGCGCCATGTCCACTGAGCACTGCGGCAACGCGGTGGCAGGCCTCGGCGATGTGGACGGTGACGGCATCGGCGACCTCGGTTTCACCTGTCCCTGGTTCGACTCCGGTGGTGGCCAGCTGCGCGGCCGCACGGTGGTCTTCTTCGGTCGCTCCTCCTGGGCTGCCGCCTACACAGCCGATCAGGCCGATGCGACCTACCTCGGCAGTGTCGGCGAGGAGTATTCCGGCCAGACACTGATCGGTAACTTCGACATCAATGACGATGGCTTTGCCGATTTTGCCGTGGGTAGTCCTCGCTGGTCTTCAGACACGGGACGCGTCGCCGTGCGTCTCGGCAGTGCCAGCGGCTGGGCTCAGGGTATGGACATGGACGACATGCAACTCCTGTACACCGGGACGGTGGGCTCAGCGGAGACGCTCGGCGCGTGGTTGGGGAGCGGTGACTCGGATGGCGATGGCTTCGATGACCTGCTGCTTGGGGCCCCCTGCACGACAGGCTGTCCGGGAAGACTCGCGCTCCTCCGCGGCGGGGCGAGTCCCAGCGGCGGGCCGTGGACCCAGCTCGCTGCCCTCACAGTGACAGGCGAGGTGGCCAGCAACGAGGCGGTGGGTCGTTCCGCCGCGCTCATGGACCTGGACGGTGATGGCCAGGTCGATCTCCTGTTCGGAGGCCCCGGCTACGATGGCCCGAACGGCGGTGACCAGGGCCGGGTCTCGGTGCTCTATGGTCCCCTCGGCGATGTGGTGGGTCCCATCTCTGCTGGCCTGGCCATTCCCGACCAGTTGCTCGGCGAGGCCCAGGGGGACGCATTTGGCCGTGCTATGGGCTTGCAGGCGGACTTCAATGACGACGGCGGACCGGACCTGGTGATCGCCGCACCCTTCAATGACGGTGCGGCGCCCAATGCAGGGCGCATCTACTTCCTATCCGCTTTCTAGTGTCTTTCTGACAGTTGGGCTTTTTCGTGACACGTTCCCTGGCCGTCCTGGTTGCGTTCTGTTTTCTACTGCCTGTCCTTGGGGCCTGTGGCGAGTTCTTCGACGACGATGGTGATGGTGAGCCCTTCGTCGTGGTGACCGACCAGGGGCAGTTGGCGGCGCTGAGCGGCGGTCTCGGCTCGTATGCCTTTTTGTGGGAGGGCTCTGTGGCGCCCTCGGCTCGAGCGTCCATCGTCTCGGACGGCAACTCGCTGTATGTCGGTAGCGGCCAGGAGGTGTCCGCCTTTGCCGAAGACAGCGGCGAGGTGCTGTGGAGTGCCCCGTTGACCCTGGGTGGTGAAGTGGTGGCGCTCGCCGGACCCGGCGACGACGCGGTGTATGCAATGACACTCGACGGAACCCTGGCAGCAATCGAGACCAGTGACGGCTCGCTGCGATGGACTCAGGACCTGCTCCAGGGCCTGACCGGTGCGAGCTTCGATGCGTTGTTGTTTGCCCAGGGTGCGCTGGTTCTGGGTGGCGATCCGATCCGCAGCCTCAGCCCGGCGGATGGAAGCGTTCAGGCTACTTACCCGAGTGGTGATTCCTATGTAACTGGGATGCATGCGATCGGCGGCACCCTGTACGCCGGCCTGGCTGATGGAGTCGTGGCCCTGTCCCTGGGCACCCTGGGCGAACTCTGGAAGCATCCAACCGACGACGAGGTAGACAACCTGGCAGTTGGCAGCACGACGGTCTTTTACAGCGTTGTCGGCCAGGGTGTGGGCGCCTTGACGCTGACGGGTAATCCCGTGGGGGAAATGGGTGATGACGGCGTCTTCGAGGCGCTGGCGATCGGCGCCAACCTGCTGCTGGCTGCCCGCAGTGATGCCACCCTGTTTGCCTGGGATGAGGCCAGCCTGGAAGAGGTCTGGTCAGATCCGTACCAGGGCACCCCGGTGCGTGGCCTGGTGACAACTTCGCTGAGCGCCTTCTACGCCAACAGCGACATTGTCTACGGCGTCAACCTGGAGAACGGCAACTCGCTGTGGTTCCACACGGGAGAGGGCAACCCGGTCGGTTTGCTCGCGCTGTAGCTCCAGCGCCCACTACTCGGCGTCGAAGTCGTCCCTGGCTGGGTCTACGAGGAAGCGGCGACCGAGGAGGTCGCGCCCGAGTCGGAGTCCGCGCTCGCCGCGAGAAACGACCAGTTCCAGGCGTGCTACCAGGATCTCTTGCGCGACCTCGAGCTCGCACTCGATCAATGGCTCACCGGAAGTGGCGACCTCGAGCCGGTGCTCGGGGCCGTCATCGGCGATGCGGAACATCAACTCGCGGCATTCTCCGGGGTCGGTCCATTGCCACGTCGCGACCAGCAGCTGGCTGTTGCCACAGCTGGGTTCCGCGATGCAGACCAACTCGCCCAACTCCGGCCGCCTGATCATCGCGGTCGAGCGCCAGGGCAGCTTGCGAGTGGTTTCGCGGGAGTTGCCCCACTCGTGCATCGGCGGCATCAGCAGGGCCGCCGGCACGTCCACCGGTGGTCGCGGATTCGGTAGGGAAGCGAGCGGATCGGATAGTTCGTCCAGGGGGCCCCAGGGGTCGGGGACCTCGTCCTTGTCTTGTTCTGGTTCGACCAGGACCTGGTCGTCATCACTGGAATCGGACACTGGGAGCCAGGGTGACTCGACGGGTTCTTCCTCATCTTCCGAGAGTGGGTCCGGCAGGTCGGGGTGGTCGAGGTCGCCTACCGGCTCCCAGAGTCGCTCGTTGAAGGGCTCGTCTTCCTGAAGGGAGGTCTCGTCCTCTTCACTCTCGGTCTGTTGCAGTGGTTCCATAGGGTCTCTCGGCCGGACAGCGGCGGGTCTCAGGGACGGAAGCCCGGTTCCAGTTGTCCGAGCAGGCGTCGGGTGAATACCGCGACCATTTTGCGGCGGTATTTCGGATCGAGCGGAACATTGCGATACGCCACCGAAGCCTTCTTCGCGGCCTCTCCAATCTGCTCGGCAAGGCCTGCCGACGGGCGCTCGCCCAGGAAGGGTTTCATGACTTCGTCCAGCGACTCGGGTCGGCTCGACATGGCGGTAGTCGCCAGGTGGAGGCGCTCGATGCGGCTCTTCGAGTCCATCTTCAGGCCCACTGCGATGCCAAGGCTGGGGAAGTCGATGGCGTCGCGGATGCTCAGCTTGCTGTAGGCGGTGGTGAGGTCCTGGGCACTGCTGGGGATGGTCACCGCCACCAGCAACTCACCGGGGCGAGAGTCACTGAACCGGATGATGCCCTCGTCTGCGAAGAATTCGTGTAGCGGCACCTCGCGACTTCCCTGTGGTCCGAGCATCTCGACGCTGGCACCCAGGACCAGGAAGGCAGCCGCCAACTCACCACTGTAGGTGGCATAGCAGTGTCCCGTGGACGAGGGCACCACCAGGCACTGGCTGCCTTCGGCCTTGAGGCAGAAGTGGACGCTTTCCCGCCACATTGGCGCCTGGTTGAAGTAGTAGCAGCGGGTGTCCAACATGAGGTTGCCGCCGACGGTGCCGTGCTCACGCAGTGGCGGCGAACTGATGCACGAGGCGGTCTCGGGCACCAGCGGCAGCAGGTCCAGGAGACCTTTGTGTCGCTCCAACTCGGCGAGTCGGGCGGTGGCACCGATGCGGGTCGGGCTGATCTCGCCGAGTTCGGCAATTCCCGACAGCGACACCACGTTTCCCTGGGCATTGAGTCGGTTCTTGTAGTTGGGTAGCAGGTCGGTGCCGCCGGCGACGATGTCGACGTCTCCCTGGAACCGGTCGAGCAGAGTGACTGCTTCGGCCAGTGAACCTGGCCGGTGATAGGAGAAGGAAGGAAGCTCCATAACGGGGTCGGCGCTCAAGCAGAGCGGGCTGCCGTTTCCTTTCGTTTCTGCCGGGCCTTCCGTTCGATGGCCGCAAGCACTACATCCGGGGTCATGGGCAGGCGAGTCACCCTGGCGCCGACCGCGTCATAGATCGCATTGGCGACTGCCGGCAGGATCGGTGCCAGGCCGCCCTCACCGCACTCTTTTGCGCCGAACGGGCCTTCTGGGTCGATGCTCTCGACCAGGGTTACGTCCATCTCAGGCGTCTGGCTCGCGGTGGGCACTCGGTAGTCCAGCAGGTTGCCATTGAGCATATTGGGGCCGTCATAGGCCATCTCTTCGCACAGGATCTGTCCCAGGCCCATGTGGATCGAACCCTCGATCTGGCCTTCCACGGCGATTGGGTTGAGCACCCGCCCGCAGTCGTGGGCGGCCCAGATCTTGATTGGCTTCACGAAGCCGGTGTCGCTGTCGGTCTCAAGCTCGCAGATGTAGCAGGGGAACGAATAGGACGGAGACAGT
>CAZBDA010000058.1:0-31483 GCA_964490445.1 uncultured Rickettsiales bacterium | reverse complement strand
ACTGGCGACGACGACGACAGCAGCACTGGCGACGACGACGACAGCAGCACTGGCGACGACGACGACAGCAGCACTGGCGACGACGACGACAGCAGCACTGGCGACGACGACGACAGCAGCACTGGCGGCGACTGATGCAGCGACTCACTGCCCGCACGCGGGTGGAGCTGCCCCCTGCCAGTAGTCTGAGCCTCTTGCGAGTGTCGTAAAGATGCTCGCATAAAGAGCAAATGATGCGAGGCGGGATCGGCGCAAGCCGGTCCCGCCTCGTCCGTTCTGGCGATGCTGCGTGGCTTCGATCGGCCTGCTAGGCTCTATTCGTTCGAGTCCGCAGAGTCGGGCGATGAAACTCCACAGTCCCTTGCCCGAGAATTGCCTCGCCGCCAGGGACAGACGGAGGAATCGAGGGATTGATGAGGCGAAACCCCTGGCTCTACCTGTCCCTGTCGCTGCTGATCGCAGCGCCCCTTGCAGTGGTCGGTTGCGGTGGCGACGACGACGACAGCGCAAGTGACGACGACGACAGCGCAAGCGATGACGACGACAGTACAGGCGACGACGACAGTACAGGCGACGACGACAGCGCAGGCGACGACGACAGCGCAGGCGACGACGACAGTACAGGCGACGATGACAGCGCGGCTTCGTCCGGTCCCGGTTGTGCCGACTATTGCGCCTCTCGCGTGAGCAACTGTGCCGAGACACAGGCTGTCTGTACTGCGAAGTGCGATCTTGCCGTGCTGGGTGGCCTCGTTGCCGGTGCCTGGGGCGATACGTCGGGCAACACGCTGGGTTGCCGCATTTATCACTCCGATGTGGCCGCTGGGAACCCTATCAGTGAGCACTGCGCACACGGCAACCTGTTTGGAGGCAGCAGCATCGGCCTCGGCTCCACGGCGCCCGGCTTTCCCTGCACAGGGGATCTGAAAGAGGCGTACTGCGGCATGGCGCTGGCATTCTGCTCTGGGGTAATCGACAACGATGGCAACTCGGGCACCGCCGATGGGCCCCTCTACGCCAACTTCGAGGCGTGCTGGTCGGCCGCCTCGCTGTTTGACGCCAGTGCGGGCGAGCTCGGCGACTCGAGTGGCGACACCCTGGCCTGTCGTCTCTATCACGTCGAGGTTGCCGCTGGGAATGCCGGTCAACATTGTCCGCACGCCAGCCCAGGCGGTGGCGGAGTGTGCCAGTAGCTCGAGTCTTCCGGGCTGGGTCCCGAGAGGTCCTGTCGAAGAGCCGAGCCCTGTGATGGCTCGTGGCAAACAGGCTCCCGCCTCGAGGCTCCTGGCGGTTGTGCGTGGTTCCGGCCGGCCTGCTACGCTCTAGCCCTTCGAACCTGCGGAGTTGGCCGATGAAGCGCTACAGCCTGCTGCCCCTGCTGCTGCTTGCCGTTCCCCTCGGCATGGCTGCATGTGAGTCCGACAACCCAGGGACCGGAACCAATGGCGGCGGAATGGGCCTCGAACTGTGTACGGGCCCAGAGGTCGTGTCGGTCGAACAGGAACCCAACGACGGCACCACCGAGGCTGAGATCAACGTCATCCAGAGCGAGGACGGCGACGTGACCATTACTGGGACTTCAGCCACCTGCGGCAACGACGGCGTGCAGTGGACAGGCGACATCGACGTGTTCCGGGTGAACTTCGGTTGCCAGGGCACCGCGGATTTTACGCTGACCTGGGTGGGCGCAGACGATACCTCGGCCGATCTCGACTACAACGTGTTAGCCGTCGATTGGAGCGTCACCCACTACGCGTCGGTCGGTTACCAGTGGGGCCTTGAGTCGGCCCCCGAGGCGGCGGAAGTGGAGACCGGAATCGCCGGAGTCGGCGGCCCAATGCTGGTGCGCATCATGTGCTGGCAGGGCGACGGGGACCAGGCCTGGACCTTCACGATCGACTGGGAACCCCATAGAGGCGCTGCCGGTGACGACGATGACAGTGCAACTGGTGACGATGATGACAGTGCGGGTGGCTGAGCGCCGCTGATTGACGCGGCTCTACTTTGCTGCGAAGTGGCCGTAGCCACCGGAGTAGTAAAGCAGGGGAGCGAGTTGCGCGGCATCGGACAGTCGCACGGTCTGCACACGTCCGACGAAGATCCCGTGGTCCCCACCCGGCAGGATGGCCTCCAGCGAGCAATCCAGGGACGCCAGTGCGCCGTCCAACAGGGCTGCATCGCTGTGTTCGCCACGGCTGAAGTCGAGGTCGGCAAACTTGTCCCGGTCTTCGGGCCAGGGAGTCCAGCGGCCGTCGTCATCGACACTGCCACCGGCGAAGCGGTTGGAGCGCTCTTGCTGGGTACTGGCGAGCAGGTTGACAGCGAAGCTGCCTCTCTGCTCGATCAGCTGGTAGCTGTAGTTGCCCATCGTTATGCACACCAGCACGAGTGGTGGGTCCAGAGACACCGATGTAAACGCGCTGGCGGTCATGCCGTGGTCTTGCCCCTGCTCGCCGCGTACGGTGACGACTGTCACCCCGGAGGGGAAGCGACCGAGTGCAGCCTTGAAGCTGGCTGAATCTACTCCTGTCATCCTGCTCATCCTCCCGTGTTCGGCTTGCTCTAGCGCAGCAGTTCGCCGACTCGGGCGCGCTTTATGAACTCGCCACCCCCCTCGGTCACCAGGGCGCCGTCCTGGGCAACGACGCGTCCGCGCGAGAGGACGATCTCGGACCAACCCTGGACCTCCCTCCCCTCGTAGGCGCTGTAGTCGACGTTCATGTGGTGAGTGAAGGAGTTGTTGACGCTGATCGTCTCCTTGCGGTCGGGGTTGAAGATGACGATGTCGGCATCGCTGCCGACGGCGATGGTGCCCTTCTTCGGGAACAGCCCGAAGGTCTTGGCGGGGGTCGTCGACGTGACCTCGACAAAGCGGTTGAGAGACATCCGTCCTTCGACTACTCCGCCGTGGTAGAGCAGCGACATTCGGTTCTCGACTCCGGGGGCACCGTTGGGAATGCTCGTGAAGCTCTCGCGCCCCAGCTCCTTCTGGTCTTTGAAGCAGAACGGACAGTGGTCGGTCGCAACAGTGGCCAGGTGACCGAATCTCAAACCCGACCACAGTACGTCCTGGTTCCACTTCTCGCGTAGCGCGGGAGTCATGACCCACTTGGCGCCAGCGAACGGGTCGTCGTGCCCTTCGTAGATGCTCTGGTCCAGAAACAGGTATTGGGGGCAGGTCTCGGCGATCACGTCGACCCCGCGCATGCGAGCCAGCTTCACCTGCTCCAGGGCGTCCGCGCAGCTGAGGTGGACGATATACAAGGGCACGTCGGCGACCTCGGCAATGGCGATCGATCGGTGTACCCCCTCGGCTTCCATGCGGGTCGGTCGGGTGAGCGCGTGGTGGATAGGGGCAGTCTTGCCGTCTCGCACGGCGCCCTTGATGATCTCGTCGATGACGATGCCATTCTCGGCGTGCATCGAGATGCGGGTGCCGTTCTCACCGGCCTGTCGGAAGGCGCGATACAGGGTGCCGTCGTCCACGTACAGCACGCCCGGGTAGGCCATGAACAACTTGTAGCTGGTGAGGCCCTCTTCGGCGAGCCGCTCCATTTCGGGCAGTCGCTCATCGGGCATGTCGGTGATGATCATGTGGAAGCCGTAGTCGATGGTGGCATTGCCCTGGGCCTTTTCGTGCCAGACGTCGAGGCCCTTGAGAGTCGATTCACCCTTGGTCTGGATGGCGAAGTCGATGATCGTGGTGGTGCCGCCGAAGGCCGCCGCCTTGGTACCTGTGTTGAAGTCATCAGCCGAGACGGTGCCGCCGAACGGCATGTCGAAGTGGGTGTGTGCGTCGATGCCGCCCGGGATCACCAGCCGCCCGGTGGCATCGAGGACCGTGTCTGCACCGATGTCGAGCTTCTGGCCGATGCGGACGATCTTCTCGCCCTCGATGTAGATGTCTGCGTAGTAGTCGTCGACGGCGGTGACGATGCGGCCATTCTTGATGAGGACGGACATGTTCTCTCCCGGAAAATTGGGTGCTGGGCTGGCAATTGTAGCAGCGGCTGCTCAGTCGATGTCGGCGCTGGAAGCAAGCCCTGCTCGAGGCCCCTTCTCCGGCGATCCAGCGATCCGCTACCATGCCGTGGAGCAGCGCCGTTTCCTGGGAGGAAGAGCAATGGACGAGAGCACACGAACCGAGATCGAAGCGGCTGCGTTCCGCCGCCTCGTTGGCCATCTTCGCGAGCGCAGCGACGTCCAGAACATCGACATCATGGATCTCGCCGGCTTTTGCCGGAATTGTCTTGCCAAGTGGTACCGAGCGGCCGCCGAGGAGCGGGGTGACGAGCTCGACTACGACGACGCCCGCGCCATCATCTACGGCATGCCTTATGCCGATTGGAAGGCGAAGTACCAGACGCCGCGGGACTAGCCCGGCTGCAGGCTTGACGGGACGCGGCTGACTCTGCTTCCCTGGCTCTCCTTATCGCCTAGGAGCAGCCCATGTACCCCGCCAAGCCACACATCTCAGCCAGGTCTCACGTCTCAACACTGGACGGCTACCAGCAGTTGTATGCTCGCTCCCTGGCGGAGCCCGAGGCGTTCTGGATGGAGCAGAGCGAGCGGCTCAGCTGGTACGAGGCCCCGAACCAGGCGCGCTCCGGTGGTTATGAGCACCTGGACTTCTCGTGGTACGCGGGCGGCCAACTGAATGTCGCCTACAACTGCATCGACCGGCACCTGGCGACTCGTGGCGACAAGACCGCCATCATCTGGGCCGGCGACGAGGCGGGCAGCTACCGGCACATCAGCTACCGCGAGCTGCACCGCGAGGTCTGCCGCATGGCCAACGTGCTCACCAGCCTCGGTGTCAGCAAGGGTGATCGGGTGTGCATCTACCTGCCGATGATCCCTGAGCTTGCCTTCACGATGCTGGCGTGTGCCCGCATCGGCGCGGTTCACTCGATCGTTTTTGCGGGATTCTCGGCTTCGGCGCTACGTGATCGCACCCTGGACGCACGCGCCAGGGTGGTGGTTACTGCCAACGAGGGCCTGCGCGGCGGCCGTAGCATTCCCCTCAAGGCAACGACTGACGAAGCGGTTGCTGGTCTGGATTTTGTCGAGACCGTCCTGGTCGCGCGACGCACCGACACTGAGGTGCCGATGACCGAAGGGCGCGACCTGTGGCTCGAGGCCGAGATGGCGCGTCAACGTCCGGTCTGCCCGGCACCGGCCATGGATGCCGAGGACCCGTTGTTCTTGCTCTACACGTCGGGCTCGACCGGTAGGCCAAAGGGGGTTCTTCACACCAGTGGCGGCTACCTGACCTATGCCTCTTTGACCCACGAGATGGTCTTCGACGTGCACGAGGAAGACGTCTACTTCTGTGCAGCCGACATCGGCTGGATCACCGGGCACAGCTACATCATCTACGGCCCCCTCGCCAACGGGGCGACCACTGTCATGTTCGAGAGCACCCCTTTGTACCCTGATGCCGGGCGGTACTGGCAGGTGGTCGATGACCTGGCGGTGACCATCTTCTACACGGCGCCGACGGCCATTCGCGCCATTGCGCGCTTCGGTGATGACCACGTGACGAGTAGCTCTCGCAAGAGCCTTCGCGTGTTGGGGACCGTAGGTGAGCCTATCAACCCGGAGGTCTGGGAGTGGTACCACGACGTCGTCGGCGAGGGCCGTTGCGCGGTCGTCGACACCTGGTGGCAGACCGAGACGGGCGGCATTCTGATCACCCCGCTGCCGGGCGCGACTCCGTGCAAGCCCGGCTCGGCCACCTTGCCGTTCTTTGGCGTCGAGCCCGTGCTCGTGGATGACGACGGTGCTCTCCTCGAGGGCAACGGTGTGTCTGGCAACTTGTGCCTCGCCCGCTCCTGGCCCGGCCAGGCTCGCACCATCTACGGTGACCACGAGCGCTTCCGCGAGACCTACTTCGCTGCCTATCCCGGAAAGTACTTTACCGGCGACGGCTGCCGACGTGACGAAGACGGCTATTACTGGATCACCGGCCGCGTAGATGACGTCCTGAACGTCTCAGGACATCGTATGGGCACGGCCGAGGTGGAGAGCGCCCTGGTCGCCCACGCGGGCGTCGCCGAGGCGGCAGTGGTTGGCTTTCCTCACGAGATCAAGGGCACCGGGATCTTCGCCTACGTGCAGGCGCAGGGAGACTACGAAGATGTCGACTCCGACGAACTGGCCGCTTTGCTCCGTGAGCAGGTGCGCAAGGTCATCGGCCCCATCGCCTCACCGGACCGAATCCAGTTGGTCAACGGTCTGCCGAAGACCCGTTCGGGGAAGATCATGCGGCGGATCCTGCGCCAGGTTGCCGCCGGCATCTACGACGAGCTGGGTGATGTCAGCACGCTCGCAGATCCGAGTGTTGTCGAGCAGCTGGTGTCGGATCATCGTGCCGCGGGTGCCTGAGCTGGCTGAATCGGCGACACGTCCCTGAGCCCGAACGGTTCGGCTAGAGGAACTCGATCGAGCCCTGCGGTAGCAAGTAGAGAATGAGCATCGTGCCACCGGTGACGGTGGGTACGTGCTCCGAACCGGGTCCATAGACGACCCAACCGGCCGGCTTGCCATCGAACCTGGGTTCGCCCGCTTCACGGAGGCACAGGTCCACCTCGCCGAGGGGATGCCGGTGGAGCGGCCCCGGGCCGTCCATGAGCACGGCATCGGCGCTCAAACCGCAAGTCTCGCTGCCGGCCCGGAACACTCGTGAGAACCGGACCGAGGCGTCGCCTCGGTTGCACAGGCTGCCATCGGCTACGCCCTCGCGCATCAGCGCTGCCAGCGCGGTGACGAAGGCACCGTCAGTGGGGAAGTCCCGTTCCAGGCTGAATTGCGCTGTGCTCGGGTTCGCGAGGTCGAGGCTCGCGACATATTCCAGCAGCGGCGTGAGGGAGAGTGGACTGAGTTCAGTAGGGCTGTTGCTCATCGAGGTCGCCTCACACCCTGCCCGGGTAAGTCTCGACCTTCTATACCATCATGTAGCGGAAACCAGTATTCTCTACATTCACACTTGTTCAAGACCTTGAACTGAGGGTGAAAATTGGACGAGGAGGAGCCGAGTCCACCGCTCGAGGAGAGATGCAATGACTGCCAAGACCCTGCTCACCCGTTCCCTGTGTGTCCTTTCTGTAACGCTGGTCTTCCTGGCTACGGGTTGTGCAACGGAACCTGACGTCGAGCCTGGAACGGACTGGGGCTACGTGTATGCCGTGATCGAGGCCAACTGCAGTTGCCATCTCACAGAAGAGGGCGAGAGTGGTCTCAGCATGATGACCATGGACGCGGCCTATGCGAACCTGGTGGGCGTAGCATCCCAGGAGTTGCCTTCAGTGAATCGAATCGAGGCTGGCGACCCGGACAGCAGCTACCTGGTTCGCAAGATCAGTGGAACGCACGAGGATGGAATCGACGGCAGCGGTGCACGCATGCCCTTTGGCTGTGTTGGTGGTGGTTGCCTCTCCGAAGAGACCATCAACAACATCCGTGAGTGGGTAACTAATGGAGCCAGCGAGGAGGTCGTCGTAGGCGACGATGACGACACCGCAGGCGACGATGACGACACCGCAGGCGACGATGACGACACCGCAGGCGACGATGACGACACCGCAGGCGATGACGACACCGCAGGCGATGACGACAGCGCAGGCGATGACGACAGCGCAGGCGACGACGACGATACCGCGCCGGCCGCCTGGACCTTCACCCAGGTCGCTGCCATTACCGATGCCAGTTGCGGCTGTCACAACTCGTCCTCTGGCGGTAGCGGTGGCCAGAGCCTGGGAACGACCAACCAGGAGAACTACGACGCCTGGGTGGACGTTCCTTCGGTGAATACGTCTTCGGGAATGGATCGCATCGAGCCGGGAGATTCGGCGAACAGTTTTGTGATGCACAAGCTGGATCACGATCAGGGAAGCGCGGGTGGCAGCAACATGCCGCTGGGTGGTTCGCAACTTTCCCAGGAGATCCGTGACGGGATCCGAAGCTGGATCGATGCTGGGGCGCTCAACAATTAGCCCTCTGCAGTCGACTCCCGAGACGGGTCTTGAATGGCACTGACCGGAGAGCAATACCTGGAGTCACTCCAGGACGGGCGTGAGATCTGGCTTGCCGGTGAGAAGGTCAACGACGTCAGCACTCACCCTGCCTTCCGGATGGCTGCCCGTTCCATTGCGCACCTGTACGACACGCTGCACGAGACCGAACACCAGGGGGTGCTCGGTTGGGAGACCGCCCGTGGCGCCCTCTCACATCGTGCCTTTCGGGTAGCCCGCACCCGTAACCACCTCAAAGAGCGGGCCGAGGCTATGCGCCACTGGGCTCGGCTGCACTACGGCTTCATGGCGCGGAGTCCTGACTACAAGGCTGGGCTGGCGGTCTCTCTCGGGGCCAGCCCGGACTTCTTCGAGCCCTTCGGCAGCAACTGCACCGACTGGTACGAGCGCCTCTCTGACGACGTCCTGTTCATGAACCACGTCGGTGTGAACCCGATGGTGGATCGCAGCAAGCGCCCCCACGAGCTGCCCAAGATCAACGTGCGGGTGGTGAAAGAGCGTGACGACGGTTTCGTGGTCAGCGGTGCCAAGATGGTGGGTACGGCGGCAGTCTTCACCCACTGCAACCTGGTGTTCAGTTTCTCGCCGGTGCCGCTCGAGGCGGACGACTCAGACTATGCGCTGGTGTTCGTCGTTCCCACCGAAGCGCCGGGGCTCAAGCTGATTTCCAGGCCGTCCTATGAGCTCAACGCGAACCAGGCTACGCCGTTTGACTATCCGCTGTCGTCCCGCTTCGACGAGAACGACGCGACCCTGATCTTCGACAACGTGTTCATTCCCTGGGAGAACTGCCTGATCTTTCGCGATGCCGATCGTGCCAATCGCTTCTTCGTGCACGCCCAGGTGACTCAGAACCTGATGCTGCACGGAGCGGTGCGCTTCGCGGTGAAGATGGAGTTCATGACTGGCCTGCTCATCAAGCTCGCCCAGCAGAACGGCACCATCGGCATGCGCGGCGTCCGGGTAAGGATCGGCGAAGTCGTCACCTACACCAACATGTTCAACGCCCTGGTCCGTGATGCCTGCGCTTCGCCCGATCCCGGGCCCAACGGCACCGTGGCCCCGAGCCATCGCTCGATCTTCGCGCTGCGAGCCCTCGGCCCGATGATCTATCCCAAGGTTCGTGAGATCATGCAACTGGTCGGTGGCGGCGGCTTCATTCAGCTGCCATCCAGTGCCCGGGACCTGGTCAGCGAGGAGCTGCGTCCCTACATCGACATGTTCTACCAGGGTACCGGCGTAGAGGCTCTCGATCGGATCAAGCTGTGGAAGCTTGCCTGGGACGCCATCGGCACAGAATTCGGCGCGCGCCAGGAGCTCTTTGAGCGCTGCTACGCGGGCAACTACGACAACGTGCGTCTCGAGAACCTGTTCATGGCCGAGAACAACGGCGATCTCGAGAAGCTCACCGGCCGCGTCGATGAGTGCCTGTCCGACTATGACCTCAGTGGCTGGACCGTGGCTCCCTGGAGCAGTGAGGGCTGAATGCAGCGGGTTTTCCTGCTTGTCCTGGTCCTGCTCGCCGGTTGCAGCGGCAACTCGGGGGACGATGATGACTCCGTCCCAGGGCAGGGGGAGCCCATTTTGCCCTCGGAGCCGCTGATCTCGGAGCGCTGTGAGCAGCTGTGTTCAGATCGTGAGGCTGGGGGGGCGGACGGCGGTTGTCCCTTCGAGTGGCGGTCTGGGAACTGCCGACTGGTCTGCGAGGACTTCTCGCAGTTCAGCCAGCTTACCCAAGACGCGTTTACACACTGCGTTCAGCATGACCCGCTGTGCTACCAGGACATCAACACCTGCGTCTGGTGGACTCGCTACCCGGAGCCCATCTCGGTGTCCTTTGTCCTCACCGCGACGGGCTTTGAGGACTACGAGGGAGAAGACGTGATTCTCGCTCTCTCGCCCGGTGCCAATACCTTCGTCTACAACAACCAGCAGATTAGCGGCGGTGGTTTCTCGGCCACGTGGACCGAGGAGGCCTTTGTCGGTACCAACCACCTGACCCTGTTCTACGTCGACCGTGACGGCGACGGGGACTGTGATCCTGAAGTGGATATACCAGGCACGATCTACCTGGAGATTGGCGAGGACTACGACGCTCCGGCGTTTTCTGCCCAGTTGGCCGGTCCCGGCAACTTTTCCGAATTCGTCTGCGACTACATTTGAGCCGAATCAGCTGATCTTCAGCTTTGGCGAGAGTTCGGACAACTCGAAGCAGTCCCGCTCCTCAGTGCAACATTCTGGCGCCACCAACTGGTCGTCTGGTCCCCAGTTGCGGGCAGTACGAAGGCACTCATATGGCACCTCGTTCCAGGCGAACATGGCTTCGAGCTCTTCTGTGTCCTGGAACTGGCGCCCGTAGTAGCTTTTCCAACGAAGGTATCGGCACAGTTTCATGCCTGGTCTCCTGCCGCCTGCTTGAGGGCATCGAGGACGATGGTCGGTATGAGTTGCAGCTTGTAGGCGGTCTGCGGTAGCGGCGCGGCTCCCTGTACTGCCAGTGCAGCTGCAGCGGCCAGGTTCTCGCCGGATACCTCCTTGCCCACCAGGGCCTCCTCTACCTGCTGTAGTCGCAGCGGCGCGTTGGCTACCGCACCCATGGTGACCCGTGCGAACGAGATCTTTCCGCCAGTGACCACCAGGCGCACCATCACCTCGACCAGGGGCCACTCGTCGGAGTTGCCCTGGATGGCTCGTAGGTAGGCTGAACTCTCGCCGGGCATCGCTGGCGGCAGCAGGACCGCCGTCAGCAACTCGCCGGCGGCCAGGGTGTGTTCGCGAGTGGGATCAAATCCCGGTTCGAAGAGTGTCGAGATGGGCCGCAGTTCGCTGCCGTTGACCTCGATCTGTACCTCGTGAGCGAGCAGCACCATGCCCAGGCTGGATGGGTGCGGCGCAATGCACGGGCCCCGGAAGAAGCAAATGTGCTGCAGGTGGTCGCCGCTGAGCGCATAGCACTCGTCTCCGCCCTTTTTCAGGCAGTGGAACTCGGGGCTGCGGAAGTAGGGACAGCGTACGCGCTGGAGCAGTGCTCCCCCGATCGTCGCGATGCGAGCGACTTCGGGCATGGGGCCCGAGGCGCAGCGGCTCAGGGCGGGATAGTCGCTCCGAATGCGCTCGTCGGCTGACAGAGCAGCACTGCGTACCATGGCTCCGATGCGTAGTGTGGGCTTCGCTGCACCGGCGTCTGCTCCCTCGCCATCGGCCTGGGCTGGGACTTCGACGATGTCCGAGAGCCCAGCCACATCGCGCAGGTCCACCAGGTCGCCGACGGCCACTCCTGTAGCCCGCCGTGCCTGGACATCCGTGCCGCCGGCCCGGATCTCGCCTTCCGCCTGGCGGGCTTCGTTTACGGTTCGGGGGAAGCGGATCATCCGGCCAGTCCCTTCAGCACGCGCTCTGTGCGCAGCGGCAGCTCGCGAGGACGCCAGCCGGTGGCATGGTGGACGGCGTTGCATAGCGTCGCTGCGATGCCGACGGTCGAGAGCTCGGACAGGCCGAGGATGCGCTCGCGGACGTGCTCGAAGCCCGACTCCTCGAAGTGGATGTCGATCTCGGGCGCATCGCCCAGGCCCGCGATCCTGTAGTCCTCGAGGTTGCGGCTGATCAGTCGGCCGTTGCGGGGGTCCAGGCGTCGATCTTCGAGCAGGGCGTAGCTGAGCCCCTGGATGACGCCGCCTTCGATCTGACTGGCGGCAAGCCTGGGCACGACGATGCGGCCCGCGGCGATCCCGTAGGACACCTGGCGGGGCGTCACTTTGCCGAGCCGACTGTCGACTTCGACCTCTATGATGCTAACGGCCGCGGTCAGCGCTCGGCCGATCTGAATTGCGTTGAGGGCAAAGGGCAGGTACCAGCCGCCCTTGTCCGCCTTGCGTCGTCCCGTGAAGCTCATCGGTGGGGCGGAGCGCAGCACCTCGTTCCAACTCACCTTGCCGCCGCTGTGGGCGACGCCGCCTTCTGCCGCGCGGGCATCCTCGAGTCCCATGGACTTGCGGGCGTGTTCGACCAGAGCCTTGGCCAGTCTGCTGGTGGCCTCTTTGGTTGCTGGTACCAGGGTGGTTGTGGTGCGACTACCGGCCGACAGTGGGCCGTGTAGTAGCCGCGAGTCCCCGACCTGGACCTCGACTTCGGACCTCGGGATGCCCAGCACCTCGGCGACCCCTGCCGCCATGGACGTGCGGGTGCCGTTGCCCATGTCCTGGGCAGCACAGGAAACGGTGACGCCGTCACTGTCGGAGCTGACCTGGACCTGGATGTTGGACTGGGCGAAGTGGAACCAGGTGCTGGCTGCCAGGCCTACACCGCGTCGAAAACGCCCCTTGTCGGCGGCGACCGGGCCTCGCTCCTGCCACATTGGCACCTTCTCAGCCCAGTCATACAGCTTGTGTCGGATCTTGTGCACGTCCCACCTTCGTCGCAACGCGATGGGGTCTTCGCCCAGCTGCAGGGCCATGGCGTCGACGCTGCTCTCCATGGCGAGGAACGCGGCTGGTCCGCCGGGGCCCCGAAAGGGCTTGCCGGGCGGGGCATGAGACACCACGTCGAAGTCGGTGATGGCCTTCGGGCAGCCGGGATACATCAGCCGGAAGAAGATGCCGACGTTACTGCCGATGGCGACACCCGCGTCGTTGTAGGCCGTGATGTCGACGGCCTCGAGGCCGCCGTCTTTGCCCGCCGCCATGGCCAGGTCGACCTGGGCGCCAGGTCGGATGCCACCCGTCGACAACTCTTCGCTGCGATCGAGGGCCATCCGAACCGGCGCCTTACAGGCTTTCGCCAACTCGATTGCGGCGACCATCTCGATGCCGAGGGTTGCCTTGGCGCCGAAGCCCCCGCCGATGTACTGGCACTGGACGTGAACGTTGCGGCGCTTGAGACACCAACGCTTGGCGATATCTTCGGCCATGTCGGTACAGCTCTGCGTGGACACCCACACCTTCAGCTTGTCATCGCCGTTCCATTCGGCGACGCAGGCGTGCGGTTCGAGGGAGCTGTGGCACTGCACATGGGTGTGCCAGCTGCCGTCCACCAGTCCGTTCGAACCTTCGTCGCGGCTCGCCTGCACAGTGCGCCGTGCCTTGCCGGCCTGCACGTGAAACGAGAACGGACCGCGCAGGTTGTGCTTCCACGGCGCCGGCACCTCGACCCCTTCGTTGGAGAATGGAGGACGACGTGGAGGCCCGGGATATACCGCCACCGATTCGGGGTCTCGGGCCTGTTTCATCCCCACCGTGGGAGTGAGGACCTCGTAGTCCACATTCACCAGGCGCCGTGCGCGCTCGGCGGTCCACCTGTCTGTGGCGGCGATGGCGACGATTTCCTGACCCGAGTACCGCACCAGGCCACCAACCTCTGTCAGGACGTGCACCCCCTTGACGCCCGAGAACGCCATGGCTGCGGTTGTATCGATGCCCTTTACCCGAGCGTGTGCATGCGGAGACCGCACAGTGCGCGCTTCGAGCAGACCGTCTCGTTTGACGTCGACGGTGTAGGTGGCTTCTCCTCGGACCTTCTCGAGGGCGTCGTGGCGTTCGGGCGTCGGTGCTGCGCCCTCGAAGCGGCCTGCGCAGGCGCCGCGAACCGCCCGGTAGATGGCAGGGTAGGCTCCACAGCGGCACAGGTGCCCGACCAGCGCGTGGGCAACCTGCTCCCGGCTCGGTTCGGTGTCGCCGTGCTCGGCCCGCCAGCGGTCGTAGAAATCCGTGGCCGCCATGATGAATCCGGGGGTGCAGAAGCCGCATTGCAGTGCATCCTCGGCGAGGAAGGCCTTCTGGACCGGGTGCAGTTCACCACCGAGGTCGGTGGCCAGGGACTCGATGGTCTGTAGTTCTCGGCCGTGCAGAGAAGAGGCGGGCAGGAGGCAGGTGGCGACGACCTCTCCGTCCAACTTGCAGCTACAGGCCCCACAGCGTCCGTGGCCGCAGCCTTCTTTTGCGCCCGTCAGGCCGAGGCGGTCTCGAACCACGGACAGTGCGGACTCGTCCTCGTAGACCAGCAGGGTGTGCGCTTTGCCATTGACCGTTGTTTCGACAGGTACGCTGTCCAGCCCTGCGGTGGTCGCCGCTTCGCTGGCCTGTACGGCGGGTTCGGCTGCCGACTCGGGGGGCGAAGCATCCGCGCCCTGGCTGACCAGCACGCCGACGGTGGCGCCGATGCCGCCCTTGATGAAGCCGCGTCGGCTGGTCCCTCTGTTGTCGGGCTTGCCTATGGTGTGTCCCTTTACCGCCAATCCGTCGACGCGGGGGTGGCCTACCTGGCTACCAACTTGAGGATCTGTCCTTCGAGGGTTGCGATGTACAACTCGCCGTCCAGGTCTCGGCCGAAGGTGCTCCAGTGCCCGCCGAAGCCGCCCAGTGCACTGACCGTTGCCTGGCCATCGGCAGACCCGGGCAGATCCAGCGCCCAGATCCTGCCGCTGACATGGTCACCGAACACGTACTTCCCGGTGAGAGAGGGGATGGCTGAACCCGTGTAGACGTATCCGCCGATCAGGGCCTTTCCTTGCATTCGCCCGTACTCGTAGATGGGGCCGGCGAAGTCGTCCCCGTCGCGGCCAGCGGCGTGCTCTTCGCACTTGGAGTGTGCGATTGAGCCTTCCCGAATGCACCAACCGTAGTTCTTGCCTGGGACGATCAGGTTGATCTCCTCGCGGGCGTTCTGGCCGACGTCCGCTACGATCAGTTGCCCCTCCGGGCCGAAGGAGAATCGCCACGGGTTGCGCAGACCGTAGGCCCAGACTTCCGGTAGGTGCCCGCCGCCCAGGAAGGGGTTGTCTTCCGGAATGCCGTAGGCCTTGCCGTCGCTACTGCCGGCCGGGTCGATGCGAATGATTGACCCGTAGTAGTTGCTGGTGTCCTGGGAGCGGTTGTCCGGGTCATTCTGGAAGCCACCGTCCCCGAAGGCCGTATACAGGTAGCCGTCATTGCCAAAGGCGACCTGGCCGCCATTGTGACCTTCCTGCGGTTGCGACAACTCAAAGAGCACCCGTTGTTTGCCAGCCTTGAGTGTCTCCAGCGAATTGCCCTCGATCGGCCATTCGCTGATGACGCTTTCGCCGCCGTCGCGGCTGGCGCGCAGGTGATAGGTATAGACCGTGGAGGTGGAGGGGAAGTCGGGGTGGAAGGTGAAGCCCACCAGTCCTTTCTCGACGTAGTTGGATCCGATCCGGGTGATCTCGAGCAGGGTGCCGCTCTTGCCGTCGCTGAGCCGATGCCAGGTGAGCCGGCCGGGCTTCTCAGCCACGACCATGATCGGCTCTTCGCTTCCGGGCAGAAAGGCAATGCCGGTGGGGCTCTTGGCTTGGACAGCCTTGCCGCCCGCGGTGACCGGCTCCAGTGAGATGCTGATCTGTGGGCGGCTGCGGTCGGATCCGGAGAACGAGGGGTTGAGAGAGGCGCAGCCAGCCAGCAGACAGCCTGTAGCGAGCAGTAGCAGTCCCCCCAGAATCGAACTGTAATGGTGCACTCCCTGACCCTCCGGATCCTCCTGTCAGTAGGAGATCGAGAGTCTACCCGTTTGTCGGAGACTTGGGTTCCAGCTGTCGGCCCGGGGCCTGCTAGGTGCTAGTGGCTGAGCAGCCAGGCCACCAGCTTTTCGGCGAAGGTGTCATTGAGGTAGGGCACGTGGGAGCCGTTGGTGATTCTCCACATCGCCACCTCGTGGTCGCCGCTACAGCCGTCGCTGTATTCGGTGACCTCGGTCTCCGAGCCGGAGATGCTGTTGACCAGGTCCAGGGAAGCACCAACCTCGGGAGCCGACAGGTCACAGCCCGCCCGGCTTGCCCAGCGCTCGACCAACTCTTCTGCCCCCGGGTAGTTCAGGCCTCCAGCGAAGGGAATGGTGGCGTCCAGTTCGCCGTGGATTTGCAGGACACTCACGGCTTCGCTACTGGAACAGTCGGATGCCTCGGGGTAGCCGGAGCCCGCGAGGCTGGCGATTGCGCCCAGACGGCCGGGTTGTTCGCAGGCCATGCGGTAGGACATGAAGCCGCCGTTGGAGTGACCCGCAAAGTAGATTCGAGACGGCACGATGGTGGCGAGGGTATCGAGCTCGTCGATGAGTTCGCCCAGGTAGCCGACGTCGTCGACTCCTGCACCGTAGAAATCACAGCAACCCGGTGGTCCGTTCCAGAAGCGCCTGCCGCTGAGATCCAGGGTGCCGTTGGGAAGGACCAGCAGGAACCGGTCGAGTTCGACCCGGGCACTGAGTCGGAACAGGAAGTCCTGGGTTGTCGCAGTGGCACCGTAGCCATGCAGCAGGAAGATCACCGGCAGCTCTCGGTTGGAGCACCAGCCCGGTGGCCCTTTCACCTCGGCCGGTCGGTCGGCGGGGCCAATGACCATTTCTGTCGGCATCGGCAGGCAGGGGGCCTGGGCTGCGTCGTCGTTTTCGACGTCATCATCGTCGCCGTCTCCGGCCCAGGGCGGGCTGGGCAGCAGCGCCCCGATCCCGCAGCCTGTCAGCAGCAGCGCGGCGAGCAGGCCCAGCACCATCGCGTGGCGTTGTGGAGATGATTGGGTGCGGCGGACAGGCATGCTCATGCGGGTGGAGGATAGGCTCTGCAGTGGGCGGCTGTCGACCTTGTTCCCGGCCCTGTCTTCGGCCCCTGGGCATCTTTGTCTGGGCCCTTCTCCCTGGCCTCGACCCGGGCTGCCAGATCGTGCAGAGTGCCTGCCGTGGACCTGACCATCGCTACATGCCACGAGCTTCCCGAGCCTGATCCTGATGCAGCGCCGCTGGCAGCAGCGCTGAGTGCTGCAGGGATCCGCTCCCAGGTCCTGGCCTGGGACGACCCGGCGGCGGACTGGTCCGAGGCCGGAGTGACGCTGTTCCGTTCGACCTGGAACTACCCGCAGTATCCGCGGCAGTTCCTGGAGTGGGTCGAGCACACGGCGACCTGCGGCCCCATGTGGAATCCGGCTGAGGTGGTGCGCTGGAATGTCCACAAGGGCTACCTCAGCGAGCTCGCCGAGGCGGGCCTGCCGGTGACGCCGACGGTGCTGGTGGCTCGCGGCAGCGACCAGACCTTGCAGTCGATCATGCTCGAGCAGGGCTGGACTCGCGCCGTGGTCAAGCCGGCGATCTCGGCTGCCTCGTATCGAACGCTACTGGTGAACGGCGCCGATTCGGTTCGTGGCGAACAGCACCTGCGGCTGCTCGCTGCCGACGGCGACGCCCTGGTGCAGGACTACCTCGAGTCAGTGGAGGGCTACGGCGAGCGCGCCCTGGTCTGGATCGACGGTGAGGTCACCCACTCGGTGCGCAAGACGCCGCGCTGGGACGGCGAGGACGAGTGTGTCTCGGCAGCGCAACCGGTGACCGATGCCGAGGCTTCGCTGGCGCAGGACGCCGTGGCCGCGGTGCCGGCGCCGCTGCTCTATGCGCGAATTGATGTGGCGCCGGGGGCTGCTGGTCAGCCGGTGCTCATGGAACTGGAACTCATCGAGCCGTCGTTGTTCTTCCCGCAGCACCCGCCGGCACTGGCGCGCTATGTCGAGGGGATTCGTCGCCGCTTGTCCTGAGGTGGCGGACTTTACGTCGAACTGCCGGCACGGCGTCGCCACTGCTTCAGCCAGGTGTGTGTGACGCCCGGGGACAGCGTACTGCGGTAGTGCTCGTCTTCCAGCAGTTGCCGGTGGATGGCCGGCAGGGCGTGGTAGGGGACTGTCGGCAACTCATGGTGTAGGGCGTGGTAGCGCGAGCCCAGCGGCGCGATGATGCCCGTCAGCAGCGCGTGTCCGCCAAAGGTCACGCTGTCGTGGACCTGGGCGCTACCGAGCATGGGTTCTCCATTGCCGGCGTAGCGGTGAATGACGATGGTGCGCCACTGGTTGAGCATCAGTGAGCCGCTCATGATCACGAAGCGATGGACATGGATGTACAGGCCGAGCCAGCCCAGACCGGTGGCGAGCAGAGCTCCCCAGGTAAAGGCGGTGCACGCGATCTCCTGCCATAGCCAGGTGCCCCGCTGCTGTGCGCCCGGTGCCGGCCGGTTGTAGTTCGCGTTGATGTCGACGGTGGAAAACTTGCGTACCACGTGGTCTCGAAGCTGCGGGTGCAGGACCGACAGCGGGCCGAGCAGGCCGAAGCGCAGCGGCAGCAGCAGCGGCACCATGCCGAAGCCCAGAACCGACTGCACCATCCGGGTTCGGGTCCAGCCTGCGATGGGCGCATACTCGGGATCCTGCGCGGTGCCGTAGGCGCTGGTCCGGTGGTGGTCCATGTGGGCCATCATCATCATGCTCGGAAGCAGGATGGGGATGCCGACCAGCAGGTTCCAGACCGCCGAGAAGCCAGGCAACTCCCGCTCGCTGCGGTGCGCCAGCTCGTGCATGAAGTAGCCGACCCGTAGGAACACGAACATGTCGGCAACAGAGCTGAGGATGTACAGCGGCGAGCCGAAGGGTAGGCGGTAGCTGACCACGAACAGCGCCCAGGCCAGGGCAGAGCTGAGCAGCAGGTCGAGCCAGTAGATCCAGCGGATCGGTTGGTGCTCTGCGGCCAGCTTGCTGCGCAGCTTCGGGTCGAGTAACCACTTGAGCTGTGGGTTGCGGGTCACGCTATACCTCGTGGAGAACCGAGGGGGAGGCTACCACCGTGCGCGAGGACATGAGCCCGTTCGTTGGCAATGCCGTGTTGTGCAAGAGCCTCCTGGAGCGCACGGGGCCCCTCGTCCAGGGGCTCGTCGGTGAGGTCGAAGGTACCCCAGTGCATGGCGAGCAGCCTGTCTGCACCGAGGTCCTGGAGGGCTCGCACCGAGTCGTCGGGGTTCATGTGTTGCTCCTGCATGAACCAGCGCGGCTCCCAGGCACCGATGGGCAGGGTCGCGACATCGATCTCCGGGAACACGTGGCCGATGGCGGCAAAGCCGCCGAAGTAGCCGGTGTCTCCTGAATGGTACAGGCTGCTGCTACCGCGGAGCATCCAGCCCCCCCACAGGGCGCGGTTGGTGTCGGTCAGGGTGCGCTTGTGCCAGTGCTGGGCGGGCACCAGGTGAATGTCGACCTCGCCTATGCGTATGGACTGCCACCAGTCGAGCTCGATCCTTCGCTTGCAGCGCCGCGGCAGCGAGCGCGACAGTCCCAGCGGTGTAGCGAACAACAGGTCGGGTCCGAAGCGCTTGCTGAGCGCACGTAGCGAGGAGCCATCCAGGTGGTCATAGTGACCGTGGGAGATCAGCACGATGTCCAGGTGGGCGATCTCGTCCACACGTACTGGCGCCGAGACCTTCCTGGGCAGGACGGCAGCAGGCCCGAACACAGGGTCGATGAGGGCCGAAAGCCCGTCGATCTGTACCAACAACGAGGCGTGTCCCAGCCAGGCGACCCGGCCGGTTGCGGGCAGCTCGCGGAAACGTGCCATGGCATCGTCGAGGCGTGGGACTTCGGGCTTGCGCCGTTTGTGTTCAGCCCAGGGGTTTCGGCTGGTCCGCCAGCGTAGGAAATCCCCGAAGTCCGGTTGCACGGACACGTCCCATGGGTTGAAGAACACGCCGTCTCGACAGTGGGGCGCGAAGTAGACCTGCAGGTCCTCGGGCAGCGTGGCGGGGTCCAGCTCCAGGTCTCTGGCTTGGGGCAGGTCAGTGGCCTGTTCGGCGGACATCGCGAGACAGCGTATCAGGTTATGATGCCCGGCTATGCCCCCCGGCTTCCTCGGTACTGATGCAGACATCCTGATGGACGTGGTGGTCTGCTCGTTGGCAGTCGTCCTGCCCCTGTTGCTGCTGTCCTGGCGCTGGGTCAGGGCCAGGCGCTACGTCCGCCACCGCAACATGATGGTGGGGCTGGGCTCGACGCTGGCGGTCGTGGTCACCCTGTTCGAGATTGACGTGCGTCTCGCCGGCGGGGCCTTTGGCCTGGCGAAGAACTCGTCGCTGGCGGGCACGACCCTCATGAGCGCCAGCATCTGGGTGCACCTGGCCATTGCGGCCTTTACCGCCATTCTCTGGTTGTGCTTGATTCTTCTCAGCCTGCGCCGCTTCCCCAAGCCGCCGCAACCGACAGAGGGCTTCAGCGCGAAGCACCGATTCTGGGGCCGCATCGCCATGGTAGCGATGACCCTGACAGGCCTCACCGGCATCGAGCTGTACGTCGTTTTGTTCTGCTTCTAAGGTGCGCAGTCCAGGGTCACCGTGTACGGCCCCTCGTCGCCCGAGTAGCCATCAACCACCAGGTAGTAGAGCCGGCCTTCGACGGCTTCGAAGCTCGCCGAGTTGAAGTTCTGGGCGATGCACGCCGAAGCGGCACAGCCACTGCTGCCGTCCATGACGATCAGATCATGGTCGACCAGGGTCGGCACGGCGTCTACCAGCCGGAATTCTACGGGGCCGCTCATGTCTGCCAGCCAAAGGAAGATGGCCTCGGGTCCCGAGTAGTCACCGACGTTGCAGTCGTAGCCATCGAGGCCGTTGGAAGCGTCCGGATCCAGCGTCGTGTCCCCGGACAGGGTCTGGCCGCAGGCGAGCACTTCGGTGGCGAAGCACTCGCCGGCCGGCTGGCACTCCAGGGAGCCCAGGCAGTCGGAGTCGTCGCAGTCGACCAGGCCGTCCCAGTCGTCGTCGATGCCGTCGCCGCAGCTCTCGGGCACCTCGGGGGGCACGCCGCAGCCGACGCTCAACTCGAAGTCGGCGTCGAGACCGAGTCCGCTGTCGACGATGACCCAGTAGTCGGTGTCGGGCATTGCCGTGAACGAGGTGGCTGAGGTCGATGCGGCGAGGCAGGAATCTCCGGCAAAGGGGCCTGCGCCCAGCCAGCCCTGGTCTTCCACCACCAGCACCTGCACGTCGGGCTCGGACTCCAGGCCCAGGTAGACCTCCTGGGGCATCGAACCCGACTGGCGGAAGCGGTAAATGTACTCCCTGCCTTCGAGGGGGAACTCGAGGCAGGAATAGTCGAAGTTGGTATCACCCGAACCGGGGTAGCCAGTGTTGTAGTGAACGGTCTCGTCGCACACCAGGTTGGTGTTTCCGCACAGTTCGGGCACCTCGAAGTCCCAGGGGATGTAGCCCTGCACCAGGGGTACCTCGTAGCTCCAGATGGGCCAGGTCTTCGACGGGCTGAAGCGATCGAACAGGTTGATCTTCAGGCCGGCGCTGGTGCCGACGCCGGCCATCAGGTGCCAGTCGAGGCCCGAGCAGGTGCCCGTCACCAGGCCGGTCAGGTAGGTCTCTGCGACAAAGGTCGGGCCGGCGACCGAGTAGAGCATCACCGAAGGCTCGACCGAGACCGAGGGACGCACCATGAAGTCGGTCAGAATGGCGAACTCGGGGTCGTCGAAAGCGAGCTCGAAGCTGCGCTCGTTGACTTCGGTCCAACCCATCTCCTGGCTGTACCAGCCACCTGCCGACACGTGGGCCGAGCCCTCGCCACCGAGGGTGGTCTCGAAGCCCCCGGGTGCCTGGACCCAGATGTTGGCGACCAGGGCGACCTCGACATGACCCACGACGGGCAGCGGTCCGAGCATGGTGAAAAACGGGTAGGCGACCTTCCAAAGAGTCAGCCCCTGGTCCCAGTGCAGGCCGTTGGTGCTGGTGACGTGGAAGCTGAGGTCGGCGCTCATATCGAGGTCGAGGCGTGCCTGGAACTCCTCGAGTCCGGGGTCGAGGAAGGCGGCCTCGAGGGTCAGTTCTGAGTCCAGGGCGAGCAGGCCCTGGTTGATACTGACACTGACGTGGCTGGGGCCGACGTCGCCCGAGTACAGCGTCCAGCCCGAGAAGTCGAGGACGTCGCGCGCGCCATTGCCCAGCGGGATGGTCTCCGAGAACGATGCGTTGACCACCGCGTCGGCGATGGCCGCCTGGCTGGTGCGTACGATGATGGCGTCGCTGGTTTGATCGATGATCTCTTCGATGCGCCGCAGGTAGCCGCCGTCGCTGATGCCGACGACGATGCCGCCTACCTCGATGCCGGCGCTGGCCGGATCGCAGTTGAACTGGAAGGTGAATACCGCCAGGTCGGCGCTACGAGTGACCGCGACGAAGCACTCGTGCTCCTCGACCAGCACCGTGCCTTCGGTCAGGGCGGCCTCGCCATGACTGCCGGGTGCGTCGTCGTCGTCCGTTGCATTGCTGTCGTCGTCGCCCCAGGAGCCGTCGCCGGTGCATGCCATCGGCAGCGCCAGGGCCAGGGTCATCAGCAGGAGCAGGGGGCTACGCATCTTTGGAGTGGGGCGACTTCGTCAAGAAAAAGTAAAGAAAACAGGTGCTTGCCGCCAACGTATCGCGCCGCGGGTGCTTTGTCGATGCTTCATTCATACGTTGTCGCGCGCGAGGACAGGCTAGTTGCCCTCGGCATCGGGCAGCCCATGCCCGCGCAGGCGGATGTCGCCGTTGCCGGTGCTGAGAGTGATGGAGCCATCGCCTGCGCCGAGGCTGCCCTGGGCCTGGCCGTCGATGACCACGCCTTGAAAGTCCAGGCCGGTAATCTCCACCGAGCCGCCCGTGGCGGTTGCCTGCATCGTCGCCGAGGTGTCGGCGGGCAGGTCCAGTTCGATGGGGCCGCTGTCCAGGGAAGCAGTGAGGCTGCCGCCCGGGACGAGCTCGAGCTCGAGCAGAATCGAAGTCTCGCCGGCGCTGGCCGCAAAGTCACCGGACAGTCCCATGCCGGTGATGCTGCCAGTGCTTGCAGCAATGCTGCCTCCGGCGCGCATATCGGCTACCGATAGGGGGTAGCCGGCGCCGGTCAGGTCTGCCGCCAGGGTGTCGGGCGCGCTGACGAGCAGGTCGATGCGCGCGCTCTCCAAGCCCTGCGGAAGCTCGACTGTCAGCGTCAGTGTCGAGTCCAGGTCGCTGACTTCGACGGGAACGCTTGCCGGAGGCTCTGCTCCTGCCGCGCCGTGCAGGGTCGCGAGCACCTCGATGCTGGTGGCACCGTCCGAACCGGTCAGTGAGATCTCGCCGAGGTGGTTGCCCAGCTGGATCCCCTCGAACCCGTCGGCGGGGAAACTCAGCGTCCACGTCTCGGTGATGGCCTGCGCGCTGTCGTCGTCGTCGCCGGAGTCGTCGTCGCCGGCCACATCGTCATCGTCGCTCGCGTCGTCGTCGTCACTGAGCGGGTCGTTGCAGCTGCAGCAAAGCAACAGGGCGAGCAGCAGGAACCCAGAGCGCAGAGGCAGGCGAGGCATCCTCATGGTGGACCTGTCTCCGGGTCTCTCAGCGGACATACATGCGGATGTGGTTTTCGCCCGAGCCCTCGATGCCGACGTTGATGTTCAGGCCCGTGCCGAATCCGAGAGACACCCATTCAACGTGGGTCCCCCAGTCCACCGCACAGGGCCCAAGAGAGGCATTACTGCCCGGACTATGGAAGACGTCAGGGGAACACGTGTTGTTCGCGATGCGGATATTCCAGGTGGGGCCGAAGGACGAGTAGTCCCCCGGGCAGGGCTCGCCATCACTGACATTTGTGTCCGCGACGTTGAAGAACAGGTCTGTGTAGCAAAGGCTGCCTGCCACTAGGAGGTTGCCGTCGGTCATCGGGTAGCCCTGCGGCTCGCAGTCGGGATAGGGCTGTGCCGCGGTAAAGCTGCCGATGGACTGCGAGTTGTTGCTGACTCCGTCGTACTGCGCCCAGGTCTCGAACGCCTGCCCACCGCCGATGCTGTGGTGAATGAACATCAGGTCGGCGAACAGCAACTGGTTGTAGGCGAGTGACTTGTAGTCGGCGGCGGTGGCGAAGTCGGGCTGCAGGCCGCAGACATCTCCGACTGGCACCGGAGAGGCGCCCATCCAGGCCGAGTTGTTCGTGGTCCAGGTGTCCTGGCCGTCGTCCGAAGAGATGAGCGCGAGGGTCCAGCCGCCGCCGCCCATGTCCATGTCGCAGTAGACCTTGTAGGGCGCGGGAGCCAGGTCGGGCTGCACGATGTAGATGCCCGAGCCCTGGGAGTGGCCCTGGTCACGGACCTCGCGGCAACTGTTGCCACCGAAGTTGTAGGGGCACAGGCAGCTGCCTGGGGTACCTTCGGTGGTGTCTTCGTCGACCTGCCCATCGCAGTCGTTGTCTACCCCGTCGCAGACCTCTGTTGCCTCGGGGTGCACCGAGTCGAGGTCATCGTCACATTCCGAGCACGAGTTCCAACCGTCGCCGTCGCTGTCGAATAAGGGTTGGCCGTCTGCGTCTTCGTCGACGAGGGTGTCGCAGTCGTCATCGATCTCGTTGCAGATCTCCGCTGCGCCCGGATACACCGAAGCGCCCCCGGCAGCGGGGTCGTCGTTGCAGTCTTCTGGGGTTTCGAAGCCGTCGCCGTCAAAGTCGGCGCCGATGCCGTCGCAGTTCTCGTCCAGGGGAGTGTTGGGGTCTTCCGGTACGCCCGGGTGCACGGCCGCATTGCTGTCGTCGCAGTCCAGCAGCGGGTCACCCGGAGCCCGGTCTCCTGCGTAGCCGTCGCCGTCCTGGTCGATGCCGTCGACGCCGTCGCAGTTCTCGTCGACGCTGCCCTCGTCGTCGAAAGGGTCCTCTGCATCCGGGTAGATCTCTGCGTTGCTGTCGTTGCAGTCCCAGCGGGGGTGTTCGATCGGCGAATTGCCCGGATAGCCGTCGCCATCGCTGTCGATGCCGTCGATGCCGTCGCAGTTCTCGTCGACTCCGCTCTCGCTGTCGAAGGGGTCCGGTGCTCCAGGATAGATGGTCGGATCAGCGGGTCCGCAGTCTACGGCATCGGGGCTGGTGTCCCCGTCGTAGTCGAAGTAGGTCGGGCTCGCGTCCGGGCAGCCCGTCAGGGGCAGCACAAACAGGCCACTCAGCAGCGCATAGACTCGGCGGCTCGCAGTGCCCACTGGCAGGTAACCTCCCCGGCTGCGCAGAACTATAGCCTGCGGCCGTCCAAAACTGGGTTCTGTCGGCTTGACAGCACGATTGCCCTGGGACTTTGACTCAGCCCTGCTATAAGGCCCACGCCTCGGCACTGAATGGAATGCGTCGCGGGCATACCCGGAGATGATTATGAAGCTGCAGACACCTCGGTGTTGGACCCTCCTCTCTGTGCTGCTCTCGTTGCTGCTCCAAGGCACCTGGGCGGTGCCCGTGTACGCCGCCTGCCCGGCGACGGTGCCGATCATCGATCAGCTGAGCTGCTCGGCATCGCTGACCACTTTTGTCGACCACAGCCAGGCCAATCAACTGGGTGGTCCCTGCAGCTCCGAGGAGTGCTACACCTGCGGCCCCCCCTGGTTGAACCAGGAGCAGTTGGCGCCTGAGGCCGTCTACACCTTTCAGTGCCAGGCGAGCGGCAACGCGCACCTGAACATCACCGGTATGACCTGCGACCTGGACATCTACGTGCTGGACTCCTCGTGCGACCCCTATGCCGGTTGTGTCGGCGGCTCGACGGAGCCCGATGCCGACGATGTGGTGGACTTCCCGTGCGTGGCGGGCGAGACCTACTACGTTGTCATCGAGGCCTACGGAACGGCCCACCTGGGCATCTCCACCAATCCCTGCACCGACACCGGCGATGAGACCGGGGTGGTCTACAGCCCGTCGTACACCCTGGAGTTCGACCTGAGCCAGAGCTCGGGCTGCAACGAGGACTGCAACGACGGTGCCGACAACGATCTCGACGGTGCGTTCGATTGCGCCGATCCCGATTGCGGCCAGGATCCGGTCTGTTGCGATCTCGACGACGACGGCATTTTTGGCGGCCAGTGTGTGGGCGGAACCGACTGCGATGACTCCCTGGACACGGTCTACCCCGGTGCTACCGAGCTGTGCGACCAACTCGACAACGACTGCAACGACGTGGTCGACGACATCGATGCCGATGGCGACGGCTTCATCGCGGATACCTGCGGTGGTGACGACTGCGACGACAGCAAGGCCAACGTCTACCCGGGCGCCCCCGAGGATGGCGGCATGGGTGCCGGCGGCGACGGCATCGACAACGACTGCGACGGCGAGGTCGACGAGGGCACCGACAGCGTCGATGACGACGGCGACGGCTACTCCGAGAGCGACGGTGACTGCGACGACAGCGACCCGGCCGTGCACCCCGGCGCCGATGAGATCGCTGACAACGGCATCGATGATGATTGCGACGGCGAGACCGACGAGCAGGCCCCGCCCCTCGGCGATGACGACGACACGACCGACGTCGGTGACGACGACGACGACACCGGTGCAGCGGGCGACGACGACGACCTCGCTGCGCCGGGGATCTTCGGCTGTGATTGCAGTGTCGGCAACAGCACTCAGCCGGTCGGCCTCGTGACCCTGTTGGCCCTGTCGCTGCTGCTGTCTTTGCTGGCAGTGGCTGGTCGCAGGCGCTACTCGCAGCCTTCCTGAGCGGTTCCTGATGCGCTGTCCGTCAGCAGCTACTCCTGGCGCTGTACTGGGCTTGGTTCTGCTGACGCTGAGCCTGTCGGGCTCGGCGTGCTACAAGCCCTACCAGCCGTCGGGTGATAGTCCCCCGTTCAATCCGGGTGGTCTCCTCGACGACGATGACTCTGGCGTGGCCGACGATGACGACAGCAGCATCGAGCCCGGTGACGACGACAGTGCCGGGGACGACGACGACAGCGCAGGGGACGACGACGACAGCGCAGGGGACGACGACGACAGCGCGCACAACGAGGTCGTCCTGGCGCCGCCGGATACCTGCCCTTGCGGTTTTGGCCAGATCTGCGAGGCGGGGCTCTGTCAGTACGTGGACACCCTTGCTGTCGGACTGCTCGAGGCGGCCAATGCCGCTGACCCCGAGATCCCATCGGGTTCGGCCTGCTTCTGGAACCCGGCCTTCCTGGGTTCGGTGATCGCCCGCGAGGGCAACTGCTATGTGCGGGTCCTGCCCACCGACAACCCCACAGAACCGCACCTGGAGAAGGATGCGGGTTGGATCACCATCACCGGAGGCGAGACGGATCCGATCCAGTTCTCGTCTTCGGGACCCAGCGACTGCCTGAACAGCAACATCACTCCGGGTGTGTCGGACCTGTTCGTGCAGGACGAGGTGCTGCAGTTCTCCAGCGGCGGTGGAACGGACTTCCCTTCGTTTACCGCTGCGCTGGTGGCTCCAGCACCCGTCGAGGGAGCGCCTGGCACGGTCCAGGTGGGCCAGGCGATGACCGCCGCCTGGGTTGCGGCAAGCTCTGATTTCGTAGAGCTCGTGTTGTCCACCGAGGACGCAGGCAGCGGCTACGCCTACGCCGCTGTGTGCCGGGTCCCCGACACCGGCGCGGCCAGCATTCCTGCCACCATCACCGCGTTCCTGCCCGAGCAGAACACCGGCTGGCAGGTGACGATTTCCCGCAACCGGGTAGAGCACCTCGAGTACCCGAGCCTGGGAGTCGTCATCGAGGCGGTCCTGCAGACCAGCCGGGTGTTCGACGACGGGAGCTGAGTTCCAGGGCGGCGCGCGGCGCCCTGCTCGCCCGGCTCAGAGCATGAAGGCGCCGTTGTTCATGTTCAGCCCCTGGCCAGTGACGCCTGCAGCGTCTTCGGAAACCAGCCAGGCGACCATGCCAGCGATCTCTTCGGGCTTGCTCATCTTGCCGAGCGGAACGTCCTGCATCGCGATGTCATGGGCTTGCCGCTCCGAGACGCCGAGCGCCGCGCCGAGGCCGCGCAGTCCGTCCCAGGCCATCTCGGTGTCGACCCAGCCGGGGCACAGTGCGTTCACCTGGATGTGGTCGCCGGCGAGCTCCATGGCCATCGCCCGGGCGAGGCCGATGAGCGCCGTCTTGCTGGCGCAGTAGCCGGTGTAGCCGGGCACGCCGATGCGTCCCAGGATCGACGACATCAGCACCATGTGTCGGGTCTCCGGGCCAGGCTGCAGGTGCTGCTGCGCGGCGCGCAGGCAGTGGTAGCTGCCACACAGGTTGACGGCGACCAGGTCCTCGAAGCGGTCCTCGCTGCCCGGCTCGTTGACGCCGCCAATGCCGGCGTTGGCAATGAGTCCGCGCATTGCTCCCAGCTCGCTGGCGGCGGCTGCGAACACCTCGTGGATGCGTTCGCTGTCGCGCACATCGCAGGAGCGGACGAAGACCTGTGATCCGTGACGTCCGGCTTGCTTTGCGGTTTCCTGTAGGGGGTCCTCGCGGCGGCCGAAGAGGCTGAGGTTGGCGCCTTCGGCGGCCAGTCGCAGCGCGATGGCGCGACCGATACCGCTGCCCGCGCCGGTGACGACGAAGTGCTGGTCTTGCTGACGATTTGGGTAGCTGGTCATGGGCCGCATTCTGCCAGCGCTATCATCGGCCGTGAACATGAATGCCGCGAAGCCCACGATCCGCCAATTCTCGCTCGCACAGAGTAGCTACTGCGTGCACTCCTTCGGGCAGGGCGAGCCAGCCATGCTGGCGCTGCACGGCTTCACCGGCAGCGGCCTCGATTTTGCGCCGTTGGCCCATGCACTGGGCACGGCCGTGCACTGCCCCGACCTGCCCGGCCACGGCGGCACTCGCGGCTGCTCGGGCATCGAAGCGGCCGCCGATGACCAGGTCAAGCTGTGCCGAGAGCTCGGTGCCGACAGCCCCGTGCTGCTCGGCTACTCCATGGGAGGCAGGACAGCCTTGACCCTGAGTTGTCGTCACCGGGGCTTTGCCCGTGCGTTGGTACTGGTCGGTGCTTCTGCTGGCCTGGCCGACCCCGAAGAGCGCGAAGCGCGCCGGCTCGCCGACGAGCAACTCGCCGGCCAGCTCGAAGCCGATGGCACTTCGGCCTTTATCGACCGTTGGCAGCAGTTGCCCCTGCTGCAGTCTCAGCAACGGATGGATCCGCTCCAGTGGCAGGCGTTCTCGGCTCGGCGCCGTGCGGCCGATCCGGCGGGCCTGGCATCGAGCCTGCGGACCATGGGGACCGGCTCGATGCCTTCCCTATGGGACCGCCTCAGCGAGGTACAGATCCCGACCCTGCTGGTCACCGGCGAAGAGGACGCGCGCTACACCGAGATCGCCCAGGAGATGGCGACCAGAATGACGGCCGCCCAATGCAGCGTCGTCGCGGGCGCCGGGCACAGCCCGCACCTGGAGCGGCCCGCGGCAGTCGCCGAGCTGGTGCAAGAGTTCCTGGCTTCCCTGGGTTGAGTGGAGTGCACAGCGCCCTGTACGGCCAGGGTGCTCTCGCTGAGTCCCCGGCTCCTTGTCGGCAAGCAGCTTCTGGATGTACTCCTCGGCCTGGTCAGGGACTTGTTGGCGTATAGGCCCGATAAGAGGCCTCATGTGAACTGTGCTGAGGTAGGGGTGATTGTACGAGGCTTCATCGTCGATTGGACTGTAGGAACACGAAGCAAGAAAGAGCACCGCCAGTAGGCCGATGGATCGGGTTGGCATGACTTTTCCGATGCCTGGGAGCGACACGATTCTGACGACCACTTCCCGGGGCATGCGCCAGAGCGCCGTGGGACCGGGACGCGTGCCTTTCCCTCGTCCCGTTCAGTTCGTCAGCGAGATGGTTACCTGGCCGTGGCCCGCATGGAAGGGCCCCGTATTGTTCTGGTTGGTGCCGCTGTTGAAGGAGCCGCCTCCGCCACCATTTCCCCAGCCGCAACTCGAGCTGCTTCCACCTCCGCCGGAATAGCCGCCACCACCACCGGCACCATCGTTGCCGCCGCCGCCGCCGCCGCCAAACCCGCCTGCCTTGCTGTCTCCATCCCCACCCTGGCCGCCATTGAGGAACGACCGACCATGGTTGTCGTAGCCACAATTCGAGCCGTTGCTCGAGAATCCACCCCCGCCGCCGCCGGTGGAACAAGTGCCGCCGGAACCACCACTGCCGCCGGGGTCGCCACTACAGCTGGCATTCGCTGTCTCGGACACGGTGGCATGTCTTGATGCAGTGATGGTGCTGCCACCCGAAACGCCGGCTCCGCCGCCGGCAACAATCAAGGGCGTGTTGCTGGATGAAACAACAAAGGTACCCCCGCCGCCAGCAGCGACCTGGTCGCCACTCTGGCCAAAACCTGCGCCCTGCTGTCCGACCAGGATGTAGAGGGTTTCACCTCCGATCAGGGCAATGTCCCCTTGCATCGATGCGCCGAGGCTCGTGACCGGGCCCCCTTGCTGGCTCCAATTGGAGATCCCTCCCGCGGCTCCCAGCGCCTCAATGGTGTAGGTCGCAGTGGCGGGCACGGTCCATTGCTGGATCCCGCCACTGACTCCCACAGCCCCTGCCAACTCCGTCCCACTGTAGGCATTGGCACAGTCGGATTGGGACGGCCCGTCGCGGCCCGTCTTGGTGCAGTTGGTAAAGACGACCGGGTTGAAACAACCCAGGTCCGCGCCATCGCAATTCTGGTCGATGCCATCGCCACACACCTCGTTGGTGCCTGGCAGGGTGGCGCTGTCACTGTCATCGCAATCCAACGCAGAGGCTAGGTAGGTGCTGACACAGCCGGCATCGGTCTCATCGAAGGCGCCGTCCTGGTCCTGGTCGAAGTCCTCGTCTATGTCGGTGTCGCAGTCATTGTCCTGGCCGTCACAGATCTCTGGGGTGTTCGGGGCGTTGGCACTGTCGTTGTCGTCGCAGTCAGCAGCGTTGTCGGCATAACCTGTCGGCTGGTTGCACTCCACTATCGGTACGCTTGCCACGCCGTAACCGTCACCATCATTGTCGACGTACCAACTGGTCGCGTTGAGTGCCGCGCCCTCGTCGATGCCGCCCGTGCAGTTGTTGTCCAGCCCGTCGCAGATCTCGTAGCTGGTCGGGTTGGTCGCCGCGTTGCCGTCGTCGCAGTCCTGGTTGTTGGTGACGAAGCCGGTCGGCTGGGTGCAGGCCGCAATCACCGTGCCCGGATCGCCGTAGCCATCGCCGTCTGCATCGGCATACCAGCTGCTGCCGGCCGCGCCGCTGCCATTGTCGACCACGGTGTCGCAGTCGTTGTCGACACCGTCGCAGAGCTCGGCAGCGCCGGGATGGCTGCTTGGGTCGAGGTCGTTGCAGTCGTCGGAGTTGGCCACGTAGCCCGCCGGTGCAGCACAGCCCTGCTGGGTCAGCCAGCCGCCTCCATAGCCGTCGTTGTCTGCATCGAGGTACCAGATACTCTCATCCACGGCACCCACATCGACCGTGCCGTCGCAGTCATCGTCGCTGCCGTTACAGACCTCGGTAGCGCCGGGATGGATGGAGGCGTCCAGGTCGGCGCAGTCCTCGCAGTTCAGCGCGAGGTCGCCGTCGTCGTCAGTTTCTCCATCACCGGCGGTGGTGGCGGCATCGCAGTCGTTGTCGAGGCCGTCGCAAAGCTCGGGGCTGCCCGGAAAGCGCAGGGGGGCGGTGTCATCGCAGTCCCCGCTGCACTCGGTCACCCCGTCGCCGTCGTCGTCGAGCTCGTCGCCGCCGAGTGCGCCGTCGCAGTCGTTGTCGAGGCCGTCGCACAACTCGGTGGCCGCAGGAAAGACCGAGGCATTGGTGTCGTCACAGTCCGTGCTGTCGGGGGCATAGCCCAGCGGCATGTCGCAGGCTTCCTGGGTCAGCCAGAAGCCGCCGACGCCGTCGCCGTCGTTGTCCAGGTACCAGGTCTGCGCGGCG
>CAZBDA010000057.1:0-31808 GCA_964490445.1 uncultured Rickettsiales bacterium | reverse complement strand
CCCCCCCCCCCCCCCCCCCCCCCCCCCCCCCCCCGGGGCCCCCCCCCCCCCCCCCGGGGGGCGGCGCCCCCGGCTCGCCCGGCGGCCATCTCTCCCGAACCGAGTGGCACCGTCACAGCCAGGCAGGCCGGTCCACCAGCAGCGGCGGTCGAACACAAGCCCACCGCTGCACAAGAGCCAGGCTGCTTGAGCCTGTTGCTGCCCTGGAATTGGTTCAAGTAAAGCCGAACCCCCTGCAATCGGTTGCCCCACGGATCGTCCTCGTACGCTCCTTGTATGGTGGCAACGTCGGTAGTTGTGCGCGCGCCATGTCGAACATGGGCCTGCATGACCTGCGCCTGGTGAACCCGAGCTTCAAGAACCAGGTCGAGGCCCGGAAGATGTCCATGGGCGGGCGCGACGTGCTCGATTCAGCCCAGCACTGCGACAGCCTCGATGCCGCGCTGGCCGACTGCACCGTGGTCATTGCCTGCACCGCCCGCCCCCGAAAGTGGAAAGCGTGGAAGTGCATGCCACCGAATGACGCGGGCACCCTGCTTGCAGAGCGAGGCGCCGCCCAAGAGGCCACAGCTCTGCTATTTGGCAGCGAAGACAGCGGACTGAACAACGAGGACCTCGCCTGGGCGACCCACCTGTGTCACATCCCCACCTCGACCGAAGCATGCAGCCTCAACCTCGCCCAGGCGGTGCTGCTGCTGTCCTGGGAGTGGGCCCAGGCCAACGGTGCCCTGCAGCGTAGGACCATCCGCAACCGCTCGCGAAATCCTGCCGAATTGGGCCAGGTCAACGGCCTCAGCGACCAGGCTGGACAGTTGCTGGACCGCATTGGCTTCTTCACGGGAAAGAACCGCGAGCAGGCCATGGCAACACTGAGGCAGGCACTTTTGCGCAGCGACGTCACGGAGACCGAAGTGCACTTCCTGCGCGGGGTCGTGCGCAAGCTGCACTGGTACGTGGATCACGGGCCGCGGCTCGAATAGACTGCAGCCCTCACCTGCCTCTCGGCCGAAGCCGGGGCGCCGACATTTCACGAGCCGCGAGACAATGTCCGAGCAGCAACGACCCACCGTGCAGAGTGTCCTCGCGAATCGGCTTCCGGGGCTATGGCGCCAAGCGCCGGAGTTGGCCACGCGAGCCGGAGTGGCCGGCTATGACCACCTGCTGCCGGAACCGTCACGGGAAGCTCTGCTGGAACGTCTCGACTACTGCCGCAATTTCGCCCGGGAATTGCAAGAAGCCCAGCCACAAAGCCTCGCCGATACTCATGACGTGCTGGCATTCGAAGCACGCTTCGAGGCCTGGCGCTACGCCACCGAAGACCTGCAATCGTGGCAACGCAACCCCGATCCGATGTCCGACCTCGGCGGACTGCTCTTCCAGGTGGTCGCTACCCCAGGCGGAGACCCCGGAGCACGTTACCGCTCCGTCGCAGCCCGGTGCAGTACGATTCCGTCCTTCCTCGAGACCTACCGGAACCGCCTGGAAAAGCCAGACCGCTTGTGGGTGCAGTTGAGCACAGCGGTTGCCGGTGCGATGCCCGCGCTGTTCGACAACCTGGCGCAGGCTGCCAGGGCCGCGGGAGCAGAAACCGATGTCGTAGACGCGGTGGCCGAGAGCGCACGCAATGCACGAGACGCCACCGATGATCACCGTCGTTGGCTCGAAGCGTTGACGGATGCCGAAACCAGTGCTGACAGCTGGCTGCTCGACGAAGGTCAGTACACCGGTCTGTTGGAACGAAAGTGCCTCGAGCTGGATGTCGATGAGGTCGAGGAGATCGGTTGGAAACAGCTGGAGTTGCGCAGAGCCCAACGCGACAGCCACCGCAAGCCCCACTCGACACCTCCAACTGATTTCGCCACCGCATTGGCACTGGTACGGGACATCGCCACACGCAGCCGGGAATTTGTACTGGAGCAGGGCATCGCTACGCTGCCCGCTGGAGAAGAGCTCGCGGTCGAGCCGACGCCTGCATTCCTGCAGCCGATGATCCCCTTCGCGGCGCTGCTTTCGTCGAGTTGCTTCGCGGAAATTCAGCGCTCCCTGTACCTGGTCAGCGAACCGGCAGAAAACAACTACTCGGACTTCCGACCCGAGCGAATCACCGGCGTCGCGGTTCACGAGGGCTATCCCGGGCATCACCTGCAGTTGTCCTCTGCCAACCGGCTTGCCTCACCCCTTCGATCCCTTCAGCTAAGCGCCATTCCTTTGGATGGAGCCGGGGCCCTGGGAGTCGACCTCGTGGAAGGCTGGGCACACTACTGCGAGGAGTTGATGCTGGACCGGGGATTCGGCGACTGCGACGAGGCCCGCTGGTGTCTGCGCAACGACCAGGTCTGGCGTGCGGTGCGGATCATCCTGGACGTGCGGCTGTGCCGTGGCTTGAGCACTCCCGAGCAAGCCGTGGAAATGCTCTCCAGCCACACGGGAATGAGCCACGCCGCCGCCACAGCCGAGGTCAATCGCTACACCCGCAACCCCGGGTACCAACTGTGCTATCTCATCGGCAAGTTGAAACTGGAACGACTGAAGTCCGACCTCGAGCAAACCTGGCAGGGGTCCTGGTCTCTGCAGCGATTCCACGATCTCGTACTTTCGGCCGGACGCGTTCCTGTCGAGATGCTGCGTCGCTTCGAGCGGGAACAGCGGGAACAAGCCGAGGCATAGGAGACAGGGGCAGGACATGGAGAAGCTGGTCATCGAAGGAGGGGTCGCGCTGCAAGGAGAGGTACGAATCTCCGGCGCGAAAAATGCCGCTCTGCCGGTGCTGTTCGCGAGCCTCTTGCACGAGGGACCGAGTCGGATCGCCAACCTTCCCCACCTGCAGGACATCCGCACCACTCTCAACCTCCTGATGGAACTGGGAGTAGGTGTTCGCAAGCTGGACGACGGCTCGCGGATGCTCGATGCCGGACAGTTGCTGTCCGCCGAGGCGCCCTACGACCTGGTCCGAAAGATGCGCGCCTCAGTGCTCTGCCTCGGCCCACTGCTCGCCCGCAACGGCAGCGCGCGGGTCTCTCTTCCCGGCGGCTGCGCGATCGGCGCACGGCCCATCGACCTGCACCTTCGCGGACTCGAGGCGCTGGGAGCAAAGATCGAGTTGGAAGGTGGCTACGTGGCCGCGGAGGCCGAAGGGGGTGCTCTGCAGGGGGGACGGGTGTTGTTCGACCGCATCACCGTGGGCGGCACCGAAAACCTGATGATGGCGGCGACCCTCGCGCAGGGAAACAGCATTTTGGAGAACTGCGCCCGAGAACCCGAGATCGTCGACCTGGCCGACGCCTTGCGCTCGATGGGCGCGAAGATCAGCGGCGATGGCACCTCGGTGATCGAGATCGAGGGCGTCGAGCAACTGGGCCCCATGAACCACACCGTCATTCCAGACCGGATCGAGGCAGGTACCTACATGGCGGCGGCGGCGCTGACGCGGGGCAACGTCAAGCTGACGGGCGCCCGCCTCGAACACCTCGATGCCCTCATCAGCAAGATGGCGCAAGCAGGGGTGGAGGTGCGCCGAGAGGGCAACGGACTGCGTGTCCGCCACCACGGCGAGCTGCACGCGGTGGACGTCGAGACCCGCCCCTATCCAGGCTTTCCCACCGACCTGCAAGCACAGTTCATGGTGCTCATGACGCTAGCGACGGGGAGTTCAGCGGTGACGGAAACCGTCTTCGAAAATCGCTTCATGCACGTTCCAGAGCTCAAGCGCATGGGCGCGGACATCACCACCCGGGGCCGGACCGCCTTTGTCCGGGGCGTGGAGGAACTGCACGGCGCACAGGTGATGGCCACCGACCTGCGCGCATCGGCGACGCTGGTGATCGCAGGCCTCGCCGCCCAGGGTGCAACCGAGGTGCTGCGCGTGTACCACCTGGATCGCGGCTACGAGCAGATCGAGGCGAAACTCGGGGGGCTCGGCGCCAGGGTGCAGCGCGTTCCACAGGATTGGGAAGCGGACAAGTAGCGCAACCCCGCACGGCGACGTGGCACAAGGTCCAGCAACAATTCGAGAGCGTGCTTGCTACCAGCGGCCAGATCTCCTAATTTGCCGGCCGCTCCGGATGTCGGCGGCCTGTGCGGCTCGACCGGCAAGGAGCGGCGCTACTGCGCGGAACGGAGGTGATGACCTTGTCTGGTGTTCGAGTACGTGAAGGAGAGCCCTTTGAGCGGGCTCTGCGGCGTTTCCGTCGTACGGTCGAGCGTTCCGGCGTTCTCAAGGAACTCCGTCGCCGCCAGTACTATGAAAAGCCCAGCGTGCGACGCAAGAAGAAGTCACTTGCCGCTCGGAAGCGAAGTAAGAAAGTGGGAAGAGAGTTCTAGATTCCCCCTCTTATCTGCTGCAATAAAAAGCAATAATGACGGCCCCCGGTTCATCGAGCCGGGGGCCGTTTTCCGTGTACCGGAGCATGCAACTCCACCTCGGCTGAAGGGGAATACTGCAGATGCCCAAGTTCAGCCCGAATTTCATCCAGGACCTCCTTGCTCGAACATCCATCGTCGAGTTGGTGCGTACCTACGTGCAGCTACAAAAGAAGGGCAGCACCTGGAAGGGCCTGTGCCCTTTCCACCAGGAAAAGACACCCAGCTTCGTGGTCAACGAGGGACGCAAGAGCTTTCACTGCTTCGGCTGTGGCCAGGGCGGAGACGCCATCCAGTTCCTACGCGAAATCGAGGGGCTCGGTTTCGTCGATGCCATCAAGGAACTCGCAGAAAGTGCGGGCCTGCCTCTGCCCCGCGAAGACATCACACCGCAGGAAGCCGCACGAATCAGTCACCGCGACCGCCTCTACAAGGCCAACGATGTCGCCGCGAAGTACTTTGCTTCGGTCTTGCGTAGCCCCGAGGGAGAAGAGGGCCGCCGATACCTCGAAAGTCGCAGCTATGACCTGGAGTTCGCCGACCAGCATCGCCTCGGCGTGGCGCCCGACGGCTGGGACGGATTGAGCCTCGCCCTCCGCGCCGGCGGCATCGAGCCGCGCATCGGCGAAGAAGCCGGCCTGCTGGTCGCCAAGAAGGGTGGCAACGGGCACTACGACCGCTTTCGCAACCGGCTGATGTTCCCCATCCGCGAGCAGAGCGGCAAGGTGGTCGCGTTCGGTGGCCGCACGCTGGGCGACGACACCGCCAAGTACATCAACAGCCCCGAATCCCCCGTCTACAATAAGTCCCACATCCTGTATGGACTGTACGAAGCACGCCGCGACATCCATCGAGCCGACAAGGTGCTGGTGGTCGAAGGCTACTTCGACGTCCTGGGCCTGGCACGCGCCGGTGTGGGTTTCTCCGTAGCTCCCTGCGGTACCGCGCTCACCGAGCAGCAGTTGTCCGCCCTCTCCAGCCACACCAAAGAGGTGGTCCTTCTGTTCGACTCCGACAAGGCCGGACGGCAAGCGGCGATGCGCGCCCTGCCCATCTGCCTGCAAAAGGGGCTGTGGCCCAGCTATCTCTCCGTTCCCGACGGCAAGGACCCCGACGACTTCGCCAGGGAGCATGGAGCTGAGGCAGTACAGGCACTCCTGGAGACCGCCCAGCCCCTGTTGGATGTATTTATCGAAGACAGCCTGCCGGGCCCCGATGACGGCGCACAGGCCGCCGACCGGTGCCTCGAGGAGCTCGCTCCGATTCTCGTCATGCTGAAACCAGTACAGCAAGCCGACACCATCCGGCGAGTTGCCCGCGCCCTCGGCGTCGATGCGCGGGTGGTCGAAGACCAGGTGAGCAAGGCGAAGCGCAGCCGTCGGCCAGCACCGCAGCCCCGCGACATGCATCCGCCCTCAGCATCCGCGGAACCTCTTGCTGAGCCCTTTCACGGGCAGGAGCCAGCCGCCCCGGCCAGCGCGGCGAGCGCGGCGCCGCTGACACCACCACAACGACAGTTGATCCGACTCATGGTTCAGGATCCACCGGAACTCGCCTCGCTGGTCGAGCATTACCAGGCCCACCAATGGCTCAACCACCCGGAAGTAGAGTTGGTGGTCTCACGGCTGCTCAGGGTCGCTCGCGAGGAGCGGACCCCGCACAGCACCGAACTCATGACTGGCCTCACAAACCGGTCGTTACTACGTGACCTGAGCGAAGTACTCACCAGCGAAGAATCCTGGTACCCCGCCGACAGGCTGGAGTTGGCAACGCGTGAGTGCATGCTGCGTCTGCGCCTCGAATGGCTGTTGCGAAGACAGACGCGACTGACCCGAGATCTCAGTGCACAGGAACGATCAGGAGAGGCCGATTCAGGCCTGTTACTGGAGCTTGCTCGGCAGTTGAACGACATTAACCGGGACGTCGAGCGAGCCCGCGTTCACCTCGGCACTTTGTAAATCCTCGCGCTGATCCGCCCAAGGATCGGCCAGCGCTGGAAAAACCCAGGTACCATTATAAGTCCGGGCTTCCAGGGTCTGGACTCCAGTTCTTGAAGGACGACGATGGTAAAGAAGCGGGAATCAGAAGAGTCCATTGCGCGGCGCAAGGCGCGAGGGTACCTCTCCGTCGAGGTACCAGGCACCAGCGAGCCCCCTCCACCAGCAACCAATGACAACGCGGTCTCGTCGCGCGAAGCGGCAGACCTTCTTGCCGTTTCTGGACTCGGGGGCAAAGGCAGCGATGGCGGCAACCAAGATGCCATGCTCAAGGCTCAAACCCAGCTCCTCGCGAAGAAAACGGAAGCTCTATTTGATCGCCGCGAGCGCCAGGAAGAGGACAAGACACGCAGCCAGGACCCGGTGCGCGCCTACCTGCGCAAGATGGGGACGGTCTCGCTGCTCTCGCGAGATGGCGAGATCTCCATCGCCCGCCGGGTCGAAGTGGGCGAGGTACGCACGCGCCGGGCTGTCTACTCAAACCCGTTGGGCGCCAGGCTGTTACTCGAGGCACTGGCAACCCCACCGCGAACACCACGCCGAGAAGGGCGCAAGCAACCTGAGATAGAGGACCTGGAAGCGGAAGAATCAGCTCACACGCCCTCTAGTCCCGTGTCTCTTCCCGACGACCACCCCAAGTTGGTGAAAGCACGCAACCTGATCGCGGCCCTGACTGAGTTGGAGCACAAGTGCCGGCAACTGGATGCGGGCTGTCCATCTGAGGTACGTGGCGCTGCCGAGGCCGACCTCGGCAAGCTCGACGAAATCCACGAGCAGAGCTTCGCGCAACTGTCGGCGCTGGGGATCGATCGCAACGTCCACCTGAAGGTCGTGGAACAGTTCACCCAGCCGGTCCGCGAGATGCTGCGAGCCGAACGCAACCTGGCGACCATCGCCCGACACCACAAGATGCCCCTCGCTGCTTTGAAGAAGAAGATCAAAGAGACCAAGGCCAAGGCGAAGGCCAAGGCGAAGGCCAAGAAGACCGCCAGGAAGAGCGACCTCGCCAGTCTCGAGGAGTTCCTCGCCGTCGAACGGCAGATCAAAGAGTCTGAAGCGCTGGTACGGGCCACGGCGAAAGCCTGCGGCTGCAAAGCCGAGGAGGTGAAGCTCACCTACAACAGGATCCGCTCGGGCGGCCGAGCGACTGACCTGGCCAAGCACGAACTCATCGAGGCGAACCTGCGCCTCGTCGTGTCCATAGCAAAGCGCTACAACAACCGCGGCCTGCAGTTTCTGGACCTGATCCAGGAAGGCAACATCGGCCTTATGCGGGCCGTCGACAAGTTCGAGTATCGCCGTGGCTACAAGTTCTCGACCTACGCGACCTGGTGGATCCGCCAGGCAATCACCCGCTCCATCGCTGACCAGAGCCGCACGATCCGCATTCCCGTGCACATGATCGAGACCATCAACAAGCTCAGTCGCACCTCGCGCGAGTTGCTGCAGGAGCTCGGTCGCGAAGCGACCCCCGAGGAAATCGCCGAGCGCCTCGAGATGCCAGTGTCGAAGGTCCGCGAAATCCAGAAGTTGAGCCGAGATCCCATCTCCCTGGAAACGCCGGTCGGCGCCGAGGAGGACGCCCATCTCGGCGACTTCATCGAGGACGTCAAGGCCGAATCGCCATCCGATGCGGTGATCTCTCGAGACCTCGGCGACCAACTCGAAAAGTTGCTGGCAACGCTGACTCCCCGTGAAGAGAAGGTGCTGCGCATGCGCTTTGGCATCGGACGCGCCACCGATCACACCCTCGAAGAGGTCGGACGCGACTTCTCAGTGACTCGCGAACGCATCCGCCAGATCGAGGCCCAGGCCCTGCGCAAGCTGCGCGCGCCCAGCCGCTCGAAGCGGATTCGCTCCTTCGTCGAAGGTAGCTGAGAGCTCCTGGCCGATCCCGGCCTAGCCCTTCACCGCCCCTGCGGTGAGTCCCCCACGAGATGCTTCTGCAGCGCATAACGGCACCGAAGTGCTCGGAGCGACCAGCACCAGGGCGACCAGCGAGATCAGCGGACCGACACGAGCCAACCACTCAAGGTGCTGCGACCGCTCCGTCGGGATCGAAAACCAGGATCCGCTTGCAGCCGTCACAGCAGTACAAGCGCTGCCAGGTGCGCGACTCGTTGACCCACATGGGAGGTTGACGCTTGTGGCAGGTGCAACAGATAAAACCGTCGAGCTCCGTGATCCCACAAGGCGGCGATGCACCGTGGGGTCCGCGCTTGAGAGCCGTACTGTAAAGCCGTCGGATTTCACCCGTCATTTCCGCCAGCAAGCCGTCGCGGTAGCCCTGCAGCTCATCGGCCCGGCCCTGCAGTTGCGGGCCCCGCTCGGCCCACTGCTCCCGCTGCACAGAGATGTCGTCACGGCGCTGCTCCAGGTCGACGGCAATGCCGCTGCTGTCGGACTCCAATGACTCCAGCCGTTCCATTGCCAGCAGAGCCGCCTCTTCCAGCCCGCCGATCTGTTCCTTCAGCGCTGCAATCTCGCGATCGCAGGCAGCGATCTGATCGGCGCTGACAAGATTTGCTATGCGCGCTGTCGCCCGCTCCAGGCGCTTTTCGACAGCCCCCAGGTCTGCTTCACACTTCACACCCCGTCCACGCTCAGCGGCGCAAACCTTCTCGACATCGGCAAGACGTGCGGCAAGGGCCGACTCAGCTCCTTCGGCCACCTCGAGGCGAGCAGGCCGCGCCTCGAGTTCCTCGCGACAGACCCGCAACTCCTCGTCGATAGAGGAGAGCTGCAGCAGCGAGCGAACCACATCGGTGATCATTGTTGGCACGGCGCGATGCTAACCGGTATCCCCCTCCAGCACCACACGACGGAACACCTGGCAAGCCGCGGCACACGACGGCAGCGCGCGGCACCAGTCTCACGCGCTCGCAGCAAGCTCCCGCTCCTTCTCGAGCAGTAGCTTCTTCTGGTAGCGGCCCTGCACCACGTCAACCACCACCAGGATGATGATGACAAAGTAGAAGGTCGACTTAGCCATGGGCTCGATGGGATGCCCGGCAAGCTCCAGGTGGGCCAGGTGGCCACCTTCGGAGACCAGCATTACGCCGACAATGAACAGGATGAACAGGCCGAGTACTTCATACAGGCGGTTCTTCTTCAGGAACGTAGCGACCCCGTCCGCCAACACGATCATCATGACTCCCGAGATCACAATGGCCGTAGCCATCACCGCCAGGGAATCAGTCAGAGCCACGGCACTGAGGATGGAGTCGAAGGAGAACACCAGGTTCATCAGCACGATCCATGCGATCACCGACCCCACCGAACGCTGCGGCTCGGAGGACTCGGCCTCGAGGTCGTGAATGATGAGCATGTGCACGATCTCTTTGACTGCCGTGTAGATGATGAAGACGCCACCCAAGAGGACAATGACCGAGTGCATGTTCGGCTCGCACGTCACCCAGCCCTCCCAGTTCATCGACATGAATGGAGTCTGAAATCTCTGGATCGCTGCGACCACCACGAACAGCAGGACAATGCGCAGGACGATGGCAATGCCGATGCCGAGCCGCCGCACCCGCTGCTGCTGATCAGGGGGGGCCCGTCCCGACTCGATGGAGATGTACAGGAGGTTGTCGAAACCGAGCACAGCCTGCAGGAAGATCAGCATGAGAAGAGTGCCGAAATTGGCAAGAGTGAAGAGCTCTGTCACGGTCTGGACTCCAGGAAAGAGTGGGCTCAGAGATCAGCCGAACCGCCTACCGGCTCCGTTGGTGCGCCAATTTGATTGCAGTAACGACGACCGAGATTCAGGGCTGCTGAACGGGGACTTCGCTCTCCGCACTCGGCTCTTCGGGAGCAGCAGGTGATTCGACCGGCAACGGGCGCAGCATGAAGTAGGCGGCAACGGCGGCAAGGACCGCCAGGAAGACAAGCCATCGCTGTACCTTGCTCCGATTCTTGAAGTCCTGCCAATCTTCCCCTTCGTCGACCAACTCCGCCGAAGGATTCGGTCCCGACGTCACCTGCTCGACCAGCTCAGTTGAGCCCTCAGGCTTCCCGATCGATGCCGGCTCCGCGGGCGGGGGTCGGGAACTGGCAGGCGCTTGCAGCCGGGTCTCGCCAACCGGAGAGAGTTCCTCGTTCCCCAACAGCCCGCCAGTATCGACGCCACCCGGACTCGAGAAGGGCCATGCCCCATCCTCGTTCTCTTCGCCCTCCATTACCGGAGTCCTGATGGCCGAAGTAATGCCGCTGATGAAGGCTCTCGAAGGCAGCGGTGGGAGTTCGTCGCGCGGGATGCTCGGTCGCTCATCCTCGCCGAGTTCGACCGCAGCGAGGGCCTCAATGACTGCGTCGCAGTTGGCGTAACGCTTGCTGAGACTACCGAAAGTCATCTTCTGCAGGACCGGCAGCAAGGACTCGGGAATCCCCTGCCAGGCTTCCGCTTCGATCATGCCGGTAGGCACTCCATTGACCCGCTTCTGCTTCGGCAGCCGCCCCGTCAGAAGCGCGTACAGCGTGACTCCCAGGCTGAAGATGTCGGACTGCGGCCCCGGCAGCCCCCCGACCTGTTCTGGTGCCATGAACCCGACAGTCCCGAGAGTCTGGCCAACCTCGGTCATCGACACGGTCTCCGGGCTGATATCACGGGAAATGCCAAAGTCGGTGACCTTTGCTACCCCGCCCTTACCAATCAGGATGTTGTCCGGCTTGATGTCGCGGTGGATGATCTCGGCAGCATGGGTCGCCCGTAGCGCGGCAGTCACCGCCCGCGCGTAGTACAGCACCCATTCCAGGGGGATATGCACCTGCTCTGCCCGGGTCTTCCTGACAATGTCTGCCAGGGAGCCGTAAGGCATCCACTCCAAGAACACGTAGGGCGTCTCGTCATCGAGTTCACCGCAGTCGTAGATCTCGAGAACGTGAGGGTGTGCCACACGTGAGGTCAACTGCATCTCGCGCTCGAAACGCTCTACGAACATGGCTCGTTTGTGCCCCTCGGGGGCAGTACACAGCTTGAGAGCAATGGTGCGGTTCAGGCGATTGTCACGGACCTCGAAGACCGCCGCCTGAGCTCCTCGACCGATCTCTTTCTCAATGAGAAAACGATCACTGCGACGACCGCCGAACTTCGCTCCCGCTACGAAGGTCTCCTTCTGCTTGCTGCCGGGCGCCTGGACCAACTGGGTTGTCCGGACGTCCTCTTCGTCACTCGCCTCCCCCTCGTCACTCGCCTCCTCCTCGTCGGGCATCGACTCCTTGGACACCGTCGGAGTCAGCCAGGAGTCAGCGACGGGCGACTCGGTCGGTCGGTCGGGTGAAATCTCCTGCACCTCGGCCATCACCTGCGTCCCTGTCGGCCCACCGTCGAGCTCCGGCTCAGCTTGGGGCTCAGGTTCCGGTTCCGGCTCGGGCTCGGGCTCGGGCTCGGGCTCGGGCTCGGGTTCAGGCGCGGGCTCGGGTTCAGGCGCGGGCTCGGGTTCAGGCGCGGGCTCGGGTTCCGGCGCAGAGTCCTGCATCGGGGCCGATTCGTCGGGCGGAGCACCGCCGGGAAGCTCAGCTTTGTCGACAATTCGAGTGACCGTCATCTTGCACCCGCACTGGCCACAAAAGCGGCTCCCAGGTGGCTCACTAGCACTGCAACCAGGGCACTCGACCCGCTCTGACGACATCGTCTCTTCCCCGACTCGGCCCGACCGAGGAGGAAAGCATACACCCATGAACCTGTACTTAGTCAGTCCGCCACCCCGCCACGATGCAGAACTGGTCTAGTCTGGGGCGATGTTCATCAAGACTCCCGGCAGCCAACGGCAGTTGGCGACCTCCACATTGGCCGGTGTTCTGGCCGTAGCGGTCGTGGTCGTGGGCCTGTGCCTCTTCTGGGAAGAGGCCGAGGACGGTGCGGGGGAGCCTCGTCCGGGCGAAGCCGTACTGCGAATCAACGAGGTAATGACGGGCAACCGCTCGACGCTCCTCGATGACGACGATGAGTACTCCGATTGGGTCGAAATCGTAAATGCGGGGCAACGCCCGGTGAACTTGAAGGGCTACGCGCTCTCCGATAACAAGCGGGATCCCCTCAAGTGGGAGTTCCCACCCATCGTGATCAAGCCTGGCGAGCACCTGGTGGTGTTCACCTCGAACAAGAACAAGGTCGGACCCGGCTCACCCTTGCACACCAACTTCAAGCTCAAGTCCAAGGGCGAAGCCGTGCTGCTAACGGACGCCAAGGGCTGGCTGCTGGACTACATCGAGTTCGAGGAATTGCCTCCGGATCACTCGTTTGGGCGAGACCCAGGCAAGCACGAGACCTGGCTGTACTTTGCCGAAGCGACCCCCCGCGAAAGCAACCATACTCGCGGCTGGGAGTCGCTCACCGGGGACTACACCTTCGAAGGCTCGCCGATCGTCATCAACGAGGTCCAGTCTTCCAACCGCAACACCTTGTTCGACGAAGACGGCGACTTCAGCGACTGGATCGAGTTGGCCAACACCTCGGATGGCCCTGTCGACCTCGAAGGCTATGGACTCTCCGACGACGCCACAACCCCCGCGAAGTGGCGCTTCCCTGCCCTGAGCCTCGAGGCAGGCGGCTACCTGGTCGTGTTTGCATCGGGCAAGGACCGAGACGATCCGAAGGGTCGGTACCTGCACACGAATTTCAAGCTGAATCCCAGGCGCGACCAGTTGATCCTGAGCGACCGCGAACGCCAGGTACTCGATCAACTCGGGGCGCGCGGCCGACGGCCTGGCATATCGGTCGGGAGGGGCAACGAGAATGCCAGCGACTGGCTGTACTATCCCAGCCCGACTCCCGGGGCGAAAAACACGACCCAGGGACTCGCGACCTTTCCCGAAGAGTTCTCAGCGCTGGCACCGAAGCTTCGGATCAACGAGGTAATGGGCAGTAATCGGTACACCCTGAGGGACGACAACCGGGAATTCAGCGACTGGATCGAGCTGTACAACGGAACCACACAGAGCGTCTCTCTCGGCGGCTATCACCTGTCCGACGACAAGGGGAACCTACGCAAGTGGGCCTTCCCCGAGGTCGAGCTGCCCGCTGATGGCTTCCTGGTGGTGTTCGCCTCGGGCAAGGACCGCCACGACGTCGCGCGCTCGCTGTTCCACTCCAACTTCGGCATCCGAGCCGGCGGCGAGACCCTGTTTCTCACCGACACCGAGGGACGGGTGACCGATGTCTTCCGGAGCGGCCGGCTCGGTCCCGGCATCTCCAGCGGCAGGGGGAGCGAGGGCCTGCTCGAACGGGTGTACTTCGAGAAACCGACTCCGGGACGGGCCAACGACGGGACGGGCGGCGAGGGTTTCTCGACGCCTCCCCACATGGTGCCGCCCGGGGGTTCCTACCCGAAGCCCACTGTCGTCAGGCTGGAAAGCAGCGCGCCAAACGTCACGATCCGTTACACCACTGACGGCAGCAAGCCCCATCGAAAATCGAAGGTGTATTCGAAGCCGATCTTCGTCGGTGACACCACAATTGTTCGAGCCCGTGCCTGGGAGGACGGCGCACTCGCCAGCAAGGTGTCGACCGCCACCTACCTGGTAGGTGAGGAACACACTCTGGCGGTCGTATCGGTCGCCATCGACCCCGACCACATGTTCCACCCCATGCGCGGGCTGCACTCAATGGGCCCCAACGCTTCGCCCGTATTTCCCCACGAGGGCGCCAACTTCTGGTCGAAACGAGAGCTCCCGTGCCACGTGGAACTGTTCGAAACCGATGGAGCCCTGGCCTTCAAGGACGACGTCGGCTTCAAGATCTTCGGCGCGTTCAGCCGCGGCGAGTCGCAAAAATCCTTCCTGCTCACCACCCGAGACCGATACGGTTCCGACCTCATTCGCTACCCGCTTTTCGACGACAAACCGGAACTCGTCCGTCACAAGGCGTTGATCCTGCGAACCTCAGGGCAGGACTGGCACCTCACCAAGATCCGCGATGTCCTCATGACCCGCCTGGTCAAGCACCTCCGAATCGACTACCAGGCCTACCGGCCCGCAGTGCTGTACATCAACGGCGAGTACTTCGGCCTGTACAACGTACGAGAGAAGATCAACGAGCAGTTCGTGGCCTACAACCACGAGTTGAACCCCGACGAGATCAACCTCGTCCAGGCCAATCGCCAGGTAAACGCGGGAAGCGGCGAGCACTTCTTCGCCCTCAAGCGCTATGTGCGCAGCCACGACCTCAGCCAGGACGAGCACTACCAGAAGGTCCAGGCGATGATGGACGTCCCCAACTTCATCGACTACCAGATCGCCGAAGTGTTCTTCGCCAACACCGACAACGGCAACATCCGCCGCTGGCGCGACAGTTCGCCCGACGGCAAGTGGCGCTGGATCCTCTACGACCTCGATTGGGGCTTCCGAAAAGCAGGGCACAAGACCCTGTCCCGGGTCACCAATCCCAGGGGCACCGGCGCCATGAACATGTTCTCGACGGCGATCATGACAGCGCTGCTCAAGAACGCGGACTTCCGCAAGAGCTTCGCTGAGCGCTTCGCCTACCACCTCAATACGACCTTCGAACCGCAGCGTGTGCTCAGCATGATCGACGAACTGGCTGAACCGATCCGCAGCGAGATCCCCCGTCACATGAAACGCTGGCGCCGCTCGCCGAGGGCCAGCTCGCCGAAGCTCTGGGAGACCCGGCTGCAGAGACTGCGTGATTTCGCTGTAAACCGGCCGCCAGTGGTCAAGGCACACGTCAAGGAGTTCTTCGGCTTGAGCGACTCCGAGATGGCACTGATGTTCGAAGAGCCGGCCCCTACACTCCCGTAATCGACAGCACTCCTCGGACGTACTTGGAGTTCTTGCTGACCCGAATCGGCAACGACTGCAGCACCTCCTGTGCTCGGCCGCGGTCTTCCACGGCGAACTTGGTCTCGACCACCATCGTGTTTTCCAGGGGGCTCTCAAAGCACAGGTTCGGGGCCGGACGGGCGCGCTGGTCGAAGATACGCAGCCCCCGGTCGAGGGTGATCCGGACCTTGCCGTCCGCCGAGATGTAGTAGTCACGACAGTAGCGGTTGACCAGCACGGGCAGCACGTTGCGGTCGTACAGTTCCAGCGCCGAGGACGGCAGTCCGGAACGAATGTGCGCACGCAGTTGCCGCCAACCACAGGCCTGCAGATCAATGCGGCCGGCGATCTCGAATCGGTCCTTCCAGCCGAACTGGTTCCGCTTACGCTTGAATTCCAGGGTGCCACTCTCGAAGCTGTGCAGCTCTCCATACCAACGGAAGCGAACCTTGGTCCGGCGGCTGATTCCCGCCAGGTTGTCCAGACATGCCTCCAGGCCCAGGGAGTCGAAGTAGACGCTGTTGATCCAACGCGACGGGTAGGCCTCCCGGAAGGCCGCTGGATGCAGGCGCACCGCGAGCGCCACCGAGTGGTAGTCGATCTCATCGGCAACGAGCTTGATCTCGTGGCGAGCGGTCTCGGGGTCTTCGAGACGGACAGACATCTAGTCGATGGGCCTGGGGCCCTGATCGATGATCGTCACTCCCATACCCGGGAAACGTCGCCGCAGTACATCCAGCATGCGAGTCAACGCCTCGTGGTCCTTCACATCAATCAGGTAGGTCGCTTCTGAGCGCGTCTCCCGCGAGTCGTAACGACGCAGATCAGCGCTCTTGGCGTGGCTCTTGATGACCTTCTCCAGGATCGGCAATTCGATGGGTTCGTCCGACCCGTCCGTCCAATCGAACGAGCAGTACACTCCCGTCCTCATCGCGCCACGGCGTAGCCCCTTCACGAGCGCCGTCACCGCGAGGATCACCGCGCTCGAGGCCACCGTGGGGACGGTTTGATCAGCCCCCAGGCCCAGGCCTATGGCGATGGCTATGAACAGGTAGGCGAGCTCCTCAGGTTCTTTGATCGGTGTGCGGAACCGCACAATGGACAGCGCACCGACCAGGCCGAGAGACAGAGCCAGCGACGACTTGACCACCGAGATGATCAGCACCGTCGTCAACACGATGAAGGGGAAGATCTGGGCAAACTCGGTACGGCTGGACAGGGTCGAGCCGAAGCGCTGGAAGTGCCAACGCAACACCAAGCTGAGCACCACGCCGATACCGAGCGCAATGAGCAACTTCTGTAGCGACAGCGGGTCCGAGGAGAGGAAGAGAAACTGTTCCATGTATTGCTGCCCTGCCTAGCGACGACGCTTGATCGTAAATTCCTCGATGATTGAGTCCTTTGGGTCGATCGCCAACCAGCGAATCGATTTGTTTTCTACGTGAAATCGCACGTAGTGATACTTCTTTTCGCACTTCACCATCTTCGAGTCCACCTCCGGGGCGTAGAGAGGCGAACCGCCTCCCCCCGAGATGATGTAACGCACCCCTTTGAGGTTGGCGGAACGACCGTACAGATGGTCATGACCGAGCAGCACCAGGTCGACGCCGTACCTCTGAAACAAGGGCACCAGGTGTTTCACCAGGGGCGACCCCTCGTTCTTGCGCGACGCCGTGCAGGAATACGGTGGGTGGTGCATGAAAACGATCTTCCAGGGCGCCTTGCCACGCTTGAGCGCAGACCTCAGCCACTTGTACTGATCTGAGCGGGGTCCGTAGGGAACGTTGCTGTTGACGCCGTAAAAATCCACGATCCCGTAGCGGAAGTGGTACCAGGCCTCGTTGTTCGGCAGATCGAAGTAGTCGTAGTAGAGCTTTGCATTGAGTTCGTGGTTGCCAGGGACCGGGTAGATGGGCACCTGCGAGATCAACTCGTCGGCAGGGGAGAAGAACTTGTCCTGCCAGAGGTTCCACTGGTGCCCCTGGGAGACGATGTCACCAGTGTGGACCACCAGGTTGGCGTCGAACTCCTTCGCGTCTTCGAGCATCAGCCGGGCAAGGGATGCATGCACGTCGTCGTAGGCACGACTGTCGCCGTACAACAGGAACACGAACGGAGAGTCTTTTGTAGGCGCAGTGACAAAGCTCAGCCGCTCCGAGACCAGCGGCTCCGGACTCCCGGCGCGGTCTTGGAGCCACGCGCTCACCTGGTAGCTGTAACGGGTGTTGGGTTTGAGTCCGCGAACCCGGGCCTCGTGCAACAGCCCCGGGCCGCCCTGGTGAATGGCGGCTGCGACCTGTTTTCCGGCCTCGTCGAAGATGTCGACCCAGGATTGGGTCACCCCGGTCGTCTCCCAGGAGATCGTGACCCCATCTTCAGTCACCCGGTGGAGATAGGGGTGCTTGACGAAGTCCATCGTCCGGTAGACGCGCAACTCCGCGTCAAAGGCAATGCTGGGAGCGCCCCCGGCAACTCCCTTGTGCACCTCGATTGCCAGCACGTTCGGACCAGCCCGCAGCAGCGAGGCATCAAGCCCTGAGAAGGCCTCGGACCAGCGGCCTGAAGTCCGGACGCTGTTGTCGATCCACTTTTCTTCCGGCTCCGGCCTGAAGCCGAAGCTGTCGTGTCCGGCGTCAGCCTCGATCCGGGTCCGGGCCACCTCGACACCGTTGAGGTAGACGCGCAGTCCCTTCTTGTAGCGAACCTGCAGGTGACAGGAGACCACCGCCTCGGGATCCGCCAATTCGAAAGTCTTCAAGAAGTACACCGTCGTCAGGCCGGGTTCCGGCTGCTTCTCGTTGTAGCGGCCCGGTCGATCGCTGGGCGCGAGGTCGGTGGGGTAGATCAGCGCGGTCCGCGAGGGAGAGCGTCCCTTTCTGCGTCTGAAACGCTGCTTCCGCTTCTTCCAGCCCCGCAGGTTGGCCAGCCACTGCTGCTCCGAGTACAACTTGAACGGAGCGAGAAAGCCTGTGTGCCAGCTACCTGCGGTCACCAGCTTGTCCGTGCCATCCCCGAGGGGCAGCACCCGGTCGGGATCGCCCCGCTCTGAGGGGGCGATCGACTGATCGACGATGGCGGGAGAAGCCTCGGGAAGCAGCGCGATCCCATCGGGCGGCTCATCGGGTGCATCGGACAACGGCCAGCCTGGCGGGGCCACGTCATCGGCCCAGATCAGCCAGTCGCTATCGAAGGGCGCCAACACCTCGAACGCTGCAGTGGGACGCCCCGCCCAGGCAGAGGAAGCCGCGAACAGGATGACCGCACACAGTGCAAGGGCAGGCACAAAATGATTGGAGTTCACGGTTCTAGCACCTGGAGTTGACTCTCGATCAATGCCACAACTCTGACCTGAAATCCGTGGAAGACGCTCGCGAGGGTCGCCATGTTAACTCAGCCCTACTGCACTGTCAGGACCGCAAAGCCATTGCAAGCGGGCCCGCTTACGGTAGGACCGAAGCGTCACTCATCTATGGGCTCGTCAGACTCGTCGCCGTAACAAAAGCGGATCATCGTGCTGCTACAGACCTGGCGATATCCGAGCCGCTGGTAGAGCCCATTGGAAGTGGGATTGGCGAGATCCGTGTACAGGAAACAGAATCGCTGCCCCTCGTCCAGCAGCCGCTGACTGAGTTGGCCGACCAACGCCGATGCGTATCCCCTGCCCCTATGCTCTGCCGGTGTGTACACGCCGTTGATTCGTACGCCGTTCGGCGTCCGTCCAGCCCAGGATGCGCTGGAAACTGGCTGGCCATCGTCTTCCCAGAGGAACAGCGACTGCTGGGCAAGGCTCCGTTCCAGCAGCTTGCCGGTATCGGTCTTCTCGACGAGCCCGGTATCCGCGTAAAAGCCGTCGATCCAGGAATCCAGGAACGACAGGTCCTCGCCGCAAATCGAACGCATCGAACCCGGCGGCAGTGGCTCGGGCAGCTTCACCTGAGTCAACTCGTAGATGCCCTGGGCCATTTCGACAATGGGCACCATCGAGGTCCGCTGCTGCCAGAGCTGGGCGAAGGGCTCGGCAGTTTCGACCACCGCATTCACCCCTGCCAACCGCGGGTAGCGCTCCCACAGCGCGTCGGCAAGAGCCACCACGGCAGTGTCGGGCATGCGCGTAATCAGCGGGTGGTAGGGCATCGTCTGCAGGGCACAGCCGAGCACTTCGCCGTCGTGTTCGACCGTCGCAGTCCAGAAGTGATCGTAGACGCCACGGAGCAGGCTCGGAAGGAGTCCGAGCAGGACGCAGTTCTCAGCCTCACTCTTGAGCAGAAACTGCCGTGCGATGCGGTCGAAGTCGCCCGGATCCGAATAAAAGACCACGCGCACAACATGCCCTCCAGCGAGCAGTCATCGGGCCATGGACTCTCCTGGCCTGTCAAGTTGCCCGTCGAGATCGGGCCACTGTGGGACGCCAGCTAGGAGCTTGCGAAGGGGATGAACCGAGGCCTCGCGTAGGAAGATATGCTTAGGCTGATGCAGCGGGTGCTCGCGGCCGGCGAGTTCTCAGGTACCGTATGCTGCAGCGACGGAGGAAATCATGACGCTCCTAAGGGCGAGTTTTAGCCTCGGACTGAGCCTACTGGTGGGGATACTACTCACCGCGGCAACCGCCGCAGCCCAGACCTCCATGTTCGTGGTGGACGTGAGCGGCGACCCGGGGGACACCGGGCTGACCGTCGAAGTGCACATGGACAACTCGGTGCCCATCGGCGGGATCCAGTTCGACCTCGAGTTCGACCAGGCCGTCGGCTATGCCACCGGGGTTACCGGAGGGTCGCGCGCCACGGCTGCCGGCTGGACCGTGTTCTCGGCAGCCAACGTACTCGGTGCACGGGTCATCGCCCTGAGCCTGAGCCTGAATCCCATTCCGCCAGGAAGTGGCCCGGTCGCCCTGATCTCGATCGATCTACTGCCCACAGCCACGCCGGGCAGCTATCCGCTGATCCTCAGCCACGTAATCCTCTCGGACACAGCCGGAAGTCAGCTGCCTGCCATTCCTTCACACGGAGTCCTGACAGTGGGAGGAGCGGTCGGCGACGATGACGACTCGGCTGGTGATGACGACGACAGCACACCCTCGGGCGATGACGACGACAGCACACCCTTGGGCGACGACGACACCGCGGGCGACGACGATGACTCCACGTTCAGCGGCTGCGGCGATGACGACGACGCCTCACCGGGTACAGAAGGACAGAATCCCGGCCTGTTTCCCAACCGGGAAGACTGCGAGGACGGACTGGACAACGACGTGGACCAGTGTGTGGACTGCGATGATCCGGGCTGTGCCGACTACGAGGCCTGCTTGCCAGGCGATGACGACACCGCGGGCGACGACGACGACAGTAGCGCCGGCGACGACGACACCGCGGGCGACGACGACGACAGTAGCGCCGGCGACGACGACACCGCAGGCGACGACGACACCGCGGGCGATGACGACACCACAGGCGATGACGACACCGCAGGCGACGACGACGATGACAGTGCAGGCGGCGATGACGATGGTGCCGGCAGAGGCTGTAGTTGCACCACCGCGAACGGGACGAACGAGCTGGGCCCGGCGCTCGCGCTGTTGCTGCTGAGCCTTGGCCTGGGAATCAGGCTGCGACGGCGACGCTAAACCAGCTACGAGGTGATGAGGCTCAGAGGCAGGTCGGTGTGCCGCCGCTGGTGATCAGCACGACGTCGCCCACATCGACAACGCCGTCGCCGTTGACGTCGGCAGACCACTCCTGGCAGGCGTCGAAGCTGATGTTCCCGACGATGTAGTCACCGATCATCGCCGCATCTGCGTTGTCGAGAGTGCCGTCGCCGTTGACATCGCCACAAGCGAGTGTGCATGGAGCAGCGCTGTCGTCGTCGTCGCCGGCGCTGCTGTCGTCATCGCCCGAGGGTGTGCTGTCGTCGTCATCGCCCGCGCTACTGTCGTCGTCATCGCCGGTGCTGCTGTCGTCGTCGTCGCCGGCGCTACTGTCGTCGTCGTCGCCCGCGGTGTCGTCATCGCCCGCGCTGTCGTCATCGCCCGCGCTGTCGTCGTCATCACCGGGACGCTCACCGCAAGCCGGCAGTACAGCGAGCAAGAAGATGCTGAGCAACAATCCAAACAACTGGTTCGGCGACATAGGTCCTCCTCGGCCGGCGCACGCGGCACCGTCCATTATTGCAACACTCGCTCCAGTTTCGCACCCTGCCCGTGACCGAGGGCAGAGGACTCAGGGAACTGCCTGCCCGTGCGCTGCGATGTCGTCAGCACACTGCGCGGCTCTCAGGCAGTAAGCAGCCTGCTCACCGGGCACAAATCCTGCTGGATGTTCGATGGCGGCCGGACGACAATTGAGAAGGGCCGCAACACCACGAACCCGAGGAGCCCACACATGCCCCGTCATCACCAGCTTGCTGCACTGACTAGCGCGGCCGTGCTGCTGCTTTCCGGCTGCGTCATCAAGATCGAAGGCGAGATGGGCAACGCCCAATTCAAGATGGACGGTGGCGAGGACGACTACATCCAGGGCAGCTGGGAGGCGCAACGGGCAGTCGCCCTGGCCACCGTCATGAGCGTCCTCGCCGAACCCGACGGAGACATGGAGACTGGTCGACTGGATACTTCCAACCAGCAGGTCATTGCCCTACGTGCGTCCCTGGACGAAGGCAACGAGCCCAGCGCCAGCTTCGAAGCCGTCGCCACAGGGCGGGCGGCAATTGAACTGCATTCTGGCGACGACGACAATCTGATCGACTTCTTCCGTCTCGATGTGGAAGAAGCCGAAAGCGCTGCGCTGATTCGTATCCCTGAGGGTGCTCTCGGCTTCGAGGAAGAGTTGGTCCCCGAGCAGTTCGCCGTGCTGGAGGGCATGCCCGTGTCGCTCGGAGTTCGCCTCGAGGAGGTCAACGGGGCTGCGCTGAACCACCACGGAGTCGCCACGATATCCTCGTCGTCCCCCGACGTGGTCGAGGCCACTGCTGGCGGCGAGATCGTCCTGCTCGATGCAAACACCGCCGGCGAGTCGACTCTACTGCTGACGGTTCCTGACCAGCCGGCTGACAACCAGTTCCAGCTGCGCGTCCTGGAAGAAACTGAGGTGACTCGCCTGGAGCTGCGACGGGTGGAGCCGATGGTGTGCCGCAGGAACAAGGTGCTGCTGGTTGCGGACCTGTTCGACACGGACGGACTGGCGGTGATCGGCGCCGAGGTCGACTGGCAGCTACAGGGCGAGGAGCTGTCGGCCCTGACGGGTGACAGCACCCTATCGGTGGAGTTCGAGACCAGGCCTTTCCTGCCGTTCGAGGTGACCGCCCAGTTTGGCGAGCTCGATGCCACCTTCTCTGTCCAACAGGCGACCGTCTGCGGACAGGCCCGTGGTTGCAGCCTGGCGCAACATTCCCCGCACCCGGCGGCTCGCTGGTTGGTGGTCCTGCTGCCTCTGCTACTCGTGCTCCGCAGGCGGAGCTAGAAGCCCGTCGTGCAGCTCAGGGCGAGCAGTCGAGCTCGGCAGTAAAAGAGCCCACATCGTCGCCATAGCCATCGACAATCAACAGGTAGCTCGTGCCCGCAACTGCCTCGAACGAGGCGGTGTGAAAACCGTAGGCCACGAAGTCACCCTCCAGGCAGGCGCCAGCACCTGCATCGAGCACGAAGACGTCGTGATCAACGACCATGGGCGTGGGATCAACAAGCCGGAACTCCACGGGGCCCGACACCGAAGCAGTCCAGGAGTACACCTGCTCGGCTGCCTCGTAGTTTCCGACCACCTCGGAGTAGCCATCGACAAGACTTGTTGCCAGTGAACTGGAGGTGTCCGCGGCGACCATGGCACCACAGCTGATGGGCGTCGCGCCAGAGCACTCCGGGGCGGCCGTGCCAGCAGAATCAGCATCACTTCCGGAACCACTCTCTTCTCCAGGTGGGAGATCCTCGTCACCAGGAGCGGGGTCATCATCACCAGGCAACTCGCTGGGCAGGCTGTCATCACAGGCACCATCCGCAGCGGTAACTATGCCTTCGAGGGGCTCGAGGACCTCGTCGAGCTCAGGCATGTGCTCTTCCCTGGGACCATCGTCAAAGAAGCCCAGCCGCATGGTCGCCTCGCCGCGCAAGCCACCAGCACTACTCCAGGCCTTCTCCGGATCACAGTCGGAACCACTGGTGCCAGCGCTATAGGCCTCGAATCGAAAGCTCGACCCCTCTACCTTCTGGAGCTTGATCTGAGCGTCGATCTGCACGGCGACCTCACCCTCCCAGGCACCCTCGCCACGCACCTGCAGGGGCAGCACCTGCCCATCAAAGCTGGGCACCCAGTGGGACTCCCACTGATCAGGTTTTGTCCAGGTGCCGCCGAGCTCGACCGTTCCGGTGCCATTCATCTGCATGCGCGCGAGCCCCGGACCGTCTGCCAGATTCCGATATCCGAGTCGAATCACCAGGACCAGTTCACCCTGGAGCTGGCTCGGACCCACATCCATCTCCAGGGGATGATGAATCGTCTGTAGCTCGACCAAACCGCCACTCTCGTCGCCAGCCTCGTGACGGAACAACGCGTCGATCTCGACGTTCAAGCCCAACTTCAAGATCGCGGTGGCCTTCTTGACAGTGAGAAAACCGAAGTCCACGTCCAAGCCCAGGTCGGGATTGACCTGGAGCATCCCGGACTGAACCTCGATCTGGGTCGCTTGACCCGCGCCCCCCTGAAGCGTGCGACCCGCAAAGTCGACCACCTCGCGGGAGCCGAAGGCCCATCGCTCCGAGATCTCCACGTCGGTAAACGCTTCAGCGAGCGTTGCAAAGCGAGTGCGCAGGATCACCTCGCCCTCGCCGGCAGTCTCGATGGACTCGATGCGGCGCAAGAAGCCACCGTCACTGGACCCGAGCACAATCCGACCGGGCTCGAGACCAAAGTCCTGGGCCGAGCAGAGCAGGAACAGGCCAATCATCTCGCGGTCCTCTGAGACCGTCACGGACTCGATGCAGGGCTCGTCATCGACCAACAGCGTGTCGGGGTGCAGAGGCCCACTGGGATACTCAATGCCGTCGCTGCTACCAGAATCAGACAGGTCCGAGGAGGCCGGAAACATGCCTGCAGAACCATCGAAGTTCTGGCATCCGCCCGCAACGAGTAGCAACAGCGCAGTGCAGAAGCCGAGCACAGAGCCTCGACTGCTTTGGAGCATGCTGGCCTGGCGCTGTAGTACGAACATGAGTTGTCCCCGGTTCGTCGAGCAACTGTCCAACTGGACTTCCCGACATCGTCACGCTCTCCCTAACACGGAAAATCGCTTCGTCACGAACTCTCCACAAGCCGTGCACTGTTCGTCAGAACACCGCAACAACTTCGCCACATCTGGGCACTGCGGTGAGCACCCAGGGCAACCGGTAGGCGCTGGCGGACTAGGGCGCTGCGGGCTTAGAGCTGCCGAAATTCGGGCTGACGACGAACCAGTCCTCGTCTCCGCGCGGATTGGCGCTGTCGCCGAGGCTGTGGGCCTGCGCCTCACCGAGGACCAGCGTCGTGCCCTGGAACCACGAGTCGTCACCCTCGTAGCGGTCGGCCAATGGTGCACCGAACCGGGGCTCGGGCTCCCGGCCCGTGCGGTGCACAGCGATTGAGTACTGGCCCTTACCCGGTGGCCTGCTATCGACACGAATCAGCCAGGGTTCAGTGCCCTCCGCAGGGAGGACCAGGCTGACCGGAGAGCGCGGGCTGCCCTCGCCACCGCTGGTTGCGAGCCACTCGCCGGGCTCGGGCCCTCGGTACAGTTCCATGAACAGGCCCGGGCCGCCGCCACCCAACGGGCTACGCGCCGTGACCCGGTAGTTCGACTGCGGCGGCTGCTCGCCTTGTTCGGCCGTGGCAGGCCCGGCGGTGGATTCCCCAGCTGACGCCAGTACATCCGGCTTCGGTGGCGCCGGTGGTGAACTCCGCTCCGACGCCAGTGGTTCGGGGCCAGCGTCCTGCGGCGTCATGCACGCCAGGGGCAGGACAGCGGCCAGTCCGATTGCGATCCGGGATCCGAGTGCGCCATTCCCCATGGCTTGTTGTTCTACCAGCGACGGATAAGACTTTCCCTGGAAATCGGGCTAGGCTCACCCGCGGAGGCCACCATGAGCACTGACTCGAGCAACCATTGCCCCCCGGCTGGCTTCGAACCCTGGGGCCGCTACGCGGGCGGCACCTTCATGCTGCGATACGGCGCCGCCAGGGAGCGCAGCGATGCCAAGTGCAACAAGAAGCTGTGCCTGGTGGCAACAGATCTCGAGTATCTGGCCACCTTGATGCATCGCCTGTCCGAACGTGACGATTGTTTCGCGGTCAAGTACTCCTCCTCACCGCGCGACGGCATGTACCTGGGTCGCTGCTTCCTGACGACAAGCGAGGCCGTCGGCAGGCTGACTCACGAGCTGAAAGAAGACCGCAAGCTCATGGTGAGTGTCCAGGATGACGACTTCTTCAACCCGTTCCGAGGCGAGCTGAGCTAGGCTCGCCGCTCTGGCAGACATCCACTGCACAGAGTCCCGTCCCACACACGCCCTGGAATCTCAATGTCTGAAACCAACGTACTTGTGCTGCTCTCCGGCTGCGGCGTCTTCGACGGAGCCGAGATCCACGAATCCGTCATCACCCTGCTGTCCCTGTCTCGCTGCAACGCCAGCTGGACGATTGCCGCGCCCGACAAGGACCAGGTGCACGTCATCGACCACCACGTCGGCCAGCCCACCGACGAGGTCCGCAACGTCCGTACCGAGGCCGCGCGAATCGCCCGCGGACCCGTGGTCGCACTCGGCGAGGTGGACTGCAATGACTACGACGCGGTGTTCATGCCCGGTGGCTTCGGCGCCGCCAAGAACCTGAACACCTTCGCCTTTGACGGAGCCGACTGCAGCATCGATCCCGACGTCGAGCGAGTTCTCAAGGGCTTCCACGCAGCGGGCAAACCCATCGGCGCGGTGTGTATCTCGCCCACAGTAGTCGCCCGAGCCCTGGGGACCGGCACCATGACCATAGGCTCCGATCCCGGCACGGCGCAGGCCATCGAAGCTATGGGAGGAAGCCACCGCGATTGCGCCGTCAACGACATCGTGGTCGACGCAGAAAACAAGCTGGTCACGGCTCCCGCCTACATGTGCGACGCACCTCTCAAGGATATCGCTGACGGCATCGAGCGGGCGGTACGCAAGGTGGTCGAACTCTCCTAGCCCTCATCCCGCAGTCGCGGAACTCACCGTTGCGGGGAGACTCGGGCAGCGGACGCCTCGATACGGTAGTCCGCGGCGTAGACGAGCGGTGCAGGCAGGTGCGGGTTTCGAATCGTGGTGGTGACCCTCAGCCGACTGCCATCGGCAGAGAGCTGAAAACGGCTGTCCCGCGTGCCGTTGTCGCGCCGGCCCCGACTGCACAGGCTGCTCTCCTCCATCCAGCGACTCAAGTAGAACACGCCGCCCCCTGGCGCTGGCAACTTGATCTCCGTGCCCACGAGGTCGGTGGTCCAACCGGTCGATCGATCGGAAACAATGGTCATCATCTCGTCCTCAGGCTCGAAGCGGAAGAACAGGGTCACCGTCGCCACGGCCTTCATCCGCATGCGGGCAATGGCACGAAACAAGACCGGTATCCTCGCCGCCAGCCCTTCCACTGCGGTGTCGCGCGCAGCTTCGGCTGCGGCCAGGTCGGAGATGCGATAGGTGCCCCGGTACTGGGCGGGCTCAGCGGCCGTGACGACCGCCGGCAGGAGAGTTGCCAACAGGACGACCAAGCAAAGCAGGGAGGCGTTCTTGTGCCTTTTCATCGCGTCTCCGTCGGCCTGGACGTGCCTGAACGCAAGCCGAGAGACCCAACATAGGAGGTGCATCGCGGCTAGCGCCAGCCCAAGTGCAGTTCTTCGCCAGGATCGCCCGATCTTGCCTCCCCCGACGGCTAGGACTCGACCAGGCGGCGTCGAGGAAACGAACTGTGAACGAAGCCAGCTGGCCCCTGCTCTCAGGGTGAGCTGCAGCACGACTGAGCCGTATCCTCGGCTAAGATAGGTAGGAGATGACCCTCGACCTCGGTATCGCAGCCCACGTTCGCATAATCCTGCCCCGCTCGTTGTCATGCTCCCTGCTGGGGCTTGGCTTGCTGGCAGCCGGCTGCTCTCCCTGCAGCAACGCAAACGACGACGCTGACGAGGACCGGCTGGACTGCGAGCTCGAGCTCCAGGCCGGCACCGACCCGGAGCTGGCCGACAGTGACGGCGACGGCTACCTCGACGGCGACGAGGTCACCGAAGGCAGCGACCCCACCGATCCCGACAGCCTGATCTACGAGGGCGGCTGGCCCTATTACTGGGACAAGGACTCCATCGACGGTCCCGACTGGTTCTATGACGCGGGGACCGACACCAAGGTCCGACCGGCGATCGGCGTCAAGCTTCCCCGCCTGGTTGGGGTGGACCAGTTCGGCGAACAAGTGGAAATCTATGACTTTGCCTACCACGGCAAGCCCATCCTGCTGGACCTGTCGACCGAGTGGTGCTCCCCATGCAAGGCAATCGCACGCTGGCTGGAAGAGAGCGACGACAGCATCCTGGCGGACTACCCGTGGTGGAACTCGGACTGGACCGGCATCCCCGAGCTGGTGGCCAACGGCGACGTGTACTGGCTGACCGTTCTGTACGAAGACTCGGCCGGCCTGGACGCCTACCCGAGGGTGGCCAGCCGCTGGTACGACGACTACCCGCTGCCCTACATTCCGGTGCTCGCGGACACCGAGGACCGCATGAACCGCTGGTTGCGAAACACCGGCATACCCACGGGCAACCTGCTCGACGAGGAGATGACGATGCTCACCTTCAGTGACCGCGGCATCGAGGCCTCATTCAACCTGCTCGTCGAGATGTTCTGAGAAGCCCGGACGAGACCGTGGACGGGCCCATAGGATCCCTTCCACGGCACTTCCGCCCCGTCTGAGCAGGACTCTGTCGAATTCGCTCGTCCAGCCGGTCTGAACCCCTGGTTCTCGTGCCACTTCGTGCACAGCCTCTGCGGAGATGTTGCGAATGTGTGCAAATTGTCAAAACAGTGTTTCCTATTTGAAAACTCGCACTAACCTTCTTGGTAGGCTAGGCGAATGCGCCGGCGATGGAGGAGCACATGGGCAACCACAGACTCGATTTCGACTCGGTAGGCACCGCCACCAATCTCTACCCCGGCTTCCCGACCTTCGCCCGCAGCCTGCTGGCACTGGCCGCAATTGTGCCGCTATTGAGCCTGGCTGGCTGCGACACGACCGGCCTGTCCCCGAACGGCATCGACGACGACGACTCGGTGAGTGACGGAACCGAAAGTAATGACCCGAACCAGCAAGACAGCGACGAACAGTGGGCTGGCCCGGAAAACTACGACTGGGACTCGGTACCGGATCCCCAACTCGCCGAAGATGCAGTCAACCTCGACGACGAGCCCTGCTTCGATTCCCTGGAGGTCAGCGAAGACTTCAGCAATGCCGTCATCTACCTGCTCTGCCCGGCAAGCGCCGTCGACATCGACTCCGGCGACATTCTCGTCAGCAGCGAAGGCAGCGGCTACCTGCTGCGCATCCTCTCCCTGGAAGAAGGCGACTACCAGTTCCTGGCCGAAACGCGGCCAGGAACCCTCACCGAGTTGTTCCCCGATGGCGGCTTCGCTGCCACCATCCCGCTCGAAGATCTGAGCCGAGCTCCACTCTCCTGGGGTGCCAACACCATCCTCAACGAAGACGGCCTGACGCTACGCTTCGAAGGCGCGACCGTCGACCTGAACCAGCCCGAGTTGTTCATCGGCAACCATCACGCCGGCGGACTGGTCGTTCGCCGCGACCTGTACCTCCAGATGGACAGTGCCATCTCGATGAACGTCTCTGCGACGTACAATGCGCTTGCGCCGCTGAGCAAGAGCAAGAGCTTCACCCTCGCGACTTACACCTTCCCGATCCAGGTAGTCACCCCCGCCTTTGTCTACGTGGGCACCGTCGAGCTGACTGCCAAGCTCAAGATCAGCGCCACCGTCAAGGCCCAGGCATCGTTACGAACGGGCGCGACCCTCGACACCACGTTGCGGGTGGGCACCAGCTACGACGAGGTCGAAGACCGCTTCGTGGACCTCGAGAACATCGAGTCCACCTTCACAGCCAACCCCACCACCTTCGAGACCACCAAAGGCATCACCCTCAAGGCGTCCATCGACTTCCGCGCCGAGGTCACGCACTACAGCATCCTGAGCACCTACGTAGAGACCGGCCCCTACCTGAAGCTCACCGGAGAGCCCGAGTGCCGCGAGCTGGATTGGGCCCTCACTTCAGGCTGGGCTGGCAAGGTCGGCGCGAGCGTAGGCTTCGTGTGGTTGCCAGAGACTTCGAGCTGGAACATCAACATCATCACCATCCCGTTCGACCAACCTTTTGGCGGACCCCTTGCCGAGGGCAGCGTCGATCTGCCGATTTCGGTAGGCGGCTCCGACTGTGACGACCCCCCGGAACCGGATCCCGATCCCGAGGATGATCCCGATCCCACAGACGATCCCGATCCCACAGACGATCCCGATCCCGAAGATGATCCCGCAGGCGAAGGCAGTGGTTCGTGCGCCCCGGTCCAGGAGTTGACCTGTGGCCAGCGGGTCACCGGCAACACAGCAACGGATCCCGAGGCAAGTTCCGTGCTCGACGCCTACGGCATCAACGTCGGCAATTACAGCGCGCCGGAACTCGTCTACAGCTGGAACGGCAGCGGCCCCGTGCGCTTCCGCTTCACCCGCCCCCGGCCCACCCAGGTCAACCACGACATCATGATCCTCGAAGCCAGCGAAGAAGAAGATTCCTGCTCCGAGAGCGACAGCCTGGACTATGGCTTCAACTCGGTGCTGTGGGAGGGTTCCGGCTCTGTCCTCGTCGTCGTCGACGGCTACAACAATGATGCTGGCGCCTTCGAACTCGAGGTCGACTGCAGCCCATGACCCCCTGACCCCCGCCCAACTCCTCCCCCAAGGACCAGGCCCCCGGCTCGCAGCAGCGAACCGGGGGCCTAGTGTTTGTGCAGCCAGGCGCTAGTAGCCGGACGCAGCCTCGGAACCGCTTACGACCACTGCGAAGAAGTCGTCTGCAGCCGTACCTTCACAGCCAGCGTCGCTGACCACGGTGGCGCGCACCAGCACGAAGGCAGTGCCGCTGGCGGACTCCTCGGGCACCGACGCCATGTCAGCGACCGACGCCGTGACCTGCTGCGAGGAGACCGCACTGACCGTCAACGACAGGGCTGAGGTACCGGCCATGAGAGCGAAGTCCTCGTCCTCATCCAGTTCCAGGTCCTCGGAGAGGAACAGCTCGATGGCGACGTCCGCGCTGCTTTCGCCCAGGAACGTGACCATCATGTCGATGGCCTCGGGCATGGCAGCACCGGCCTCCAACTCGGTCGGGCCGATGGCCGATACGAACAGGGTGTCGTCACAAGAGGGCGCATCTTCGACCTCGGTCTCTTCCTCGGTCTCGGGGGCGAGCACGACCACCTCGGCGTAGCGCCAGCAGATCGTGCTGCGTGCACCGTCAGTTGCCGACTCGACGTAGGCGTCATAGTCGAGCGTCGGATCCAGATCTTCTGGAAGCTCCAACTCGTAGCTGCCGGTGTTGGCAACGACTGTGCTCAGGTAGTACTCAGTTCCCCAGCCGCTGAAGAAAGAGATATAGACCTCTTCGACCTCTGGACCGACCAGCGTCTCCAACTCCCACTGCAGGGTGATCGTCTCGCCGGGCTGGCCACTGTAGCTGCTGGGCTCGAACTCGACGGAGCACTGCAGATCGACCACCTCGACCTGGACGTAGCGCCAGCAGATGGCGGACTCTGCAGTCGCAAAGTCACTGTCTTCGGCGGACTCGACATAGGCGTGGTACTCGAGCTCGGGGTCCAGGTCTTCGGGAAGCGTCAACTCGTAGCTGCCGGTGTTGGCAACGACCGTGCTCACGTAGTACTCCGCCGGACTCCAACCGCTGAAGAAGGAGATGTAGACCTCTTCGACGGGCGCGCCAGCCAGCGTCACCAGTTCCCACTCCAGGGTGATGGTCTCACCGGGGTAGCCGGTGTAGCTTTCGTCCACAAATTCGACTGTGCACTCTGGCGCCTCGGGCTCGGGCTCGGGCTCAGGGGCGGGCTCGGGATGGCAGGCTCCCTCGGAGCAACCGAACTCGCACTCAATCTGGGCAACCCAACTACCAGCATCGCAGACACCCTCGAGCACGTACTCGATGCCATCCTCGACAATGCACTCGTCGGTGTGATCCAGCCACGGAGAAGAGGTGCTACCGGCAACCAATGGGTCCATTCCTGAATCCGTCTCGAGGCAGTAGTCAGCGGGCTCGCAGCCGGGCTGCATGGGGTCCGCGAGGCAGTCAACGCCACCACACATCGGGTCAGGCGCACCGGTCACACAGGGGTCACAAGCGGCAGTATCCGCCTCGTCGACCAGGCCGTCACAGTTGTTGTCGAGACCGTCGAAGCACTCTTCCGCTACGTCGGGGTGTACCGCGGCGTCGGCATCGTCACAGTCCATTTCTGCGGTAAATCCATCACCATCCACATCGATGGGCTCGGGGGCCGCCTCTTCGGTGGGCTCTTCGCTGGGCTCTTCGCTGGGCTCTTCGGCGCTCTCTTCGCTGGGCTCTTCGCTCGGCTCTTCGCTGG
>CAZBDA010000056.1:0-32219 GCA_964490445.1 uncultured Rickettsiales bacterium | reverse complement strand
TCCGTCGCTAGCGGGAAGGGGGAATCCGTCGCTAGCGGGAAGGGGGAATCCGTCGCTAGCGGGAAGGGGGAATCCGTCGTTGGAGTGGCTGTGGGAAGAGAATTTCATCGGTAACCTCGTGTTCAGGACGACCCCATGACGCCCACTACAGAGGCTAGAGGGCGGGCCTCAATGAGCCGAGTAACAGAACCGGCTGTTACCACCCCGTGTAGAGCCTAAGTTGACTGACTGCTTGTAGAAAACCACCGCCAGAGGGGGCTCCACTGGCTCTGCTCTTGTTACCGTTACGGATGTGAACAGCCGTCGTGACATCTTCGAACTGACCGGTTGCGTCGTCGACCTTGCGATGCGAGTGGTGCGCTGGCCGGGTGAAGAGCGCAGCCTGTCGCCTACTGAGGCCCGACTGCTGCGCTACTTCGTCGACAATGCCGGGGACCCGGTGGATCGGGATCGGCTCCTCGAAGAGGTCTGGGGTTATCGGCCCGGTGTCATCAGCGCTACGGTCAAGACCACCATGCGGCGACTTCGCTCGAAGATCGAACTCGACCCATCCCAGCCGCACCACATCCAGACCCTATCTGGCGGCGGTTACCTGTTCGTTGCCGAGCCATCGGAGCATGCCCTCGACGAGAGGGAGCAGGCTCCGCCTGTTCTGTTGGCCAATGAGCAGGGTCGGGGCAACCTCGGTCACTACCTGTCCGAGCGGTTCGGACGCGACGCTGAGTTGCAGCGCCTGCGTTCGCTGCTCGCCGATGATGCTGCTCCCCTGGTCACGGTTACTGGTCCTGGCGGGGTCGGCAAGACCGCCCTGGTCCGTTGGGCGGCCGAAGATCTCAGGCTCTTGTATGACGAGGTCTGGGTTTGCGACCTGCACGGTGCGACCAGCCGAGATGCACTGGTCGAGTCCCTGTTCGAGACTGTTGGTCTTGCCTCTCCGCCCGATTCGGAGAGCGCCGCAGCTGTGCTGGCTCCGGCCCTGGCCCTGCGCGGGCGGGTGCTGCTGGTTCTCGACCACGTCGAGGCCGTGCTCGAAGCGGCGGCAGCTGTGTGCAGCAAGCTGGTGGCTGCCGCCACCACTCTCCAGGTCGTTGTTGTGTCGCGCGTACCGCTCCGCATGACCGCTGAGGTTGTCGTGCGTCTCGGACCGCTGGTCGATGCCGCGGCCGCGTCACTGTTCCGAAGCCGTGCCGGCAGCGAGGCCCTGGACGGGTACGGTGACGACAGGGCCCTGGCCGGAGTCCTGGATCGGCTCGACGGTCTTCCACACGCCATCGAAATGGCCTCGGCCTGGGCCGGGCTACTGAAGCCGGCGGAGCTCGAGGGGCAGCTTGAGAACCAAATTCGTTTGCTGGTGGACGACCGTAGCGAGAGGCCAGCCCGCCACGACAGCCTGAGGGCCTCGGTAGCGCTCAGTTGGTCGTTGATCGACGAGGCCAGCCGGGAAGTCCTGTCCCAGTGTGCAGTGTTCTCGGGAGCCTTCGATGTCGAGGCCGCGGCGGCGGTGGTGTCATTGGAGGGCGACGACTGGGGAAGCGGTTGGCGCAACATCATTCGCGACCTGCTGCAGCGCTCGTTGCTGGTGCGTGATGGAGCCGGCGAAGACGGTGCCAGTGACAGCTACTTTCGCATCTTGCACGGTGTTCGGGGCCTGGTACGTCACGAACGCCCGGCGCCGGCTGCCCGACTTCGGCACGCTGAGCACTACGCCCGCTGGGGTGTTCCGGCTACCCACCTGGAATTGCGCCGGGGGCGTGACCGGTCGCAGCTGGAACGCGTCCTGTCCGAGGAGGACGAGATCCTCAAGGCTGCGGGATACGCCGCCGAGCAGGAGCGCCCGGACCTGGCTGTGGCCTGCATGCACACCCTCTATTTCCTGCGCACTTCGCCGTGGCTCGGCGGCGTGCTGCGCGAAGTTTCGGATGCAGTGGCTGCCAGTGCGAGCGCAAGTGCCGCTGAGCGTTGCGAGGCGCTGCTGCTGGGTGCCTGCTCCGGGCGCGGACGCAAGGAGGCGGCCCAACTGTTGCGCCAGGCGACCGGGTTGGCGATCGAGGCGGAACGGCAAGACCTCGAGGCGGAAGGCTACCGGCGGCTTACTTTTCTACTTCGTGCCCACGAGCTCGACGAGGGGCTCAAGTGCGGCCGTAGGGCGCTGCAACTGGCGGAGAGTTGCGGTGACACACTCACCCTGGCCCGCTGCAGCAACACGCTGGCGCGCGCTGTGCTCATCTCGGGGGATCACATCGAGGCACGGCAGCTACTCGAGCATGCGGTCTCTCTGGCCCGAGACGTGGACGATGCCCACACTCTGGGAACCTGCCTGCACCACCTCGCGCTGCTGCACATCGAGCGAGATCGCCCCGGCATGGCGATCTTTCTGGTGGAGGAGGCCATCGAGGTGCTGCGTGCGCGCAAGCCCCGCCAGACGCTGTGTGTCTACTTCCTGGCCCGGGGTAGTGCGCTGGCGCGTCTCGAGCGCTTCGACGAGGCCTTGCTGGTGTCCGACGAAGCCCTGGGCGAGTCGCTCCGCCACGGTAGTGCCGAAGACCAGGCCGATGTCATCAGCCACCGCGCAGAGTTGTTTCGGCAGCAGGGCCGGCTGAACGAGGCCCGCAGAGGTTTCGAGGAGGCCCAGACCCTGTACAGGCAGGTCGGTCCGCGTGATGCCGTCATCCATTCCACCGGCATGCTCGGTGAATTGGCCCTGGAGCGAGGCAACCTGCCCCTGGCCTCCCAGTTTCTGGATCAGAGCGTGCGCATGGCCGCCGAGGGGAGCAATCCACTCCTGGAGGGCATGTTCGAGGGGGCCCGCGGAACACTGTGGGCAGTCCAGGATGATGCCGAGAGGGCCCGGGAGGCGCTACGGCGCGGCGATGAACTGCTCGAGCGCGGCGGCGATCGCCATGAACGTCGGCGGCTCCTTCGTCGCTGGGCCGAGGCCGAGGCACTTCTCGGCGACCTCGAGGCAGCAAAGAGCCTGTATACCCGGCTCGAGCAGGAGGAGATGCTGTTCAGCCAGGCGGACGTGCCCGCCCCGAGTCTGACCGACACCGCCATCCACAGGCTGCTGGCCGAGAGACCCGAGGAGTAGGAGTGCAGGTGTCCTATCTACCAACCACCTGGGCTTGCGGCATCCATGTCCTACTGGCGTGGCTCCTGTGGTTCGCGGTAGCCGGCTGCGACCTGGACGAGGCCGAGGGCCCGATCCCCGCAGGCAATGACCGCAAGGTCCTGGTCATCGGTATCGATGGGCTGCGTGGCGACGCCGTGCCGGAAGCGGACACGCCGCGAATGGACGAGCTCATGGAGCAGGGCGCGTGGACGCTGTTTGCCAGCACGCAGCTGCAGGCGCCGACGGTCTCCGGTCCAGGTTGGACCTCGATTCTCACCGGCGTTGATGCCGACAAGCACGGCATCGTCCAGAACGGCGGCTACGACGACATCGACCGCTCCTACCCGACCTTCGTGGGCCGCGCTCATGAGTTGGGTCTGCCGACTGTGACTGCCATCCACTGGTTGCCGATCCAGGTTGATCTCATCGAAGACGAGGTAGTCAACGAGGCGATTTTCGGTACCGATGGCCAGGTGACCGACGGCATGGCCGATGCCCTGGAGAGCGGTGACTACGACGTGCACTTCATCCACCTGGACGATGTCGATGGTGCCGGGCACAGCGATGGCTTCTCTCCTGTCGAGCCTGACTACCTCGAGGCGATCTGGATTACGGACGGCTATGTCGGACGGCTCATCGATGCCATTGACGCCAGGGCGACTCGTGCTGTGGAGGACTGGCTGGTAGTGCTTACATCCGACCACGGCGGCATCGGCACGAGCCATGGCGGCACTGGAGTAGAGACCCGGGCGATCCCATTCCTGGTTGCTGGAGAGGGCGTGGTTCCGGGCGAGATGACCGGTTCCAGCGATGTGCCCGGCGAACTGGACATAGGTTTCGTCAGCCACATGGATGTCCACCCGACGGTGATGCAATTCCTCGGCTTCCCGCCGCAAGACGCCTGGGACCTGGACGGGCAGGTGCGCGGCCTGGCGCGCTGAGAGTTGCTACCAGTCGGTCGACTTGTAGTCCTTGAGGAAGCGGCCCCAGGTGTGCTCGCCGCTGAGGAAGCCGGCGAAGATCGGGTCGACGATGCGTGCGGCGCCATCGACGATGTCCAGCGGGGGATGAAAGTCGTGCTCGGCGATCTTGCGCTGGGCGTGGTGGATAGGATCTTCGTCCGTGACCCAGCCGGTGTCCACGCTGTTCATGTGGATGCCGTCACGCACGTAGTCCGGAGCCGAGGTGCGGGTCAGCATGTTGAGGCTGGCCTTGGCCATGTTGGTGTGCGGGTGGCGTGGCGTCTTGAAGGTCCGGTAGAATTGGCCCTCCATCGCCGACACATTGACGATGTGCTTGTCGGTGCTGGGGAACTTCAACATCAGCGGCTTGAGGCGCGCGTTCAGGATAAACGGCGCCACCGCGTTGACCAGGTGCACCTCGAGTAACTCCACTGCGGGCACCTCGTCCAGCAGCAGACGCCAACTGTTGACCTTGCGCAGGTCCCGCTGCTGCAGGTCCGCGTCCAGTACGCCCTCGGGAAACAGGTGTACGCCCGAATCCAGGTCCTCGGGCAGCAGCGGGATCTGGGACAACTCGGCCGCTCCTCCGGACAGTCCGGCGCGCAGCAGTGCCGATGCCCCGCTGTGCTCGGGAGCCCCCGAGCGCACCAGCGCCTCGGCGGCGGAGGGGGCCGGAAGAGCTCCTCGTTCCGCGTCCATGAGGTGCTGGTAGAAGCCCGGCGGTCGGCGCACGGTCTGGCAGGCGTTGTTGATGATGAAGTCGAGCCGGGGCAGGGTGGCGAGCAGGTGTTGGCAGAAGGCCTCGACGCTGGGTGTGTGGCGCAGGTCGAGGCCGTGGATCTCGAGGCGGTCGCCCCACTCCGAGAAGTCATCTTCTGCGGCGTAACGACTTGCTGCGTCCCGGGGAAAGCGGGTCGAGACCAGCACATGGCAGCCCGCACGTAGCAGCTTGATGGCAGCCTGGTAGCCGATCTTGACGCGCGCTCCGGTGACCAGCGCGACCCGGCCCGGCAGCTCGGCGCTCTGCGAGCGCTTGGTCCAGTTGAAGTCACCGCAGTCGATGCACATCGATGCATAGAAGTGGTGCACCTGGTCGAAGCGCTGCTTGCACACGTAGCAACTGCGCGGCTGCTGTAACCGCGGCGCTTCGCCGGGCGGTTCTGCGCCTGACTGAAGTTCTCTGGGTGCGTCTCGTCCGGGAGTCGCGAACACCGCCTTGGCCCGGGCGCGGCGCATTCCGGTGGCAGCCAGCGCTGTGACATCCTCGTCGCGTTTGCTTGCTCGTCGCCGTCGCGCCTCTTCTTTGCGCAGCTTGCGCAGGTCCTTGTGACTGGGAATGGAGACGCGCCCAGCCGCCGTCAGCAGGCGCCGGCGAAGTTCAGTCGGCGCGTCCGCCAGCAGGGCCCGGTCCTGCTCGATCTCCTCGAGCAGGTCGGCGCACTCTTCGATGCGTTGGAGCATCTCCGGGTCTGCTGAACTCATCTTCGCGAAGTACTTCCTGCCGGCGGGCGGCGCTGTCGGATCTGAATCTTAGCGCGAAGCAGCGCCGATGCGGTTTCAGTGATCGGCAGGGCCTACTAGACTGCCGCCAGGCTAAGGACGGCGCTGCTGACCGCCCTGGAAGGAGACCTGCTCTATGAACCGCTCTCTCATCTATCTCGCCTGGTTTGCCGCTGTGCTGTGGGCAGGGTCCGGCTGTGGCGTGAACCCGAGCCCCGGGGGACGACGACGACACCGCGGCCGACGACGACGACGCGACGGGCGACGACGACACCGCCGGTGACGACGACACCTCGGATTCGGTCACGGTAGAGAGCCTGGGAGACGACTTCCGCTGTACTCCGGGCGGAGCCGGCCCCTTTCCTGGGGTGTCCTACAACCACGGCGGACTGGGTGACCAGATCGGAGGTGACCTGGAAGGCACCTGCCGCGGGCTGGCCGAGGCCGGCTACGTCGCCTATTCCAAGAAACGCCGTGAGTCGGTTCCCCTGGACGGCCACCTCGATGACGTGCGCGACGGCATCGATACGTTGATCGGCTCGCAGGGAGTGGATACCAGCCGGATCGCGATTGTGGGCTTCTCGCGTGGCGGCTTGCTGACCCTGCAGGCCGCGCTCGAGTGGCCGTCGGAATGGAACGCTGTGGTTCTTATGGCCCCCGCTCCGGGCAACAACTCCATGACCGAAACTCTGCAGGACGTCAGCGCACTGGCAGCTCCGGTACTGATCCAGGTGTCCGAGAACGACCTGTTCCAGGCCGATCACGTGCAGATCGTGGAAGACGTCAAAGCTGCCTTCGATGCGGCCGGCAAGGAGTACACGTCCTACCTGTATCCGCCCTACGGAGACGATGGACACGAGCTGTTCTGGGAGGTCCAGGATCCCTACTGGTCGGACCTGCTCGACTTCCTCGCCGAGCACCTGTGAGCGCAGGGCTCACGCGGGGCAGACGCTTGCCTGCTTCTCAGTCCAGGCCGAGCCGGGTCGCGATCCGCGCGGGTACGAAGAAGTGGTTGTGGCTGATCGAAGGGTTGTGCCCGTTGGCGGTCGGGTAGGGGTAGATGGTGCGGCTGCGGTCGCAGAAGTCCGTCGCGCGGACGTAGCCCGCGCGGGTCGCGCACTCGGTCCAGCTGGCGGGTAGCGGGCGTCCCATCTGCGAGGGAGCCGCAGGCAGGGCCGGACGCAGGCCCTGGCCGGAGCGCTCGTGCACGTAGCGAAAGCCGGAGTGGTAGGTGTTCCAGGCCGTCTCCAGCAGGTCGTCTACCGACAGCGCGTTCTCTTCGGTGAACAGCAAAAGGATCCCGGCACGCTCGTAGGCCGCGAACACCTCCACCATGCGCTCGTCACTCTGGCCGCGGATCTCGTGGAAGCCGTTACCGACCAGCATCACGGCTCCCTCGGTCCTCACCCCGGTCGCCTCGATGGCATCCACGAGCACCTGCGCCTTGCCGATGTCGGCCTTGCGTACGAAGCGCATCTCAGAGGGCAGAATGCCCGCGTCGCGCTCAGCCTCGGCGGCATCGATGGCGGCGTCTTCGAGATCGGCGCCGAAGTAGTGGATCCAGCCCTCGCTACCTCGCTCGAAGCGCTGCCGGGTCGCCTCGCCGCGGCCGATGGCGTGCTCGATGAAGACGTCAAAGGTAAACCCGGTCTTGTCGCAGAATCGATCCAGCGCGCTGTTGGCGGACTCGAAGGTCTTTCGGTTGGCTTCCTGGCTGGCCGTGATGTTGGTGCTTCGCTGCACGTGGACGGCGCCGCGGCCCTGGCGGAGCACCTCATCCAGCTGCGCCATGTACGGGTGGTAGGCCTCGATGATGCCAAACGAACCCACGCCGCGAGTCATCAGCCGTCGCCCCACGGGTGTCCAGCGTCCGTCGGCATCGACCGAGCCGGCTGCGTGTAGGACCTGCTCTGCGGCATGGCCGAGGGCTGCGTTGCCGGGAACCAGCTCGCCGGTGTTCACACCTCCGGCTTCGAGCAGAGCCGCCAGGCGCCCCGAAGCCCAGAGTCCCAGCACCATCGGTACCAGCCGATAGCCGACCTCGATCTCCTCGGGCAGAGCCGCCCAGCGTCCCGGCTCACGGTTGCTCACGGCGGGTGGGTCGGCGGCGACTTCCAGAAGCAGCCCGGCATCGTCTGCGTTGAGTGCATCGCCGCGGAAGGCCGCGGCCCAGGGAGCCGTGAGGGAGGCTGGAATATGCTCGGCGATGGGCGTCGCCTCGCCGATGACCCTTCGCGCGGTGTGGTTCTCGCCGAGCCGGACCCCGTCGCCGGAGCGCACGACATACGCACGGCCGAGCAGGAAGTTGAGGTCAATGCGTAGCTCGTCTTCCTGTAGCGGCGGACAACTGCTGGGCGTGATCACCTCGTCGTTGAGCAGGCGTTCGCAGATCCCCAGCCCAGCGAAGTTCGACAGCACGTGGCGCAGCAGCCACAGGTTTGAAGGGGCGGTCACGGCAGCGGTGTTCACCACCTGGCGCACCACCCGCGTTGCCCTGTGCAGGCTCTCGACTTCGGCTTCGGGTCCACCCGCAGCCTTGGCCTCGATGCGCTCGAGGGCGGCGAGCACTGGTGGGCCCATGGCGAGGATGTGCGGCACCCAGTCGCGCAGACGGCAGAACGCCGGGCGATGCAGGTAGGGGAAGCCGGCCGAACTGAGGGATGTGGGGGACAGCAGCACCGGCACCAACTCACGGCACAGGGAATCGGTGGCTAACTCAGCATCAGCCAGGAGACGTTCGGACAGGGTCACCACGGCAGGCTGTCGCCGTTGGCGTGCAGGAAAGTGCCGGTGGTCGCCAGATCGAGCTCGGCGATTCGCTCGAGCAGAGAGGCTGCGGCCTCGTCGGCGTTCCAGTTGCCGCGGCCCGAGGTCATGCCTGTCCTCACGAAGCCGGGGTGCAGGAGACTGACCGCGATGCCGCGGGGCTGCAGGTCGTGAGCGAGTGAGACAAAAGCCATGTTCACGGCGGCCTTGGACATGCGGTAGCCGTAGCGGGTCCCGGAGGTGTTGTCGCCGAGAGAACCCATGCGGCTGGTGATGACGATGACCTTGCTGCCCTGGCCCAGGTTGGGTAGCAGAGCGTGAGTCACGCGCAAAGGACCGAGCGAGTTCACCTCGAACTGCTTTCGGATGGAGCCCAGGTCGAGGTCGTCCAGGCTCTCACGGGTGAGGATGCCGGCGCAGTTGATCAAAAGGTCGATGGGGCGCTCGCCTGCTGCAGCCTGGAGCGTCTTTTCGAGGTCGTCATCGCTGACGTCGATGCCGTTCCATACCGTGTCTGCGACTTCGCTCAGCCGGGCTGAGGACTGGCGACACAGGCCGGTCACGCTCCAACCGGCCTCGGCCAGCTGTGCGGCCAGTTCCAGGCCGATGCCGCGGTTGGCTCCCGTGATTACTGCGTGGGGCATATCGTTATCCTATCTGCCCCACAGGAACAGGGTCCATGCGCTCTCTCGGTACCAGCTGCTGTTGCCGCAACAGCCGAGGCCTTCGGCAGTGTCGGTGGTCGACTGGCCACACTCGTTGTTGAAGAACCAACCCCACTTGACCCCTCCCGAGGTGTATTCGAAAGAGGTGCGGTTGAACCAGGGTCCTGCACGCCAGCAAAGGCTATAGCCCGGGCCGCTGGTGATCGTGATGCTCTGGTCGGTGAAGGGCGCGGCGCTCCAGGGAGTGGTCTGGGTGCCGCCGAGGTTACCGGTCTGGTTGGCGTTGGCGTCACTGAATGCGTTGTAGGGCGTGGTGTTGACAGTGCGGGTCCAGGCGCCGCTGCTGGTGTCGACCCAGTTGGTCGACGCCGTCAGCCGCACGTCGCCTACCGAGAGCAGCGAGTAGGCGTCGTTGACCATGTTGCCGTCGGCCAGGGTCGCGTCAGTGGGGTTGAGGGTGACCCCGGAACTGGACCAGCCGCTCCAGTTGCTCACCGACAGGGGCGCGCTGAATCCCGATCCCGAGGCTTGTTTCATCACCAGTGTCCAGCCGCCGCCGTCGCTGGTCATGTCGCAGTACACGGGGAACCCGACGCCGTTGGCTGCCGGATCGATGCCGTATTCACCGTCGCCCGAGGACAGGCCCTGGTTGAGGATCACCGAGCAGGAAGAGCAGGGCCCGGTGCCGGGGTCGGAGTTGTTGCAGTCGCTGTTGGGGAGGTGCCCATCGCAGTCGAGATCGATGGCGATGTCCGTGGACGTGCTCGCACTGTCGTCGCAGTCATTGGGGTTGCTGACGTAACCTGTGGGGGCTGTGCAGGCAACGACGAACGAGGTCGTGTTGCCCAGGCCATTGCCGTTGCTGTCTTCGAACCAGGTGGTTGCGTCCCCGGCGAGCGGATCATCCACTCCATTGGCACAGTCGTTGTCGAGTCCATCGCCGCAGATCTCGGTTCCTGCCGGGTTCTCGCCGGCCTCGGCATCGTTGCAGTCTGTGCCGAGGCTGGCGTAGCCCGTCGGCTGGCTACAGGCCTGCTGGGTTGCCCCGGCGTCGCCGAAGCCGTCGCCGTCGGCATCGAGGTACCAGGTGGTGGTGACTCCCTCGTCGACCTGGTTGTTGCAGTCGTTGTCGAGTTCGTCGCAGATCTCGACCGCGCCGGGTTGTATGGCTGCCTGTCCGTCGTCGCAGTCGTCGGGGTTGATGCTCGCTCCGGCCGGCAGCAGGCAGGCCGAGATGGGGGAGGCAGGGTCGCCGTAGCCGTCGCTGTCCGCGTCGAGGTAGAAGGTTGCACTGAGCCCCTCGTCGACCTGCGTGTCGCAGTTGTTGTCGGCGCCATCGCACACCTCGGTGCCGCCGGGAAAGGCGGTCGCGTCCAGGTCATCGCAGTCGGACGAGTCGGCTACGGTGCCGAAGGGTGCCGCGCAGGCATCGGTGCTGACCGAAGGGTTGCCGAAGCCGTCGCCGTCGGCGTCGGCATACCAGGTGGTCGGCGCTGCTGCGCCTTCGTCTACGGCGAGGTCGCAGTTGTTGTCGGTGCCATCACAGACTTCGGTGGCGCCGGGAAAGGTGGTCGGGTCCAGGTCATCGCAGTCGGTGGAGTCGGCCACGGTGCCGAAGGGGGCTTCGCAGCCGGTGGTGCTGACCGAAGGGTTGCCGAAGCCGTCGGCGTCGGCGTCGGCATACCAGGTGGTCGGCGCCGCAGCGCCGTCGTCTACGGCGAGGTCGCAGTTGTTGTCGACGCCGTCGCAGAGCTCTGTAGCGCCGGGGTAGATGCTCGCGCTGAGATCATCGCAGTCGTCGGAGTTGGCGACATGGCCCAGCGGCTGGTCACAGGCACTCTGGCTCGGGCTGACCCGTCCGTAGCCGTCGCCGTCGGCATCGAGGTACCAGGCGCTCTCGCCGGTGGCGCCGGCTTCGTCGACCTGTCCGTCACAGTCGTCGTCGCTTCCGTTGCAGGATTCGCTGGCGCTGGTGTTCACGGCGTTGTCGTTGTCATCGCAGTCGATGCAGGCCGGCTCGCCGTCGCCATCGACATCGGCGTAGCCCACCGAACCATCGCAGTTGTAGTCGCTGGAATCCGTGCAGTCGCTCTCGGCGGCGCCCGGGTGAAATGCCGGGTCGGTGTCGTCGCAGTCGCCACCGTGTGCCGAGAAGCCGTGGGGCAGACTGCACGCGGACTGGCTATCGGCATCGTCGCCGAATCCGTCGCCGTCGCTGTCCCGGTACCAGGTGTACGAGTCGATGGCGCCGGCGGTCGTGTCGCCGTCGCAGTTGTGGTCGATGTTGTCACACAGCTCGTCGGCCAGCGTGTTGACGGTAGGGTCGCTGTCGTCGCAGTCGCCGTCGTCGGGGCTGAAACCGTCGCCATCGGCATCGATGTCGTCGCCTGTGGCGGAGTCGTCGTCGCCTGTGGTCGAGTCGTCGTCGCCTGTGGCGGAGTCGTCGTCGCCTGTGGCGTCGTCGTCGTCAGCTGCCGAGTCGTCGTCGTCAGGACCACCGGGCTGGTCCGAGTCGTCGTCATCGACGCTGCAGGCGGACAGAGGCACCAGCAGCGTCGCACTGAGCAACGCAAGTAGCAGGAAGCGTAGAGGCATGACAGGTCTCCTGGGTGGTCTCCGCCGGTGGTTGACCGGTGCGTCCAGACCGGGAGCTTACCGTGGCTGCCTCCTTGCTGTCGGTTGACTGGTGAGGCTGGAGCGTGACCTCGAGCCACAGGCTGTTACTATTGCGCGCTTCGCCATCTGCCCAGCCTGCGAGAACCCCATGAATCGACGTTCGCACCTTTCTCTGCTTCTCTTGATCTTCCTTCTTGCCGCGTGCCTGTCGGCCTGCACGAGCCGCGGCCCGGGTGGTGATGACGACGACTCCGCGGGAGACGACGACGACAGCGCCGGGGATGACGACGATGCGCCGCTGACTTTCAACGCCCTGACGGCCGGTGGCTACCACAGCTGCGGTCGCCAGGATGACGGCCGGGTCCGCTGCTGGGGGCAGGACCTGTACGGACAGGTGGGCGAGACACCCCTGCAGAGCTTCACCTCGATGGCCGCCGGCTGGTTCCACAGCTGCGGGATCCGAGACGACTCGACGCTACGCTGCTGGGGTCAGGACGATGAAGGGCAGATCGCCGCTACCCCCGAGGGAGCCTTCGATTCGGTCAGCGCGGGCGGTCTGCACAGCTGTGCGCTGTCGGGCAGTGGAGACATCACCTGCTGGGGTTGGGACGAGCACAACCAGGTTGCGGGTGCACCTGCGGGGGCCTTTGCCGCGGTCGCTGCCGGGGGCGCGCACTCCTGCGCACTCGACTCGGCAGGGCTGATCACCTGCTGGGGAAGCGATGAGCACACCCAGGTCTCCGGCAAGCCGGGCGGTAGCTTCACCTCCATCAGCACCGGCGTGTACCACTCCTGTGCGCTGGATGCTGCGGGCGCTGTGACCTGCTGGGGTTATGACGAAGACGGCCAGAGCTCGGGCGTACCGCTCGGCTCCTTCAGCAGGGTCGTTGCGGGTTCGGGACACAGTTGCGCACTTACCGACACGGGCGCGATCCAGTGCTGGGGTGATGATTACTACGGGCAGGTGTCCGACGTGCCGAATGGCGGCTTCGTGGGCCTGTGGGCCGGCTACTATCACAACTGTGCCCTCGACGCGGCGGACGTGGTGTGGTGCTGGGGCTGGGACGAAGAAGGCCAGGTCTCCGGCGTGCCGACGCTCTGATTCGGCGACGGACTCCCGGAGCGATCGCGGTGCTCGAACTCAGGTGTGCTTCGCCGCAGGGCTGGCTCGATGCCGTGCTTGCCGACTTCGATGCCTTCCTGCTCGACCACGCCGCCAATGAGCGCAAGGCGTCGGCGACGGCGCTCAACTTCGTGGTGCGCTACCCCGATCGGCAGGCCCTCATTGCGCCGATGATCGCCCTGGCCGTCGAGGAGTTGCAGCACTTCGAGGCGGTGCATCGACTCATTGCGGCGCGCGGTCTGCGCGCCGGCGCCGACGAGAAGGATCCCTACGTCAATGATCTGCTCTCCGCGGTACGCAGCAGCGGCGACGGCCGTCTGCTCGATCGGCTGGTCGTGGGCGCCGTGGTCGAGGCGCGCGGTTGCGAGCGCTTCGGGCTCATCGCGCAGTCACTGCCTGCTGGCGAGCTGCAGGACTTCTACCGGGATATCGCTGCCAGCGAGCAGCGCCACTGGGGGGTCTACCTCGAGCTTGCCGCGAACTGGTTCGATGCGGCGACCGTGGCCGAGCGGCTGGACGTCTTCCTGGATCTCGAGGCGGCGGCGATTGGCCGGCTACCCGCCTGGCCGAGGCTGCACTGACATGTCCGTCCAGCGATACCTGCAGCGCTACGCCGAGCCCGAAGTAGAGCTGGCCGCGGGTCTTGATGGTGGCTGGCACTACGCCGTAGTCGTGCCGTGCCGTGCCGAACTCGCGGGGGTGCCGCCCCTGCTCGCCAGCCTGGAATGCGCCTCGGCCCAGGGCGGCGGCAGGGCTCTTGTCGTACTCGTCGTCAACGGTCGTGACGACGCTGACGACGCAGTCCACGTGACTAACGAGCAGTTGCTGCGGGACCTGGGCGGTGCCGGTCTACGCAGTCATTCCGAGAGCCTCGATTTGCTGGTTATCGATCGCGCCTCTCCCGGTAAGCGCCTGCCTCCGCGGCAGGGAGTCGGCCTGGCACGCAAGATCGGCTGCGACGTGGTCGCCGCTTTGCAGGCCGGCGGCCAGGTCGGCTCGCCGTGGATCTGGACGACCGACGGCGATGTCGAGGTGCCACCGGACTACTTCACCACGGTGCCCGAGGGGGATGCGGTGGCTGTGAACCTGCCCTTCGTGCACATCCCCGTATCCACGCAGCCAGGCGCCGAGGCGGCGATCCGTCTCTATGACCTGTCGTTGCGTTACTACGTCGCGGGCCTGGCCTACGCGGGGTCGCCCTATGCTTTCCACACCATTGGCAGCACGATGGTGGTGCGTGGCGATGCCTATGCGAAGGTGCGCGGCTTTCCGCGGCGCGAGGCTGCCGAGGACTTTCACCTGCTCAGCAAGCTGGCCAAGATAGGGCCGGTGGTGAGTGGCGAAGGTTTGCCCCTGCGCGTCCAGGGCAGGGTCTCGGACCGGGTGCCGTTCGGGACAGGGGCGGCCGTCTCCAGGCTGGTCGCCGAGGGGGATGCCGATGCGACCTTCCTGATGTACGACCCCAGGTGTTTCGGGGAACTGCGCACCTGGCTGACTGCGCTCGAGGCCTTCCCAGCGGAGCGCGAGGAGGGCGGGTTGTGGCAGCAGATCGACGCGGAGACGGGCCTTGAGCCCTGCGTTCGTCGCCGAATTTCCGATGAGCTCAAGGTGCCCGCTGCGGTGCAGCAGGCGGCCACGGCCTCGGCCAGCGAAGAGGTGATCCGTCGCCACCTGCACACCTGGTTCGACGCCCTCAAGACGCTGCGCTTCATCCACCTGGTGGAGCGCCACCAGTGGCCGAAATTGCCCTGGCGAATCGCCCTGAGCGAGGCTCCATTCATGGACCTGGAGTAGTCTGACGGTCATGGAACTGAGCGCCTGGATTTCCATTGCCGCGGTCTGTGCGACCGGCGCCGCTTCGCCGGGGCCGAGCCTGGCGGTGGTAGTGAAGAACACCGTCTCCGGTGGCCGGGCTCAGGGGGTGCTGACAGGTCTGGGCCACGGCATCGGCGTCGGCATCTACGCATTTGGTGCGGTGGTGGGCGTGTCGGCGGTGGTGGCCAGTAACCCGGCGCTGGAGCGGGCCATCGAGGTTGTTGGCGGTCTGTACCTGCTGTGGATGGGAGTCCAGACCTGGCGCAAGGCGGGCAAGGGCGACATGAGCGGGCAAGGGCACGGCAGGCCCGGAATGCAGGGATTCTCTGAGGGCTTCATGATCGCCTTCCTCAACCCCAAGATTGCGGTGTTCTTCCTCGCCCTGCTCGGCTCCTTCCTGCCGGTCGAGGCGGGGGCCATGGAGCGCGCCGGAGTGGCGGGACTGGCGATGTGCATCGATGGGTTCTGGTACATGTTCGCGGCCCTCATGCTGGCCGGCACGGGAGCGGCCGCCTGGATGCGGCGCAACGGGGTGTGGGTCGACCGGGTTCTTGCTGTGCTGCTGCTCGGTGTCGCTCTCTGGCTACTGTTTGCGGGGGCTTCCTAGCAGCTGTGCCGAGCTGCTCGCGCCGGGCCCCTTTCGATCCCGAGCTTCAGGAAATCCGGTCGAGCGCCTGGCGCGGGAACTCTGCGCAGTCAGCAGACGGCACGAACTCGATCACCTTGCCCTGCGGGTCGATGATGACGGCGATGCGACGGGCAAAGCCGCCCGTGCCGGGCTCGTCCGCGGCTCCATAGGCGAGCCCCATCGTGCGGTCTACGTCACACAGCAGCGGATATTCGAACGAGAACTTTTCAGCGAATGCCTTGTTCTCGTCCTGCGTGTCGAAGCTGACGCCGAGGATGGCGGCGTTCTTGCTGTCGTATTCCTGTTGGAGGTCGCGGAACCCGCAACCCTCGATGGTTCATCCAGGTGTGTCGGCTCGTGGGTAGAACCACAACACCAGGCTGCGACCGCGATAGTCGCTGAGACTTCGAACGGTGCCCTCGTGATCTGGCACCGAAAAGTCCGGGGCCGCTGTTCCAGGTTCAATCATGTGGGACTCCAGGTGGTCTCGCTTGGGTTTACGCTATCGAACATTTCAAGAGAGGAAGTCAACGCGTCGAGCTTCGCTGCCATGTCGTCCATGACACCGGCGTTGTCGCTGTTTCAGGCGTTCGAGAGCAGAGCTATTCGTTTCACCTGACATGAGATCTCTTTCTTACCTGATTTCCGCTGGATTCACATCTCGTAGGTCCGTTGCTTCAGGTTGGCCCTCAACCCCCTCGAAAGCTCGTGCTCTGCGCTCATCTTGAGGCCCCGTTCGGAGGGCTCAAGTAGCTTCTTTCCCTTCCATGGTCTGGTCACGTAGGCAAACAGATGGGTCTGGTTGCTCGCTCCGACAAGGTCATCTTGAGCGGTGAAGCTGGGGACGCTCACTCCGACAGAATCGCGGTACAACTCAGAGACTTCCTGGAGTCACTGCGTGTCCGTCATCTCTGCTCGTCATCGGCAGCAATGGTCCACGGTTGTCCTGTATCGCTCGATACATTGCGACAGCAGCACTGCGTAGTTTTGTTGTCCCGGCAAAGGACAGTTCTGGACCCGACTTGACAGTGCCGGCGATGGCCTGGGCAGGTGCGTCGCGCCTACAGGACTGAGAGAACAAGGGAAACTGGATTTGTGCGGATTCGGCACGGCGCTGGCAAAGATGCCTCGCCGTGTCCGTCACCGTACATTCTGGCTGCCTATGGGGAGTCGCCGGCGAGCCGGTCCGCGTCGAGGTCGATGTGCTCAGCGCGCTGCCGTGTTTCCAGGTTGTAGGCTTGCCCGGCAGTTCCGTGCGCGAAAGCCGAGAGCGGGTGCGGTCGGCGGTAAAGGCCTGTGACCTGCCCTTTCCCAGGCGGCGCATCACCGTGAACCTTGCGCCCGCCGACCGGCCCAAGCACGGCACGGGTCTCGACCTGCCCATCGCCCTGGCGCTGGTAGCTGCTGCCCACAGTAAGCAGTCCGGTGCCGGCCAGCCCTGGCAGGATCCTCCAGCAGCGGTCGCTGAACTCAGCCTGGGCGGAGAGCTGCGTCCGGTGCGCGGGGTGTTGCCGATCGTCGAGGCTGTGGCTCGCGCAGGGGCGGCTTCGGTGATCGTGGCGCCGGGCAATGCCGCAGAAGCTGCGCTGGTTCCGGGAATCTCGGTCCTGCCGGCAGCCACGCTGCGTGATGCCTGGCTGATTTCCCAGGGCGAGGTGCAGGTGTCGGCAGCCAGCCCCGCTGGGGCTGCCGTGAGCGAGCGTGCCGCAGGCCCGGACCTGCTGCAGGTGCGGGGACTACCTCAGGGTCGCCGGGTACTCGAGGTGGCCGCAGCGGGCGGACACGCGCTGTTGCTCGAGGGTCCGCCGGGCTCGGGCAAGTCTCTGCTGGCCCGTTGCCTGGCGGGTCTGCTTCCCGACCTGGGCGACAGCGAGGCGCTCGAAGTGACGCGCATCCGCTCTGCTGCTGGCCTGCTCGAGGAAGGTGCGGGCCTGGTGCGTCGGCCGCCGTTGCGCAGCCCTCACCACACAGCTTCCCAGGCCGCGGTTGCCGGGGGAGGCAGGCCCCTGTCGCCTGGCGAAGTAACCCTGGCGCATCGTGGCGTGCTGTTGCTCGACGAGATCTCGGAGTTCCGGCGGGCTGTCCTCGAAGCCCTGCGGCAGCCGCTCCAGGACGGCTGCATCTCCATCGCCCGGGCTGACCACAGTGCGCGCTTCCCCGCCGACTTTCAGCTGGTGGCGACGCGCAATCCCTGCCCCTGCGGTTTTCTCGGCTGTGAGGATCAGCCGTGCCGCTGCGCGCCTGCCGCGAGGGACCGCTACCTGCAGCGGCTGTCGGGGCCCATCCTGGACCGCATCGACCTGGTGGCCTGGGTGGACCCGGTGCCGGCCTCGCGATTGCTCGGCCCTGCCGACGGGGAGTGCAGCGAGACGGTGCGGGCGCGAGTGCGTGCCGTGCGTGAGCTGCGTGCCCACCGGCTGGCCAGCGCCTCGGACGACTCGCGCTCCTTTGCAGCAGGCCTCGACGCCGCCTTGCGTCGCTTTACTCCGGTTGCCCGCCGCGAGCTCGAGGCGGCGGTACGTCGTGCCGCGTCGAGCCGAGGAGTCCAGCAGCTTGTGCGGGTCGCCGAGACCCTGGCCGATCTCGACCAGAGCACGAGCGTCACTGTCCCCCACGTCGAGGAGTCAGTCCTGTTGTCCCTGGCCGGTAGCCAGCTCGCTTCTATTCCCTCAAGCCCCGGTGCAGCTACGCGCCACCAACAAGCAAGGAGAACTCCATGAGTCCACGAGTACAAAGTTCCGACCAGCGGGAGCGTTCGATCCACACGGCCCTTCAGCAGATCGACAAGCTGTTCGGCAAGGGTGCCCTGATGCGCATGCACCAGGACGGCCCTCTGCCCCAGGTCCCTGCCATCTCTACCGGCTGTATGAGCCTCGACCTTGCCTTGGGCATCGGCGGGATCCCACGCGGCCGGGTGACCGAGATCTACGGGCCCGAGTCTTCGGGCAAGACCACCTTGACACTGCACATCATCGCCGAGGCCCAGAAGGCCGGCGGTACCTGTGCGTTCATCGACGCCGAGCACGCCCTCGATGTCAGCTATGCAGCGAAGCTCGGAGTGGATGTCGGCGCGCTGCTGGTGAGCCAGCCCGACAGCGGCGAGCAGGCGCTGGAGATCGTCGACATCCTGGTGCGGTCGGGTGCTGTGGACCTGGTGGTAGTGGATTCCGTCGCTGCCCTCACGCCGCGCTCGGAGATCGAGGGCAGCATGGGCGACAACCACCTGGGCCTGCATGCGCGGCTGATGAGCCAGGCGATGCGCAAGCTCACCTCCGGTGCCAGCCACAGTGACACGGCGGTGGTCTTCATCAACCAGATCCGGATGAAGATCGGTGTGATGTTCGGGTCGCCCGAGACGACCACTGGCGGGCAGGCGCTGAAGTTCTACAGCTCGACGCGCATCGACATCCGCCGCATCGGCTCCATCAAGGTCGGCGACCGGGTCGAGGGCAACCGCACCCGCATCAAGGTGGTCAAGAACAAGCTGGCTCCGCCCTTTCGCCAGGCCGAGGTCGAGATCCGCTTCGGCGAGGGGATCTGCCGCTCCTCGGACCTGCTCGACCAGGGCCTCGCTGCCGGCGTCCTGAGTCGCAGCGGCAGCTGGCACAGCTGGGGCGAGACGCGCATTGGCCAGGGCCGCGAGGCTGCACGTCAGTGGCTCGCCGAGCACCGCGAAGACGCCGAGCGGCTACGCGCCGAGCTGCTTGCCCAGGCGCTGGGACCCGTCGCCGAGGAAGCTGCTGCTGGCTAGGCCTGGCCTGGTTGCTGCTACTCGGTCCGGGTGGGGAAGGGGATGTAGTAGCCGTGCGCCCAGAGCTTCGCCGGGCCACTCAGGCCGCGGGTGTCGAAGACCAGCTCCAGGGCATCGCCCCGGGCCAGGCGATGGCGGCGTTGATCGAGCGTGCAGTGCTTGGCCGTGGGCTCGCTCTGGCAGCCCAGCGGTGCAATCTCCTGGCCGTCGACCTCGAGCCAGGTGGCATCGAGCCAGGTGATCTCGTCCTTCTCTTCGGCCAGTCGAACGACAAGCTCAGGCTGTCCGTCCAGGTCCAGCAGCTGCAGAGACTGGGTGGTCTCGAGCTCTTGCGAGCGCAGGTTTCGCAGGATCTCGCCGACCTTCCTCTCGCCGCCCCTGTGCTCGACATACACGTAGGGGCAGGCTGCGCAAAAAGTCGGCGTCTTGCTGGTCTTGCCCCTGCTGAGGAATTTGGGTGTCATCGAGTAGATGGTCTCCACATCGGCGCACTCGTATGGTGCTCGCGGATCCTGGTTGTCCATCCCGCCAGAATAGGAATGCGTCAGTGTTCCGTTCCCGTTCACAGAGATGCCACCGCCCGAGGTGCTCCAGACCTCCATTATCCGGTCGAAGCGGAGCAGGGTGTAGGTCTGCGGGGGGTCTTCCTCGTCATAGTTTTTCACTTCCAGGTAACGGAGCTTCAGCTCCTTGCGGTCATCGGAGGCATCAATGTCGACCACTTCGACCGTCACGCACCGACCTTCATAGTCCAACATCACTTCTTCCTGAACCTGGCTCACCTGGTCCAGGAACCCGACGCTGAAGGAGCATTCTTCCTCTCGAGGTTGTCGGACCTGGAGATAGACGTTGTCTTCTCCGCCCTTGCCATCGAGCTGTGCTGTCGCCACCTTCTTGAAGGCGCCCTTCTCCCACAGCTTGACCCGAGCGACGCAGGCGTTGTCTTGCGGGCTCAAGCGCTTGCTGCTGAAGTTGGGGTCGACCCGGTACCAGCTCTGCCTTGCAAAGTGGGCCTGCAGGTCTTTGGACTTGAAGGCCCGTCCATGGCGGGCAAAGACCTCGTTTCGGCGGACGCGCAGCGCTTGCCCCTCCAGCTTCGCCAGGTCGTCGTGGTTGCACGCCACCGCAGCCTTGCTGGAACTGCCTTGCGCGCCCTGGGCCTCGGCACAGGGAAGCGAGGTGCCCACAACCAGGGCCGAGAGCAGGGCTAGCAGCGCGTAGAGACGGGACATGGCTTCCTCCAACCGCCCGAGTCTAGCGGTTTAGTTCCTTAGCTGAGACAGAGCTGGAGTACACTCGGCGCCGGAGGACGTCATGAAGAGAGCGCTCACGGTGGCCCTGAGTCTGGCATTCATTGGGGGACTCATGGGTGCGCCGGGCGCCGCCTGGTGCAAGCCCGGCTGGTGTCCCAATGCAGGCACCGCCGTGGAACGCTTGATCTGCAGTGACCAGGACCTCTCGGCCCTCGATGTTCGCATGACGAAGCTCTACTGGCAGGTGAAGCGAGCAAACCCGTCGTCTGCGAACGTGGTGACGGCCCAGCAGCGCAACTGGCTCAAGACCCGCGACGCCTGTGGGGCGCGATCGGGTTGCCTGGTCAGGCGATACCGGGAGCGGATCCAGGAGCTCGAGGCAGCTTCTCGAGGTAGCAGCTCAGCCGTGTCTGAATCCACCTGGAAAGCGGCTTACAAGGCGCGGCAGGACGAGTATTACGATGTCCCCGACAGCTACCAGGAGTTCAAGAGGGGCGTGAAGATCTGTCGTGGTCTCTTTGGCAAGAGCGCCAGCGTGCCTTGCTTGGCGGATTGCTCGGTCAGGATTGCGTTTCGGGACGCGTACAACATGGACCATCCGGAACGTGCCATGCCAGTAGAGTCCCGAGTTCAGGCCGAATTGGCGGGGAAGGTCTGCCCCAGGAAATAGAGTCGCGTACGGGTCCGACAACGACCACACCGGGGCCAGGAAGAGTCTCGCCCCGACACGCGCCTGACGTGTTCCTACCGGCTCGAAAAACGGGAACTTCTGCTCTGCAATCAACCAGGGACGTGACCGTTACGACGGATGCTGCTTCCCGCTTCCTTCGCCGGGATGTGAGTCGGCGTGTAGTCGGCGAGCCGCTCTCCGGTGAGCTCAATCTCTGTGAGTCCCCTGCAAGGCAGCGAGCTGGTCTGCGATGCCCTTCACAGTGCCCGTGAGCCTCTTGATCTCGCGGTCCAACACGACCAACTGCTTGCCCCTGGCCACGACCTCGGGTGTCTCGAGGTATTTCACTACGACGGGCTCCACCACCCCGTGGGGTTGTCCGACGCCCACTTTTCGGGCGCTCTCGTACAGCTGCGGCTGCTCGGTCTTCTCCTGGGCGATCCCGTGCAGGTTCGGCTTCTCGTCCTTGTCTCGGGCAACTCCACCCATCGGGTCACTTGCCCTGCTTCCCGCACTCTTGACCCAACTCTCGTAGTCCTCCCACAGCGAGGTCTTGATCGCCGCCCTCGCAGTTTCTTTCTTGTGGAGTTTCCCCTGCTCCTTCTCGAGGCTCATGGTCAGCCAGTGCTCCTCGCACCCCGGCGCCGGCCTGCAGTCGGGGTCCACGCAGTCCAGCAGCTCGTCGTGGTCATCGTCGACGCCGTTGGAGCAGCCCGCACCCTCGGCATGGGAGATCTCGGGAATGCACTCGGCTACCTTTTCGCAGTCCCTGTCAGCGCAGTCCGCCGCGCCATCGCGGTCGTTGTCCTGCTTGTCGCTGCAGCCGCCGGGCATGTCGCTTTCCCTGGCGCCACAGCCGCCGAGGGCAAGTACGGCAAGCACCAGGACAAGCCCCACCAGTGGAGAGACGCGTGTCGTTTCCGTCCTCATCGGCGTTTGCCCTCCTGGACGCGCAGCCTAGCTAGACGCTTCGATTGCCGTGCGGCCTCGGGCGATGGACTGAGACAGCGGAGCGGAGTGGCTCAAGCCCATCGTCTCGGCGAGCGCCTCTGCTTCGGCAATGGCCCGCCGAGAGGCCTCGACGTCACCCCCGGCCAGCTCGACCTCGGCCTGGTTGCAGAACAGTCCGCTCAGGCCGATCTTGTTGGAACCACGCAGCAACTCCATGCCCCGCGAGAGCAGCCGGCGGGCGCTGCGCAGGTCGCCGCTGTGGGCACGGGCGATGGCCAGGCTGCCGCAAAAGGAACCGGCGAACTCCGGCATCGACTGGTCACACAGAGAGATGGCCTGTTCGAGGTAGGCAGCAGCAGACTCGGTGTCTCCCTGCTCCATGCGCAGTTCGCCCAGAGTGCCGAGGACGCAGCCCTCGGTACGCGAGTCACCCAGCTCCCGGGTGATGACGAGCGCTTCCTCGCACTGGGGCAGGGCAGAGTCCAGCCGCCCCACGATCTTGTCGAGCAGGCCCAGGTTGACCAGGCTGACTGCTTCACCACGGCGATTGGCGAGGTCCCGAAAGTTGTCCAGCGCCGAAGCAAAGCACTCCCGGGCGGAGTCGAAGCGGCCCTGGTCGCGGTGCACGTTGCCCAGGTTGACCAGCACCATGCTCTCGCCCATACGGTTCCCGGCGGCCCGGTTGTAGTCGAGGGTGCGGGCAAAGAACTCGAGAGCCTGGTCGAGGTTGCCCTGCGCGTAGTGAAGGATCCCGATGTTGCCCAGCACCCTGCCGGTGTTCTTGCTGGTCCCGGTCTGCTCGCCAATGGCAAGCGCCTCCTCGAACAGGGCCAGCGCCTCGCCGCCTCGACCCAGCTTGACCAGCATGATTCCACGCCAACGCAGCACCCTCTCTCGGGTCTGGGGCTCCAGCTGCGCCGATGGCAGGACTTCGGCGAGCAGTTCCGCCCCTGAGATCAGGGGGCCTTTCGCCTCGAACACCCAGCTCGCCGCGATGGCGCAGTGGCCGGCGATCTCACCGCTGCCCTGCTCGAGCCCTGTGCGGGCGCCCGCCAGCAGGTTGTCCAACTCGCTGTGCAGAACCCGTCGCAGCGCACTCCCGCCGCGACTGTTGATCCGCTGCAGGGACTCCACGGTTCCCAGCTGGGCGTAGTGAGCGCCGTGCCTCGCGCGCGCGGCCTCCGTTGCTGCCGGACCACTCTGCGGCGTCTCGCCGCCTTCAGCAATTGCACCGGTCTCGGCGAGCTTCTCGGCGGCAAACTCCCGGATGCTCGCGTACATGCCGAAGCGAGGCTGACCGACAATCTGCCAGGAGTAGATCAGCGACCTGTCCAGCAGATCTCCGACCACGTCGATGACCCAGGGCGCGTCCCGCCAGGCCGAGAGGTCCAGGACCGCCGCCGCCGACTCCATCGAGAATCCGCCCCGAAACACCGACAGCTGAGCCAGGGCCGCCTGCTCCCACTCTTCCAGCAGCATCCAGGACGATTCAATCATTCCCCACAGGGTCCTCTGGCGGTCTCTGAGGTCTCGGCTGCGGCTTCGCAGCAGCTCGAAGCGACGACCCAGCAGGTCGAGCAGGGCGGACGGTGAGAGTTGCGCTGTCCGGGCGGCGGCCAACTCGATGGCCAGGGGGATGCTGTCGAGGGTTGCCACGATCTTCACGACCGCCTGCGCGCTCGCGTCGTCTCGGTTCCAGCGTCCGCCGGCGGCGTCGGCACGGCTCTCGAACAGCGCCACGCCGTCGTCCCCGGACAGGGGTGGTAGCTCGACCACGTGCTCGCCCCGAACCTGCAGTGGCTGGCGCGAGGTGACCAGGAACACGGCTGCCGGTGCCAGGTCCAGCCACACCCCGACCGTCTGGGCTGCGAGCTCGACCAGCTGCTCGAAGTTGTCGAGGATCACCAAGATGGGGCCACGTTCGGCCAGGGCATCGCCGAGCTGAGTGACCAGCTGCTGCAGGTCATCCTGTGCCTCGAAAGACAGGGCCAGGGCGGAGGCCAGGGAGCGGACCAGGTCCATGCAACTGTTCGCTTCGTCGAGCTCACAGAACCAGACCCCCCCGGCGAAACTATTGAGTTGTGTCCTGCCGAACTGGCGACTCAGTCGGGTCTTGCCGACGCCACCGGTGCCCTTGAGGGGGACCAGGCGGCTGCCCCCCTCGATGTCGCTGGCAAGCTGCGCGGACTCTGCCTGTCGGCCGATGAACGAATCCCTCGCTGGTGGCAGGTTGCTGCGGCGCAGAGCCGGCGAGGTCGATTCGAAAGGAGAGCTGGCGGCGGCCGAGCTGTCGGGGGCCTGGCCGGCAGCCCAGGACACCGAGGTCTCGGCGCTCGAACCGTGCAGGTTGTCGAGTTGCTCTTCGGATAGCTGCCCGCGCAATTCCTGCAGCCAGGTTTTCAGGCGATGCGCGCCGCTGAGTTCGTGCAGGGCGTGTGCAAAGGCTTCCTCGAGATCCTCGGCCCGCGCGTAGCGGTCACTGGGGGCAGCCGCCAGGCAGCGCGAGAAGACCTGACCCATGCCGGGCACCAAGGCATCGAGCTTGCCGGCAGCCGCGTCGTCGAGCAGCTTGGCCTGGATGCCCCCCCCGCCGGGGTCGGTGACTGCCAGCAGGCCCTTGGCAATGGGCCGCTCTCCGGTGAACAACAGGTACAGAATGATGCCCAGCGAGAACAGGTCGGCGCGGCCATCGACTTCCCGTCCGAACAGTTGCTCTGGCGCCATGTATGCCCGGGTTCCGACGACCTGTCCGTCGACCAGCGGCACCGCGCCGGGCAGGTGCGGGTGGATCGACGCGACCCCGAAGTCCACCACCTTCACCGCTCCATCCCAGGACAGCAGGATGTTGGACAACTTAAGGTCGCGGTGCACCAGGCCAGCTGCTCTGCCGTCCAGCTTCAGGGAGTGCGCTTTGGCGAGCCCGGCAGTGACTGCCAGCCCAATTTCCAGGACCACCGAAGGGGGCGGCCGCACCCCGGTCTTGAACAGGCGGGTGAGGCAGAATCCTTCGACCAGTTCCATGGCCATGAACAGTTGCCCGTCGACCTCGTCGAGTTCATACACGTCGACGATGTGTGGATGCCTGAGCACTCCCCCGAGCCTCGCCTCGAGGACGAAGCGCTTGAGGATCTCACCGCTCATCAACTCCTGGATCTCGGGCTTGAGGATCTTGATCGCCACGCTCTTGCGAAAGCCGGCCGGACCGCGCAGTTCGGCGCGAAACACCTTCGCCATGCCGCCCTCGCCGAGCAGGCCGAGCAGCGTGTAGCGGCCGAACTGCACGGGAAACACGCTCGGAAGAGCGCCTGCCTGGTGCTTCAGAGGAGCCATCGGCTGAGTCTAGCAACTCGACAAGTCCACCCGGGCGAAGGTCGACAGGCTGTCAGCATTCCTTGCGATTGCCATAATGGCCTCCCATAGGTGCTCCAGGAGGACGCGATGTCCAGGTGTTTTGTTCTTTGTCTTCTGCCCTGTTTTGGCCTCCTTGCAGCCTGTACATCCGGCAGCCCCGCTGTACTGGAGGCGGATGTGCTCGCCCTGGGTTTCGGCGAAGTCGCCGTGGGGGATTCGAGCGACAGGACCGTTGTCATTCGCAACGCGAGTGCAAGCTCTGCGCAGGTTGATGCTCCCAGCATTGAAGGTGACGACGCTGCCGACTTCCAGCTGGCCACAGCGGACTTTCCGGTCGCACTCGATCCCGGTGCACAACTCGAGGTGACGATTGTCTTCACTCCGAGTTCGGTCGGGACGCGGGTCGCCGTCCTGGCCATCGGCACAGGAGAGGACGAGGTCGTGGCAGGCGGCGGTGGCAACAGTGCTGCGCCCGCGCCGGGCGCGCCCCTGGTGGTCGTTGCCCTGGCGGGAACCGGCATCGCCGCCGGCGCCGACGACGACAGCGCCGGCGCCGCCGACGATAGCGCCGGTGATGACGACGACAGCACGGGCGACGACGACACGGCGGGCGACGACGACAGCGCCGGCGATGACGACGACTCGCAGCCTCCGTGTGTCGACACCGATGGCGACGGCTGGTGCCTGCCGCAGGACTGCGACGACAGTGATGCAGAGGCCCACCCCGAGGCGAGCGAGTCCTGTGACGGTTCGGACAATGACTGCGACGGTTCCATAGACGAGAACGACGCCGCCGATGCGAGCACCTGGTACGGCGACTCCGACGGCGACGGCTACGGCGGCAGCCAGTTCACGGCCCTCGCATGCCAGCCGCCGGCTGGCTACGTCAGCAACAGTGACGACTGCGACGACCTGGACCCAGCCTCCTATCCCGGCGCCCCTGAACTGTGCGACGAGGCCGACAACGACTGCGACACGGCGGTAGACGAAGACGTGCAGTCGACCTTCTTCACGGACGCCGATGGCGACGGCTACGGCGATCCGGCGGTGCCACTTCTCGCCTGCGCCCTGCCCGGTGGCGCCAGCGCAAACGACCTCGATTGCGATGACAGTGTCGCGACCAGCAACCCGGCTGCCTGGGAGATCTGTGACGGTGTCGACAACGACTGCGACAGCAGCACCGACGAGGCGGACGCTATCGATGCGCTCACCTGGTACACGGACGCTGATGGTGATGGCTACGGCCTGGACGGCAGCGGCTCCTCTGCCTGCATCCAACCCACCGGGTCCGCCGACCAGGATGGTGACTGCGATGACGGCGACGCCAGCATTTATCCCGGCGCAGCCGAGCTGTGTGACGGTGTCGACCGAGACTGCAACGGCAGCGCGACCACCGTGACCTGGTACCTCGACGGCGATGGCGACGGCTATGGCGACCCTGGTACCAGCCAGCAGGCCTGCACTCCACCTCCGGGCTACAGCGCCAATGCCCTGGACTGCGACGATGGGGAGCCCTCGGCACATCCCGGGGGCATCGAGCTGTGCGACGGCCTCGACAACGATTGCAACGGTCCCATCGATGACGCACCGCTGAACGCGTCGACCTGGTTCAGTGACACCGACGGCGACGGCTTCGGGGTTGCCGGAACAGGTGCTGCGTCGTGTACTCAGCCGCCGGCTACGGCGAACAACTCGCTGGACTGCGACGACAGCGACTCCGCTGTGTTCCCCGGCAACACCGAACTGTGTGACGCCGTGGACAACAACTGCAACGGCAGCACCGACGAGGGCTTCGACCAGGACGGTGACGGGTTCACCACCTGCGGCCTCGATGGCATCTTGAGCACCGCCGACGACGACTGCGATGACAGCGCCGCCGGCAACTTCCCGGGCAGCCCCGAGGTCTGCGACGGCTTCGACAACGACTGCAATGGCCTCGACGATGCCGGCCAGCCGGGAGTCGACGGCGAGGAGCAGGATGATGATGCTGATGGGCTGAGCGAGTGCCAGGGAGACTGCGATGACAACCCGTCCAGCGGTGCCGCCAACTACCCCGGCAACACAGAGGTCTGCGACGGGGCAGACAACAACTGCGACGGCAGCATCGACGAATTACTGCTCGGGTCAGATCCCTCCTGCCCCGCAGTCGACTGTGCGCAGGTGCTTCTGGGGGCGCCTGGCAGCACGACCGGTTCGTACTGGATCGATCCCGGCGGCAACGGTGCCACCCAGGTCAGCTGTGACATGAGCACGGATGGCGGCGGCTGGAGCCTGGTGTTTAACGTCTTCGACCACGGCAGCCTCAGCGAGAACGACTTCATCTCGGTGTTCGGACACAACCTGTGGACCACCGAGAGTTGGAACTACAGCAGCGGCAGCATCGCCGGGGGTAACCCCAATGGACTGGTGCACATGACCACCCAGGGTGCACTGAACATCGCCCGCTTCGATGGCCTGTTCACCGATCTGCGCATGACCTGTTCGCAGAGCAGCAACGATGCCACCGAGCAGCACTTCGCCCAGGTGAATGGCTATTCGACCATCAACGGCAACTGGGACCTGCTGGGGTCGACGGCCAACGGCACGAGCTACGCCGTCAACCCGTCGCAGGTGTCCACTGGCCAGAGCACGATCTGGCATGACAACGAACCGAACTCGGACAACAGCGGGCACTACATGTGCGATGTCACCAACGGCGGCTCAGGTGCCGCCCAGTTCGGCTTCTGTTACACGGACTTCCTCAACAGTCCCAACAGCAGCGAGTACGGCGACTCGATCGTTGCCATCGCTTTCGGAACCACCTTCGGCTCGGACAGCTGGTCCAGCGGCTTCTCTGCGGAGTGCGGCGACATGGGCACGGGATACCTCGCCAACAGCGGCACTTTCAGCATCTGGGTCAGGTAGAGCTACCTGTACGCTGCCGGGCAGGGCCGACCCTCGAGCCCGGTGACTTCCTCCGAAGCGGGTTGCAACGCTCTACTGGGAGCACGTGACCTGGTCTTGAGCGTCCGGAGTACAGCCCATCGGCAGGGTCGTGAAGGCATCGACCGTGCCGGTGATGTGAGCGTAGCCCCAGCCTATGCCCGCCATCAGTGTGCCCTGTAGTTGGGCCCCCACCAGGTCGGCGAAGAACAGCTCCGCCCCAGCCAGGTCAGCCCCGCGAAGATCCCAGGAGGTGAGTTCGGGATAGGCGAGGTTGCCCTCGTTGAGGTCGGCGCCGGACAGGTCGGCGCACTGGCCCTGTTGGGTCTCCCGGATGTAGGGAACAGCACCGGGATTCAGGCCGACCTGTCCGTTGCCGTCGACACACTGGCCGGTGACACCGTCGTAGCTGTAGCCGGCCGCGTAGTCCGGCTCCCAGCAGCTCACAGACAGGCCGCTGTGGACGTCGTAGTCCATGCTGCCCCGCCACAGTCCCGGCGCCCCACCCGGCGGTCGTGTCACCGACAGGCTGCCGCCCGTGAAAGTCAGCGTCACCGCCTCGTCGTCCACGGTCCCGGCTCCCTGGAGGTCCAACTCGACCGGCGAGAAGCTGCCCGAGAGCTGGTCCCCAGGGTGGGATTCGTCCAGGACCAGGGCCAACTCCCAGGGGGGGCCGCCGTCGGAGACTTCGAGCCGATAGCTCAGGTAGGGGCTGCCGGTTTCGGTGAAGGCCGCCGAGGCGCAGCGGAGCCGCAGGGAAAGATCCCCTGCGCTGTCGTCGTCGTCGCCCGCGGTGTCGTCGTCGCCAGCGCTGTCGTCGTCGCCCACGCTGTCGTTGGCACCTGGATGGATGCCCGAGTCCCCGTCGTCGCAGTCCGCCAACAGTCCGTAGGTCGCCGCGCAGCTCGTGTCGGTGCCGTCGAAGGCGCCATCGCCATCCAGGTCGAAGCCCTCGTCCACAGCGCTGTCGCAGTTGTTGTCCTGGCTGTCACAAAGCTCGGTGTTGCCGGGGTAGTTGTTGGCGTCAGTATCGTCGCAGTCCGAGGAGTCGACCGCGTAGCCGTCGGGTTGAGAGCAGGACTGTTGGTTCAGCAGGTTGCCGCCGACGCCGTCGCCGTCCAGATCGGCAAACCACTCGGTGGCGTCGATGGCGTCGGCCTCGTCCACCTGTCCGTCGCAGTCGTTGTCGAGGCCGTCGGCACACAGTTCGGGAGCGAGGGGGGAGATGCTGGGGTCCTCGGGCGAGCAGTCCACGGAATCCGGTGATCCATCGCCATCGGTGTCGAAGTCGTCGACACCGTCGCAGTTCTCGTCGTTGTCGTTGCCGGGGATCTCGGTCGCGCCGGGATGAACCGAAGCGTCCCCGTCGTTGCAATCGTCACCACCGGCGCAGTTGGGATCTTCGCTGGTGCGGGCGGAGCCGTCGCCGTCACTGTCGGTGCCGTCTACGCCGTCGCAGTCCTGGTCGATTCCATCGCCAACGCAGTCCTGGGCGCCGGGGTGGATCGTCTCTTCGCTCGGCCCGCAGTCGTCCGCGTCCAGGCTGCCGTCGCCGTCAAAATCGTACAGCACAGCCACGTTGGTCGCGCAGCCGCCGGCCAGGGCCAGCAATGAGAGCAACAGCACAAGGCGACCGGGCTTCATCGCTACCTCCAGAGAGCAAGACTAGCGCAGTGAGCAAGGGGGTACGAGAGAGGATGAAGCCTCCTCGACCCCACCATCGCTACTGTTTGCAGCGACTGACAGCTCCAGCTGCTTGCCGCAGGGCCCGCAACTCATTCCCAGGGGCCACTCCTCGGCCTGGCGACCCAGCTTCGATGGTTCGCCGCAGGCCGGGCAGGTCACCACGGCGCCGAGCACCAGGTGCTCTTCGCGCATCCTCAGGGCGAATAGGACGAGCCCTGCGGCCAGGAACATCGGGACGAGGAAGAAGTGAAAGAACAGGATCGGCAGGGACAGTAGCGCCAGTAGCCAGCAGATCAGCAGGCCCTTGATCGCTCGCGCCCGTCGCTGCGACTTGTCCAGGGTCTGGCGATAGACGGTGGCGCTGCCCGGCTTCGTGTCGCGTGCGGTGACCTCGACCTCGAGGGGCTCGCCCCGGTCAAGCCAAAGCTGCTTTGGTTGCATCGCTCGGTTCAAGACTCTTGCCGCGGTTCGCTGGTGTCGGGCAGGGCGGCAACACTGTCACTGAGCCCCGCGCCGCCCGGTTCCGCGAGCCGTTCCCCGGAGTGATACAGCCAGCGTCCCTCGTGGCGAACGAACAGGCTGCGCTCGGCAAAGGATGCATCTTCGCCGCCTTGCTCCAGGCGTGCGTGGAAGGACACCCAGCTCTGGATGTCACCTTCTTCGCAGGACAGGATCTCCAGTCCACAGAAGGTCGACTCGGACGCGAAGCGGGTCAACTGAGCGCGCCAGCGCAGCACGTCATCCTGGTAGCGGGGATCCGCCGGGTGGGTGGTCGCGATGATGTAGTCCACGAGCCCGGCGGCGTAGGCGCTGTACCTTGAACGCATCAGTGCCTCGGTGCTCGCTGCCGGTGCCCCCCGGTGCAGCGGCGCGCAGCACCGCTTGTACTTGCGTCCGCTGCAGCAGGGGCAGGGGTCTTTGGCTGCGGGAGTCGGCATCAGTCTCAGCCCGATGCGTCGGGCGTCGAAGGGGCTTCGGCGTGGTCGTCGGAGCGCTTGAGCCGCATCTTGAACTCGTGCCGCTCGAACGGGTTGCGGATGCGAAGCTGCATCGCCTGTCGTCCGCCGACTTCGCTCAGCCAGCGGTCGACGGTTCCTCGCTGCTCGTCGTCGAACCCGTGGTACAGGTCGAGGGGACGCTGTGCCATCCACTGGCTGAAGGTGATCAGTCGTCGCTTGCCGGTGCAGCCACCGATCACGAAGTCCCGGTCGCCGAGGCTGCGGGGCACCCGGGTCGCTTCGGGTTTCTTCTTGCAGTAGCGGTCGATTGCCGCGACCAGGTCGGCAACGAAGGCAAACTGCTCGGCGAACAGGGTCTTGAAGATGGGATCCAGGGTGGTAGGCACCTCGTCCCCTGGCAGGAACTCACCGCACTCATTGGGTGGGTCGAGCAGGCGTTCCATCCAGTTCACGACAGAGTCTGCGCCGACGAACAGGGAGCGGGACTGTGGGTCGCGGTACAGGTGCGCCCACAGCGGGCCCACCAGCGCGAAGTCGCCGAGGCAGGGACGCCCACCGAGCAGGTAGTGGTGGCGATAGAAGTGCTTGTCGAGCTGCGCTATCAGGTCCCCGGTGAACTTCTCGACCCCCGGGATGGTCTCGGGGTGGACGCCAACCAGCGGAAGGTAGCTGGCCATTTTGTCCGCCATTGGCGCGGCCAGCCGGCGAGCAAGGATTCCGGGCAGCCAGGGAAAGCCGTAGCGGCCGAACTCGTCGCGCGCGAAGGCAGCGTTGCCCGCGAGGTTCCAGCGATAGTGCAGCGCGACGATGGGCAGCCATTCATCGCCGTGCAGCTCGAGCAGCAGGCTGGCGAGCTGTTGGCTGGGTCCGGGCGGCGTGATCGAGGGCTCGGTGAACTCGGCTTCCATGGCGTCGATGATCTCGCTGCTGTCCTGCATCCATGTGCCGTCGGCACGCAGTACTGTCGGCATGATCGCCTTGCCCACCACCTTGCGGATCGTGGTCGCCAATTTCAGCGCCGAGGGGACCTCGTCGTCGAACGGGATCTGCTTGAAGCGCAGGTAGGTGCGGGTCTTCGCCGAGTAGGGAGAGACCAGCCACCCGTAGTGCTGCATTCGAGCCGTCGCCCCGGAGTTCATGGTGTGCCGACCCGGTCTTTGAGTGCCATACCGGTGGCAGAGTAACCCGATTCCCGAACGGTGGTGCTGGTGGGCTATGGCCTTCAGCTATGCTCGTGGCGGAATGGAGTGCCCTTGATGCTGCTCAGCCGACCTCTCTGCAAGCACAGCGAGTTGCTGTTGCTGGGCTTGTTGCTGATGGCCCTGGTGGGCTGTGCCGAGGCCAACGTGAACAGCCCACCGCCCATCCCCGATGACGACGACACTGCCGGCGACGATGACTCCGCCGGCGACGATGACTCCGCCGGAGATGATGACACCGCCGGCGATGAAGACACCGCAGGCGAAGAAGACACCGCCGGCGATGACGACAC
>CAZBDA010000055.1:0-32385 GCA_964490445.1 uncultured Rickettsiales bacterium | reverse complement strand
CAACGGCGACCCCTACTTCGACTACCTCATCCTGAGTTCGGGTACCTACTACATCGAGGTCGAGGCCGACGGGAGCTTCATCAACACCTCAGGGCCCTACATCCTGCACGGGAACTACTCCACCCTGTGAGTCACCAGAAGAGCCGATGAGCGAAACGATCTCGAAGACTCTCTCGGCCAACCTGCAGGCGGTGATCGCCGCCAATCGCGGCCTCGCCGAGAGGCTGTGCCTGCCGGTGGGCAATGATCACGTGCAGCCCGACCCCGACGGGACGGTCAGGTACCGCCGTCACAAGACCTGGCACCCACTGAACCTCAGCGCCGAGCAGTGCGATGAGGCCATCGCCGGCGTCGAAGCTGACGACGACGTGTTGTTGTTCGGTCTCGGCACCGGCGACCTGCTCCAGCGTCTGCTCGAGCGTTGCAGCAAGGGCACTGTGGCTGCCTGGGAACGCGATCCCTGGCTACTGCGCCAGGTCCTCGAGCAGCGTGACTACGGCAAGTTGATCCGCAGCGGGCGCCTCATCTTCTCCCTGGGCATCGACATCCTCGATTTTGTTCCGGCCCTCAAGCTGGGCGGAAAGCTGGTCACCCACCCACTGCTCGGCCAGGTCTACGACAACGAGTTGCGCCTGTTGCGCGACGGTCGCGGCGAGCGCGCAGCGCTGCTCTGCGAGGGAGGCCTGCTGGTCGACGACATGGCCGCGGCGCTCCGCGACGAGGGCTATAGCGTCGCGACCTGGGACATCAGCGCCCTGGCTCCCGACGAGTTGATGCACACGGCCTCGCGCCTACAACCTCAACTGGTGGCCTCTATCAACTACAGCCACGGTCTCGCCGAGGCTTGCGAGGACGCCAAACTGCCGCTGCTGGTCTGGGAGATCGACCCGGCAACCGATGCCATCCAGAAGACCCACGCAACCAGCACCAGCCACATTTTCACCTACCGGGCAGCACAGCAGAAGGCCTACCGAGATGCTGGCTTTCCGCGGGTCGAGTACCTGCCGCTGGCAGCCAACTGCAAGCGACGACAGCCGGTCAAGCTGCAGGATTCCGAGCTCGACCGCTACGGTTCCCGAATCAGCTTTGTCGGCAGCAGCATGGTCAGCCAGGGGGAGCAGTTCCGTGCTCGCTTCGTGCAGCTGTACCAAATCTGGCGCGGCGGCGACTCTGCCACGGCCGAAGAAGAAGCCACCACGCTCATGGCCGGCATCCTCGAGCTGCAATCAGAGGACTGGTCGGACTACCGCATCCCCCAGCTGGTGGATGAGCACCTCAGTCGCTTCGCAGCGGACATGGCAAGCCAGGACCCCGCTGACCATCCCACCGTCCTGTTGGCCGAGATGGCCGCGGCCGACAAGCGCCTGGCCGTGACCGCCAACCTCGGACAGGTGGAGATCGCCGTCTGGGGCGACGAAGGCTGGAAGTGTACCGAGGAATACGGCGTCCGCTACATGGGTCCGGCCGGCCACCGCGACGAGCTCAACCGCATCTACAGCGGCAGCACAATCAACCTGGACATCGGCCGCATCTACCAGAGCGACATCGTCACAATGAGGGTCTTCGATGCGCTGGCGTGCGGCGGCTTTGTCCTCGCCGAGCACAGCGAGCCCCTCGCCGAGATGTTGGACATCGGCTCCGAAATCGAGAGCTATGCAAGCCTCGAAGAGTTGCTGCAGAAGGTCGAGCACTACCTCGAGCATCCCGAAGAAGCCCGTGCCATTGCCCAGCGGGGCATGGAGCGCGTGCGACGCGACCACACCATCGTCGGCCGGCTGCGCTACATGCTGTCTGCCGCGGGACTGCCCGCCGCCGAGAGTCACTGACTCTTGGCAACCTCCTCGAGGTAGCGATCCAGTTGCGCATCGGTCGCCGCGGCGACATCTCCTCCGGTCAGCCAGGTGCGATACCAGCTACAGGTCCAGGCGACGCAGTCCTGCCAGTTCAATTGTGGCCGCCAACCCAGTTCTCTGCGCGCCCGCTCGCCAGCCAGTCGCAGGACCCCCGTCTCAGCTGGGGCATCCTTGTCTGCTGCGATGACCGGCGGCAGTCCATCGAGCGCGGCAAGCACCGCGCTGGCAAGTTCCTCGACGCGAGGCTCGGCACCAACATCAGGGGCGAAGTTCCAGGCCCCCGCAAAGCGCTCAGCGTCGCCGTACAGAGCTTCCGCGAGGAGCAGGTAGCCGGTAAGCGTGTCCAGCACGAACAGCCAGGGTCGCACGGCGCTCGGATTGCGAATCTCCGTGCGCGTGGCCGCTGCCGCAGCGCGTACACAGTCAGGAACCAGGCGGTCAGCGGCCCAGTCGCCACCGCCCAGGGTGTTTCCGGAACGAGCCGTAGCAATGGCAAGGCTGCGCTTCGAGGCCCAAGCCTCTGCCGCCTCGGTGACCACCTCCGAGCAGACCTTGCTGGCACTGTAGGGCCCCTGCCCACCGAGCCGGTCTCCCTCACGGTGGGGTTCCCCGGAGGCTCCTGCATAGACCTTGTCCGTCGTGACATTGAGCAGCACCGCGACCGATGACTGCGCCCGGACTGCCTCGAGCAGGTGTACCGTCCCCATGACGTTGCTCGCGTAGGTGCCCACCGGATCGGCGAAGCCCTCCCGCACCAGCGCCTGTGCAGCCAGGTGAAACACGAACTCCGGCTGGCTTTCCCGGACCACGGACGCGAGCATCTCGGCATCGCGAAGGTCGCCGTAGTGTTGGTCGATTCGTGCGCCGATACCCGCCAACTCGAACAGGCTGGGATCGGTCGGCGGCTGCAGAGAGAAACCTGAGACCTCGGCACCTGCGCGGGCCAACATCAAACACAACCAGCTACCCTTGAAGCCGCTACTGCCTGTGACCAGGACACGGCGGCCCTGCCAGAACGCCGGATCGGGGACCCGCCCTGCGACGCCAGGTGGGGAAGTCAACGGGCTGCTAGCGCTCCCACAGAGCCCAGGGACGATCGCCGCCGTCCCACATCCGGTTGATCTCGAGGTACTCGCGGTAGGTGTCGATACTCTTCCAGAACCCCGAGTGATTGTAGACCGCCAGTTCTCCATCCTCGGCAAGACGCCGTAGTGGTTCCTGCTCAAACACACAGTCATCGTCCAGGTAGTCGAACACGCCGGGCTCGAGGACGAAGAACCCTCCCGAAATCCAGGAATCCAGCAGCGGCTTCTCACGGAAGCGGACCGCGGCACCGTTGTCGTCCTGCTCGAGCACACCAAAGCGCGACTGAGGGCGTAGTCCAGTCACCGTGGCGAGACGGCCCGAGCGGCGGTGATGGGCGAGCAAGGCCTGGATGTCGATGTCGGCGACACCATCGCCGTAGGTCATCAGGAAGGTGCCGTCCTCCAGGTAGGGCCGCAAGCGGTTGATCCGACCGCCCGTGTTGGTGATCTCGCCGGTATCGGCGAGAGTCACCTGCCAGCCCTCGATATCGCTGCTCGAGTGCAGCGAGATGCGGTCCTGCTGGTCGCCGCTCCCATAATCGATGGTCAGATCCGAAGTCTGACGGCGGTAATTGAGAAAGAAATCGCGGATCACGTGGCCCTTGAATCCCAAGGCAAGCACGAAGTCCGAGAACCCCTGAAACGCGTGCAACTTCATGATGTGCCAGAGCAGCGGGCGGCCGCCGACTTCGACCATGGGCTTGGGACGAAATTCCGTCTCTTCCTTGAGGCGGGTACCCTGCCCGCCACAGAGGATCACCACCCTCGGATTCGCTTCGCTCATGACCGACACCATAGCAGCCTGTTGATTTGCAGCCTCCCGAGCGCTGCGCCGGTGGCAACACGACAGGGTCCAGTTCAAACCCCTCCAGCCGCGCCTTTGCCCCTTCGTCGAGGCCTTCGGCTACCAGCCCTGACCTGGCGAAGTTCTAGACCTCGACCAGGGCTATCTTGAGTGGATGGCGGCCATCGGAGCTGGGGAAGTCCGCTTCGGGCGGTAGCAATTGCAGATCCCGAATCGGCCGTCCCGCCTTGTTGGCACAGCGCTGGAGCACGTCGATCCAATCGTCGCAGGCGACGCGCGCCGAGTTGTTTGTGACCAGCAGCGATCCTCCCGGCCGGGTCGCGAGCAGGGCCGGCTTGAACAAAGCCTGGTAGTCACGCACCACGTCTACCGCCCCAAAGGGTCCCCTGGACCAAGCTGGTGGATCCAGCAGCACGAGGTCGAACTGCTGCGGCTCGACACGCACAAAGTCCCTGCGCCGGCTGGCCCTCCCCTTGACTGGTAACCCGGCGAACTGCCGCAGGGTAGGCAGCACGTCCGCATGGAGAGTCGCGAAGGTCTCCGAAGAGATGTCGTTGCGCTCCGCATTACCTCGCCCGATCGCCAGCGACGAGGACGAGAAATCGACGTTCGTGACCTGGCTGCAGCCGCCACTTGCTGCCGCGATGCCCAGACCACAGGTGTAGGAAAACAGGTTCAGCACGCGCTTGCTTTCGGCCCGCTCGAGCACCATCCGCCGGCCAACCCGGAGATCGCAGAACAGCAGCGGATCGATGCCGCGGTGGCGTGGCCGAACGTCGTAGTAGAGACCCAGCTCGCACCCCGAGAAAGGCCCCTCCGAGTCGAACTCGAAGTAACGAGAAAAGTCCTGTCCCTTGCCCGTGCGACAATTCCAGACCGCCTGCAACGGAACTGTCAGTGCCGCCTCAACCGACTCCCTGGCAACTTTGATCTGGCCCGGCTCCAGCGCAAGTCCCCAGGTCTGCAGCAGCAACAGGGAACCATAGCGATCGATACTGAGGCCCGGACAGCCCTCCACCGCGCCGTGCAGCAGCCGATAGCAGTCCGTTTGTTCGGCATCCAGGGCGGCGAGTAGCGGCCGACGACGCTGCAGCGCCGCACGCAGCAACTCGCTCAGCGGCGCCTGAACCGGCTTCAGGGACAGCCCTGCCCCTCCGGCACGCACTCGTGAAACAGGACAGGCGTGCGTCCTGCCGGAATCGCGACGAAGTTGACCACGAGTTGGGTCGTATCGCAGTCCCCACAGAGGTCGAATGCGTGGCCAAAGTGGTGACCATCACTACAGTTGGCGAACCAGAGCACCTGGCCTATCGGGTAGCAGGCCTCGCCTGCCCGGATCGTCACGACCATCGCCTCCTGGGCCCAGTTGTGGCTTGCCAATGGATCGTTGGTGACGCCGCCACACTTGACGAGGAACAAGCCCCAGTCCACCGAGTTGGTGAACACGTAGTCGCCAGATGGACAAGAAGACATCGCGACAGCAATGCTGGGCTGCCTCCACTGCACCTCGGCACAACTAGGGTCCACTACAGACTGGACGTTGCAGTCAGGGGCCGGCGGCGGGGTACTGTCGTCGTCGTCGTCGTCACCGCTGTCATCGTCACCGACAGAAGTGTCATCGTCCCCAGCATCGTCATCGCCTGCCACCGTGTCATCGTCATCGGCCGCGGAATCGTCGTCATCGGGAATGGGCGCACCGCCGTTGCCATCGTCAGCACACCCCACCGACAGCAGTACAAAGACAACAGCGAGAGACAGGTGCCATAAGAAGGACTCGCTTTTCGGTATCCGCAAGATCATCTCCACTCTGATGGCAGCGCTGAAAACGCCGCTTCATCATTAATTGTCGACAGCCAATTGTAGCCCCGTCAACGCCTCAGCGATGCCGGAAATCATTGACTGGCACCACGGCGAGGGGTAAACCTGCCATTAAGAGTATCGCGCGCGTGGGGCGAATTGTGTCCTTTCACCCATCCCGCATTCCAATAATACGATTGTCACGAGGTTGAGATATGGAATCAAGCATCAAGCATCCTCTTCTACTTCGCAGCCTTCGCTACGCGCTACTTGTGCTGGCGCTAGCCCTAGGTCTTGCCTGCTCGGACACCAACATCTCCGACCCCGGTGACGACAACCTCGGCAGCCTTGACGACGACGACGACCCCGAGGTCGACGCAACGTCAATTTCAGGCCGGGTCCTGGCTATTGACCGCGAGACAGGCATCGAGTTGACCAACGAGGAGTACCTCGAGCGCGCTGGGCTGCTGTTGGTCTACCTGCTCGAGGATCCCGACGACCTCACCCAGGTTGTGGACAAGCGCACCCTCGCCGAACCGGGCGTGTGGGCAATCGAGCAGGTCGACTACGAGGGCGAGCTGCACGTAGTTGCCATCGCCTCCGACAACTCACCGATCATCGGCGCAAACTCCCTGCAACGGCGCTACCCCTTCAACCCGGTTCGCTTGGAGGGACGCGCCCTCGAGGACATCGACATCGTCATCGACCTGCCCAGTGACTGGACCGCAGGCGGGGGTCCCGAGCCCGGCGGCGAGGGCTCTAGCGGCGGCAACGGCAGCGGCGGCGACGGCGGCAGCGGGGCTACCGGCGACGACGACGATGGCGGATCGGTTCCCGGTGACGACGACGATGGCGGCGGACCCGGTGACGACGACGATGGCGGCGGACCCGGCGACGACGACGACGGCGATGACGACGACGACACTCCCGAAGAGATTGTCTACCCCGACCCCACCACCATCTCAGGCAGCACGGTCTCCAGCAGCCTTCCCGACGAGGCCATCGTCGTGACCAGCAACTCGGGCGACCTGGCCGACGGCCCGTGGGGCTACACGGTGCTAGATGGCTTCGGAGCCTTCAGCATTACCGTCGCCAACAGCCACGGCGAGAGCGGCCTGATGGCCTACCACGACACCGATGGGAACGGTCTCTTCGAGCCCAGTGACACCCTCGGCGTTGCCAGTGGGAACCCCTATGAGCTCGGCGTAGGCGACATCACCGGCGTCAACATCGAGATTCCGGCGAGTGTGCCGGTGACTCCACCGTCCCCGCCCAGCTACAGCCCGATCCTCGGCACGATCAACTTCGGCGGCTACAATCCGGCCGGTGACATCCTGGTGTTTGCCAGTTACCAAACCACCAGCGGAGCGCCCTACAGTGCCGTTGTCATGAACGGACCTGGCTCGTTTGGACTGGTCTGCCCAAACGATGCGCAAGACGTCCTGGTGTGGGCTGTGTTCGATGCCGATGGCGACGGCAGCTATGACGTCAACATCGACCCCTTCGACTCGTTCGGACCGGTCGACGCCGCCAGCGGCCAGTTGGGCAATGTCATCCTCGACCTCGGCGGTGGCTCCGCGCAGGGCACACTCAGCGGCCTGGTCAGCTACTCGGGGCCCGTCTCCGCGGCGGATGTTCTCTACATCTCGCTGTCTGCCGAGCCACCCACGACAACCACAGTGCCCGAACTGAGCATCGTGGTTTCGAACCCGAGCTTCCCGATCATGTACACCTTCTCAGATGTCGACAGCGGCACGTGGTGGGTCTCCGGCTACATGGACATTGGCGGCAACAGTCCGCCTTCCTCCACCCCCGGAGGCAGTTCCGAGGACATCATCGGCTCCACGGGTGTCATTCACATCTCGCCCGGCGAGTCCGACACAAGCAACAACTTCGGCTTGAGCCACTAGGCAACAGGCCCTCCCGATCGAAATCGCGACTGCACAAGTCGAAAGGAACTTTGGATGTCTGCTGCGCTGACCTCACACCCTAATCGGGGCGTTCTCTACCTGCTGTTACTGGGCCTCGCTCTCGCCGCGCTGTCTGGCTGCACCGACTCCGCGAACGACGGTGTGATCGACGACATCATCGACAACGTGGCTGACGATGACGATGACCCCACTGCCGTAGGTCCATCTCACCTCTCGGGGCGCATTATTGCCGTCGACCAGGACACCGGCCTCGAGTTGACCGAGGACGAGTACACAGAGCGTGCCCGCAACATCATCGTCTACGTGCTCGAAGACCCCACCGACCTGAGCAACATCATCGGCAAGGTGACGATGACCGAGCCCGGCGAGTGGCGGGTAGAAGATGTCGAGCACGAAGGCCAGGTGTTTGCGATCGCCGTGGTAATGCAGCGCTGGGACATCATCGTGGGCGTCACGGACATCACCCGGTACCACCCATACAACCCGATCCAGTTGCACGGTGGCGAGATGGAAGGCATTGACATCACCATCGACATCCCAGCGGGCTGGACCGGTGGCGACGGCGGTGGCGGCACGGACCACAGCGGCAGCAATTCGAGTGACTTCATGGGCACGGTGGTTACCAGCACCCTCGCTGACCAGCAGATCATCATCACCTGCAACGGCGAGAACCTGGGTTCAGGACCCTGGCACGGCGCAATGCTGGATGGATTCGGACCCTTCCACCTGCGTTGCGGCAACCACCACGGCAACACGACCGCGCTACTTGCCTACCATGACACCGATGGCAACGGCCTGTTCGAGCCCAGCGACGCGGTGGGGCCGGCCAATGGCAATCCCTATGTGCTGGGTCTGGAGACCCCTACCACCGGGGTTACCATCGAATTGCCCAGCGCAACGAGTGTGCCCGTTCCCGCGCCAGCTCCGTACCAGCCCATTCTCGGCGAGGTGCTGTTCGGCGACTTCAACCCCGCAGGTGACATCCTGGTATTTGCCAGCCATGCCACCCCCGACGGACCCGTATTCAGCGGTATCGTCCTCGACAGCCCTGGACCCTTCGGACTGGTCGCACCAGCGGGTTCCCCGGCGGTATTGGTATGGGCGGTATTCGACGCCGAAGGCGACGGCACCTATGACGTGAGCCTCGACCCCTTCGATTCCGCCGGCCCCTACGGCCTTGATACCGGCGAGTTCGGGCAGGTGGTCCTCGATCTCGGTGGCAGCAGCAGCGCGCCCCTGGGCTCGGTGGGCGGACTCGTGATGCACAACGGCCCCATCAACCCCGATGACATCCTGTACATCGCCCTGGCGAGCGAAGCTCCTACCAAGACCTCCTCGCCCGAGCTCAGCATCGTCGTGTCGAACCCAAGCTTCCCGGTTCAGTACAACTTCAATGACCTCGAGAGCGGAACCTGGTGGGTGACCGGCTACCTCGACGTCGGCGGCGACTCGCCTCCTGCAACAAATCCCGGTGGAGCTCCCGAGGACAAGATCGGCATCACGAACGTGATCCTTCTGGCCCCGGGTCAGGACAACCTGAACAACAACTTCACGTTGGAAAACTAGCCTGCGTTCCAGGCTCTCTGTTCTGCCCATCGCCCCATTGACAAGGCTGCAGGATCCCGGACCATAGGGGGCAAGCTGGCACCCGGTCCGCAGGTACATGAGCCCACCCGACACGAACGAACTGCACGCTGCGAACTCCCTGGAGGAGTTGCGCTCCGCGCTCCAGGGCTTCGAATTGGGCACCATCGAGGACCAGCCCGTCTCGATCTGGCGCGATTCCACCAAGGCCAGCCCGCGCACCATCGACCTGGTGCAGCGGCTGGTAGCGCGTGGCCACTGCGAGACAATCGGCGACCTCGTCAGCGGCGAGGATTTCCATCGTCGGCTCTACCAGAGCGGCGGCCGACGAGCCGAGAAGAACCTGGTGGAAGACCTGCAGGAATGGATCCTCGCGCAGATCAGCGGAACCAGGACCGAAGCCGAGCCCGAGACCGAGGAACCTGCCACCGGGCCATCGAAGGCAGGCAGCGGAATCCTGCGCGTCCAGATGCCGCTCGAGGAGCTCCAGGCCTGGGCAGCAAGCCACCGAATTGAGCGTTGGCTCGAACAGCCGGTACGGGTACTCGGCGACGCGCTCGCTCGCCGTACTGACACCTGGCTCTGGCAGCATGACGCCGAGGGCTACACCCTGAGCCGGATTCTCACCGCAGCCACTGCAGCCTCGGCGTACTGGCCGAAGCGCGGCTCTGTGCCCCGCGCCGTCCAGGACGCCGTGATCCAACTGCTGCTCGATCGAGCCGGAATCGTCCAGGGGGGGCGAGCCGAGGATGACAAACGGCTCTCGTCCCTGACTCGACCCGGCGGCAACCCCTCTCTGCTCGACCTGTGGGAGCGTCTCCTGGAGGCGCGGGCATTCCTGACCACCCAGGCTCCTCCCCTGCCCAACTCGGCGCGCGGGTTGTCGTCTCTGCACTTCCAGGTCAGCCCAGCCCGAGTTGTCTATATCGAAGAACACTCGGAGTGGTGCGCAAGCCGCGGCGAGTCCAAGGTCGAAATCAATCCCAAGTCAAACGCGCCCGAGGACATGGTCCGGTGCCTCTGCGAGAGCCACGACGAGCCACGCTGTAGCGTGACGATCTCCGCGATCGATGCGCTCCTAGGGCAGTTGCTCGACCTCCAGGAGGGCTCACTGGCCAGCATGCTGATGAATGTGCTGGATCGTCCGCACTGGTCCCGGGCGATCGAGGACTTCGACCAGGTGCTGAAGAGCGCGTTGCCCAACAAGAGCACCGAAACTCTGGACTACGAACTGGGGTGGCGGCTCAAGCGCGGCGACGAGATGCGCTTTACTCTCGAACCCGTCGAGGTTCGCCCGCGGCTGAGCGGCGGCCTGAAGGCACGCAAGGCCGACCTGCTTGCACTGCGAACAAGGCCCAGCCTCTGCTCTCTGCCCGTGGACCGGCGAGTCATCGAACTCCTGCTTCCGGATCCCGATCATCCGCCGAACAGCCACCGAGGGCTATCGGACACCGAGGTGGTACATCGCGCCTTGGCCCTGCTGGTAGGTCACCCGCGGGTGTTCTTCTTCGACAGCAGCAACGACCAGCCCATCAGCGTCCGGCGCACGGAATTGGCACTGCACTGGAACAAGCTGGAAGACGGCTCGATCTCGATTCAGAGCACCATCGATGGCCAACCGATGGAACCGGACGAGTTGGCCGAAGCGGCACGCGAGGGGGTCTCCAGTGGTTGCCTGGTGGAGTTGGACCCGCAGGAGGGCGACTGCACGGTGACACCAATCCAGCCCGGAGTCGTCGGTGTGCTGTCGGTCCTGGAGAGCCGAGGCAGCACCTTCGCGGTGGACGCAGGTTCCGAACTGCTCAGTCGACTGCAGACCTTTTCGCGGCTGCTCCCGGTACTGCTCGGCGAGACCCTGCGGGGCATGAAGGTAGAAAGCGACAGTAGGAGCCTCATCCAACTCAAGGTGCTCGGCAACGGTGACCTGCAGGTGGGTCTGCGGGTAGAGCCGCTGGCGGGAGTAGAGAGCTGGTTCCCGGGCCGCGGGCCCGGTGAGTTGTACGGTGAAGCTCTCACCGGGCGCGTATTCTGCCAACGCGACTTCTCCGAGGAAGAACGACGGGCACAGGAGTTGCTTTCCGAACTGCCGGCCCACGATTCCCACGATGGCAGCCTCTATGATCGGCTGATCAGGGAGCCTGATGTGGCTCTGGACTTCCTCGAATACCTGCAACAGCTCGGCACGGAGGTGAAGGTCGCCTGGGCTGAGCACGGCGTTCGCCAGGTCACCCGGACCCGCTCGCTGGGCAACCTGAGGCTCGCGGTCGCTGGGATGGAGCACTGGCTGGGCATCGACGGCACCCTCTGCGTCGACGGCCTGGAGGTCAGCGCAAAGGAACTATTCGAATCACTGTGGAGCGGTCGTCGCTTCGTTCGTGCCGGAGATGGCGGCTGGATCCGACTCGGAGAAGAAGTCTTCGACCAGCTGGGCACCCTCGCCCGGGCGATCAACCAAAGCGACTCTGGACTGGAGTTGTCGAGTTTGCAGAGCCTTGAACTGCTGCGTCTCGAAGACGCTGGAATGCAGTTAGAAGTGCCCGGCAAGTGGCGAGACCTCGCGGCCAACATTCGGGAGTCCGCCAAGCTCGAGTTCAATGTGCCGGAAGGCTTACAGGCAGAACTGAGGAGCTACCAGAAGGAAGGATTCCAGTGGCTTGCCAGGTTGGCGCGCTGGTCACCGGGGGCCTGTCTCGCCGACGACATGGGTCTCGGCAAGACCGTGCAGGCGCTCGCGCTACTCATCGAACGGAGCGAGCTTGGACCTGCTCTGGTCATCGCGCCGACCTCGGTCGGCTTCAACTGGCTTCGCGAAGCCGCGAGCTTCGCCCCGAGCCTGCAAGCGAGAATGTACCGGGGCAACAAGCGCAGCGAGCTACTCGAAGACCTGGGCAATGGCGACCTTTTGATTACCAGCTACTCCCTGGTAGTCCGGGACCAGGAGCAACTTGCGGCGATAGATTTTGCGACCCTGGTACTCGACGAAGCCCAGGCGATCAAGAACCCCGACACCCGCCGGGCGCAGGCAGCCCGCAGCCTGAGCACCAGCTTCTGCGTTGCCCTGACTGGCACCCCGGTGGAGAACCGGATCAGTGAGCTATGGAGCCTCTTTGCTGCGATCACACCAGGACTGCTCGGCAGTCGCGACGTGTTCCGTCGCCGCTTTATCGTGCCGCTGGAGCATCGCCGAGCGGATGGTGCCGCGGCGCAGACGGCACTGTCTCGCAGCATCCGGCCCTTCATTCTCCGCCGCACCAAAGACGAAGTCGCCCGCGAGTTGCCACCACGCACCTCCGTTGTGCTTCGGGTGGAGCTTTCCAGCGGTGAAAAGAAGCTCTACAACGAGATGCGCAGCGCAGCGATCGCCGGACTGCGGGCCCAGGTTTCGGCCGAGGACGGCGATGTCCGCCGTTTCCAGGTACTGGCGGCCCTGACGCGACTCCGCCAACTGGCCTGCCATCCTCGCCTGGTCGATCCCAGTTCCACTCTTCCCTCGTCCAAACTCGAGGTCATGCGCCACCTGCTCGATGAGCTCCGAAGCCAGGGACACCGGGCGCTCGTGTTCAGCCAGTTCACGAGCCACCTCGACCTGGTACGCGAAGCGTTGGATGCCGACAACATCAAGTACCGCTACCTGGATGGTTCGCTGTCCGAACCTCGGCGACGCATGGAGGTAGACGCCTTCCAATCGGGCGAGGGAGATGCCTTCCTGATTTCGCTGCGGGCCGGCGGAACGGGACTCAACCTGACCGGTGCCAGCTACGTGATCCACCTGGACCCGTGGTGGAATCCCGCCGTCGAAGACCAGGCCGCCGACCGGGTGCACCGCATCGGCCAGGAGAACCCCGTCACCATCTACCGGTTGGTGGCCCAGGACACGATCGAAGAAGCCATCGTGTCACTGCAGAAAGAGAAGCGAGCCCTGGTAGCCAGGACCCTGCAAGGCACGCAGCACTCGGCCAGCATGACCGTCGACGAATTGCTGGACTTGCTGGCCACGCAGCCACCGCTGAGCCTCGACGAAGACGAGGTGCAGGACCTCATGGCGGAGTCTCCGAACAACGACTGAGCGTCGCCGAGGCCCGGTTCGTTTCAGGGTTGACGTCTTCGCCGAGCCAGTCCGCCTGCGCAAAGCAGCAGCAAGGCCCACTGGGCCTCTACACCCAGATCAGCAACTGAGCTCTGCGTACAGCCGCACTGCGGCGCATCGTCCGGAACCACCTCGGTGTTGTCGATCAGCACATCATCCCCTCCAGGATCGGGCCCACCGGGTCGGTCATCGGTCGGGTCGAGGACGTTGATGATGCCGTCCTCATCGTCATCTCCGAGGCCGTCCGGTCCATCGAGAATGCCGTCGTCGTCGGTGTCCTCGTCCAGGGGGTCAGCACCCACCTCTACCTCGGTGCCATCGTCCATGCCGTCGTCATCACTGTCCGCATCGAGAGGGTCGGTCCCCGTAACGTCGATCTCCTGCCCATCGCCGAGCCCGTCGTCATCGCTATCCTCATCCAGGGGATCCGTTCCCGTCACCAGGTGCTCGTCACCGTCCTCCAGGCCATCATCGTCGCTGTCGGCGTCCAGCGGATCGGTCTCCAATTCGAGCACCTCGAGACCATCAGAGAGGCCGTCCTCGTCGGTATCCTCGAGGTAGGGGTTGGTCCCCAGTTCACTCTCGTAGAGGTTGGACAGGCCATCGCCATCGGCATCCGCATCAGGCCCATCGCTGTCGTCGGGATCCAGCCAGTTTGGAGTGCCGTCGTTGTCGATGTCACCCTCGCCCTCCTCGGCATCGGTGGCACCGTCGCCGTCGACATCGAGGTCACGGAAGTTCAGAATGCCGTCGCCGTCGAGGTCACCCTCGCCCTCCTGTGAGTCGGTAAATCCGTCGCCGTCGGAGTCGAGGTCGTAGGCATCGATGAGGCCGTCGCCGTCGCTGTCGCTGTCGCCTTCGATAAGGTCGGGGATGCCGTCCCCATCAGCGTCACTGTCGACATAGTCGGCGATGCCGTCGCCGTCGGTATCGCCATCCCCTTCGAGCAGATCCGGTAAGCCATCGTCGTCACTGTCCTCGTCGAGGTAGTTGGCGGTTCCGTCATCATCCGCATCGGGGTCGGGCTCGCCGTCCAGATCGGCATCCACCAACTGCTCATCTGCCGTAGCAATGCCGTCGCCGTCATCGTCGGAGTCGAGAGCGTCGATGACGCCGTCGGCATCGGTATCCCCCGGATTGCCGACACTGCTGACTTCCTCACCGTCGCTGAGACCGTCGCCGTCGCTATCGGGGTCCTGGGGGTCGGTTCCGAGCACCTGCTCTTCGCTGTTGCTGAGACCGTCACCGTCGGCGTCCGCGCCGGGACCGTCGCCATCATCCACGTCCAGGTAGTCGGGGATTCCATCACCGTCGGCGTCTCCGTCGCCGTCTTCGGTGTCACTGCTGCCGTTGCCGTCGGCGTCGGTGTCCTGGAAGTTGGGCGTGCCGTCAGCGTCAGCGTCTCCTGCGCCCTCCTCGCCGTCAGTGAAGCCGTCGCCATCCGAGTCGACGTCGAGGTAGTCCGCCAGGCCATCGCCATCCGTATCGGCGGCACCCTCGACTGCAGTGTCCAGACCATCGTCATCATCGTCCTCGTCGAGGAGGTCGGGGATGCCATCGCCGTCACTGTCCTGCGGAGCCGTGGGGTCCGCACCCACCTCGACCCCATCGCCGATGCCATCACCGTCACTGTCGGGGTCGAGTGGGTCAGAGCCAATCTGCAACTCTGTATCGTCTGGGATGCCGTCGCCATCGTCGTCCAGATCGGTGCAGTCGGGCTCGGCATCGGCGTCGGTATCGTCAAAGCCATCTACCAGGGAGCCGTTGCAGTTGGAGTCGATGGCATCGCACAGTTCGGTAGCGTTGGGATGGATCGAAGGATCCAGCGCTGCACAATCGACCACGTCCGGGTACTGGTCACCGTCATCGTCGGAGTCGATACAGTCGGGCTCGCTGTCGCCATCGAAGTTGGCGAAGCCATCGACCAGGTCACCATCGCAATTGGAATCGACCGCGTCGCATAGCTCCGTCGCCAGAGGACTCACGGTAGCGTCCAGGGGCTCACAGTCTCCGGCATCCGCCACGCCGTCGCCGTCGTCGTCACTGTCACAGAGGTCACCGATGCCGTCGCTGTCGGTATCCACCTGCGCCGAGTTGGCCAGCAGCAGGCAGTTGTCGACCAGGTCATCGATGCCGTCGCCGTCATCATCGCTATCGATGCAGTCGGGTTCTGCGTCGCCGTCGAAGTTGGCAAAACCGTCTACCAGTTCCCCATCGCAGTTGGAGTCGGTGGCATCGCACAGCTCAACCGCACCGGTAAAGACGCTCGCATCGAGTGGAGCACAGTCGCTGAGATCAGGGTCGCCGTCGTTGTCGTTGTCGGTATCGATGCAGTCGGGCAGGCCGTCGCCATCCACGTTGGCGAAGCCATCCACCAGGTCACCATCGCAATTGGAATCGACCGCGTCGCAGGACTCTGTCGCGCCGGGCAGCACCGTCGGATCCGAGTCATTGCAATCACCAGCAGACGGGGCCACGCCGTCGAGGTCAAAGTCAAAGGTTGGGATGTCTCCGCCGCTGCTGGTGTTGACGAAGAACGGCGAGCCGGTGAACACCGTGTCGCCGAACAGCGTTCCGGTCCAGCCGTTCCCTGTCGCGTCAGTGGCAGTCGCAGAACTTGGATCCTCGTCCAGGTTCCACAGCGCGTACAGGTCTGCTTCCTGGCCGGTCAGCCCGAAGTGCATCGTCGAGAGAAGTTCCGACTGGCTGCGCGCGACACTCCACAGCCGCACCTCACCCAGGTAGCCATGCAGCGGGTCCGAGGTGAAATTGACCCCGTCGTCCGTGTCGGCACCGACCAGCCAGGTCTGCGTGCCGAACAAGGGCGCGGGCGGACTCGGCCAGTTCATGATGTGGTTGCCGTTGATGTAGAAGTCCAGCGACGTGTCGCTGCGGCTGACGGCGACGTGGTGCGGGGTAAGCGGTGACACTGCGCTGCTGAAACAAGCGGCCTGGCTGCTATTGCAGGTGTCCCCTTCCCACACGGAAGTGTCGTTCAACTCGATCTCCCAGGATCCCTGGTTGTAGCCCAGGTAGAAGGAGTTGATTCCGACCCCCAGCTCCACCACCTCGAAGACTGTGTTCCAACTAGTCACGGTGTTGAACTGAACCCAGGCCTCAACGGTAAACTCGGTGCCCGGGTCGAGCAGGCCGAAGTCGATGTAATCAGCAGAGCCGTCGAAGTAGGCCGAGTTGTCGAGCGCATGCAGCGAGCCCGGCAGAGTGAGCGCAAAGACGAGCGTGAGACTGGCGACAAGGCGAGTCATGACAGTGACCTCCTGGGTAGTCCTACCAGTATGGCCGCACGGGCAGGCAGATGCACAGGGCAAGATCAGGGCGCAGTGGGTCCAGACCGGCCCTCCCTCGGGTCGTCAGCCTCAGGGTGGGTGTCGCACGGATCGGCGTCGTAGCGCGTCCAGACGGTGCTTCCACGCCCTCCCTCGGGGTCTTCTACTCGAGCCAACTGTTGCCAATCCTTACCGTCGACCTCGTCGGGCAGAACCTTGCCACTGCCGGCCGGGTCCTCGCCCACCAACAGCAGTTCCGGGCCGTTGGAGCCGCGCTCCCCGTAGCCGGTGTCCTGTACCGACCAGACATAACCACTGCGGAATGGAAGGCGACCTGGGCTCTCGCCGTTCACTTCTTCGAGATCACCGCGATATTCCCACCAGAACCGGTTGCCACAGCCGCCGAGGATAGGCCAGCCGTCGAGTTCGGCGATGCGCCCGAAACGGCAGCGACCCATGGCTCCCCAGAGTGCCTCCCGGTACGGCGTACGTGCATTCTCCTGCTCATCGGCACGCACCCAACCCAAGCGCTGCACTGAACTGGCGAGGCCAAGGCCCCGACGGACTACCGGCGGCTGGCCCTGGGCAGGGGAAGATCGCCACTCCACGGCCTCGTTCCAGGAGGCTGGTTGGCCGAAGTGGAAGTCTGCAGCCACGGCCAGTCCCAGGACCACCACCAGCACGGCAATGACGGCGCGTACACCGTCGCTACAGCGGGCCCAACCGAGACTGCCCAGTACCACCGGTAGCACGGCGCCCGTCAGCAGGAAGCGGTCGTCAAACATCGACAGCACGAGCAGCAGAAATGCCCCCTGGCCCAACACAACGAGAAGCAGAAGGGGCACTGCGCGGCGATCAAGTGCCAACCACAGCAGCGACAGCAGGGCCAGCGCTGCCGCCAGCAGCGGCGAGTACACCGAGGTGACCAGGCGCATCGAGTAGAAAGCCAACTCGCTGCCGTCGATGCGCTCGATCCCCGCCAGGGCTTCGCCGACCACAAAGGCGACAGGGCCCGGCAGAAGCGCGTCGATTCCCGACGGCAACGGGGCACTGTCCGAGTTCTGGAAGCTCTGCGCGCTCATGGCCTGGTAGGAGTTGTCTGCACCGCTCGACCACAGAAACAACCACGAGAACAGGAACACCACCGCACAGGCGATCCCGGCGACGCCCATCGAGCGCCGCAGTCGTTCCCGGACGGTCTCCTCTTTGGCCCCCTGGCGGACGCACAGCGCCGCTCCTACCAGCACCGGCAGCCCAAAGGGCAGGGCCGACCACTTCACCAGCGCTGCGCCCGCAAGCAGGAGACCACCGCCGAGCCCGGCCCGCACCGGCTTGCGGTCGCCCCAACGCAGGACATAAGCAGCAGATGCCCAGATCAGTGCGGTCATGGGCAGGTCGTAGTAGTAGCGAGTCGCAAAGCCATGGGCGGCGGGCAGCAGCAAGGTGCCGACGAATGCCGCCAGGCCGGCAACTCGCTGTCCGCTGAGTTGCACCACAACGCTGCCGACGGCAGCAGCCAGCAGTAGCAACCACAGAAAGCCCGACCACAGCACCGTATTGGCATCGTGTCCTGCCAGCGCCCCGAGTGGCAACGCCAGTAGGTGCATCAAGGGCGGGAAATCCCCGTCCATCGAAACCAGCAGGTCCCAGGGAGCCAGCAGCGAGCCCTCGCGCCAAGCCTTCAAGGTAGCCAGTCGGGCGACATGCTCAATGTAGGGCGCTCCATCACAGCCGTGCATCTGGACGCCGTCCCGCACAACCCGGCCGATGACGAGTGCCCCCACGGCCGCCGTAGTCACCGCTGCTAATCCGCTCGCTTTCCTACTCAACACCTGCTTTGCCATCAACCGGCCTCCTGCAGGTAGGACGGGCAGGGCATGGGTACGACACACTCCCCGGGCATCGCCCGAGCGGCCCTGCCGCCGGGCACCAGGTGCACATCCAGAGAATTCGGCTCACGGTCCTTGATGCCGCACCACGAAGCGAACCCGTCAATCCACGAAGACGCGTCCTCGGTCCAGTACAGGCGAACTGCCATTCGGTTCGGCAGAACCTTGCGACCCACCAGGCCCGGCAGTTCCAGCGTCGACAGGGCCGGAACATCCTCCACCACCGCCAGCAGCGGCAGCTGGGCGTCCGCAGCCACCTGTACACCGCGCAGTCGTAGATCCAGCAAGGTGGCGTCTGCACCCCAATCGACGCCACAGCGGCTCTGCGCCTCGAAGTACTGGAAGCTACGACCGGAAGCGAGACTCACCACCTCGTCTGCCAGAGCTTCTTTGGCCACCACCAGCTTGTCGCCGGTGTCGGGCAGGCTGCGCGCCGAAGAGGCTATGCCAAAACCCGCCAGCACCAGCAGCACGGCGGTGCCCAGCTTGCGGCGGATGGCACCGCCTCTCAACTCGTCACCCGCGCCCAGGTAGAGGATGTGGCCTACCAGGCCCAGACCGAGCACCGGCAAGGCCAATGGAAACAGGTTCCAATAATTCACAGAGAAACCCGCCACGGTGAACATCAACAAAGAGCCGAGTGACCAGGCGACGACAAACAGCATCAGGGGCCGACCCTGGGGGCGCCAGGCGGCCAGAGGCGTGCCGAGCAGCAAGGCGAAGGCCAGGTAGACGCCCCCGGGAAAATCAGAGAACTCTGTCGGCAGCCCCTTGATTCCTGCCAGAGAGCTACGCCAGGCCGAGCCGATAGACATGCCCTGGTCGCCGCGGTCGTGCAGCACCACGTCGTGTAACGCAGCAAGGTTGCTGGCGGCGTAGGGAAGAAACACCACCAAAGCGAGGGCCCCCGGCACCCACCAGGGCAGGCCGCCTCCGGATCGACGTTCCCCGGCAACAGGCCACCAGCGACCATAGACAGCCGCAACAAGCAACGCCGTGGGCAGACCAGCAGCAGCCAGCGGATGCGAGGCAGTCACCAGGGCTCCCGCCAACAGCAGGACGCCCGTCCAACGGGCGCGGGCATAGCCGGACAGCCCACTCTGTGACAGGAACAGCGCCGCTGCGCAGCCGAGCAGCACCCAGTGGGTGGTCTGATAGTTGCTCGGGTAGCCGCCACTCAGATCGGCCAGGTCAGGAAAGCCTGCCAGCAGCAAGCCCCAGGCGAGGCCGAGAAGCGGCCGGCGCAAAGCGACACCAATCAGCAGACCCAGGGGCGCTACCAGGGCGTAAAACAAGGCGGCTCGGCTGAGCAACTCCCGCAGCGTCGCCGACATCACGACGAAAGGAGCCAGCAGGTAGTCGTCAGCGACGCCATACCAGGCTTCGTTGACCTGGTTGCCACGTAAGGGCAGTGAGTGGAGCGAGGCAATGTCGACCAGGCGCTCCAGGCCTCGCACCGCGTCGGCGGGCAGCTGGGCGTCCTCAGCAGCAGCCAGGTGGCAACGAAGTGCTACCAGCCAGACCAGGACCGCGCCCCCGGCATAAAGCCATCCCTTGCTAATCCTGGACTCGTTCGCTCCCTCTACCACGGTCGAACAATAGCGGCCCAGGCGGCGAGACGGGTCAGAGGTGCCTATAATCCGCTGGTGGAGGAATCGCCAAGAGAAAGTCCCAGCCTCGGCAGTGCCGCTCTGTTGGCAGCCGCGCCGGTAGTCGCAATGTTGGCGATCGTCGCCAGCCGTCCCTACGACGGCGCACTGTTCCACTACGCCCGATCCGGCTCCGACTGGAGCCACCACTACATCCGGGTGGTGATGGCCCTGGAACTACCAAATGTCGGCTTCGGGGGACTGTTGGGGTGGCTGACCTCAGGCGATCACGACTTCCCTCCCCTCATTCATGCCATCGGCGCCCCTGCCGGCTACCTGATCGGTCACGGGGAGGCCCCCATCGGCCGACTGGGGGTGATCTGGGTGCTCGTTCTCGCCCTGGCTGTCGGCTCCACCATCCGCAGCCTCACGAACTCCAGTCGGGCGGGGATCGCCGCCTTTGTCGCCACGGCCCTGCTGCCACCCTTCCACGCCGCTTCGCTCAACTACTACTTCGATCTGCCGATGACTGCGCTGATCTGGGTCGCCATCGCTGTACTCATCGCCGGGCAGGACAAGAGACCTCTGCTCGCCGGAGCAGTAGCCGGAGCCTTCCTCTTCCTTGCTGGCCTCGCCAAGTGGAGCGCGCTGCCCATGGCGCCGCCCCTGTTGCTGGGCATCCTGCTGTGCACGAGACCCCAGGCTCCGCCCCTCTTGAAGCAATGGAAGGGCCGTCTGCTGTGCGCAGGGGCGATGGGGCTCTCGTCCTTCGCACTGCTTACCGGCTACTGGCGGCTCAGCACACGCTCGTGGAACCGGATGATGCACATGACCTACCAGACCGAACTCGATCCGAGTTCGGACTTCCTGCACAGCAGTTCCGGGCTCGATGCGGTGTCGGGGATCCTCTCCAACCTGCCGACCCTGTTCGATCTCAACCGCCACCTCCAGACTCACCCGAACACCTTCGCGTTTTACTCAATCCGCGGCGTGTTCTGCTTTCTCTCGCCGCTGTTGGCACTGCTGTTGTTCGCCCTGCTGGGGCTGTGGTTGTGGAAGACCCGAACCGCCTGGCCTCTCCTGGTCGTCACCCTCGCCAGCTACCTGGTGCTGTTTTCCGTGGTCATCCCAACGGTGGACGAGCGCTTCCTCCTGACCCCAGGGCCGGTTCTCCTGGTGCTCGCTGTGCTCGCCTGGCGGGGCCTGCCGAAGCCGGCTGCCGTGGCGATTGCCCTCACCTACATCGCAGTTGCGCTATGGGTTGCCTGGGACTTCCACCACACCGATTCCATCCCTGATCCCGGAGTCGGCAGCGATCGGCGAGAGCCCCTCAGCGGTGAGTTCGGTCGCGTCTGGGATGAGGTATCGCAGGAGCGACGTGGCCTGGGACTGCAGTCCGCCAGCGACGCCCAGTGGGCCTGGCTGCGCTACGATCAACGGCAACCTGTCTACCTGCGCCTGCGCGAAGTGCTCTGGGAGGCCCTCACCGCGTGCGGCGCCAACGTCCTGCTCGTGGAGGACCAACTGACCCAGACCGGCCTCGCCGAGGGCCTGTGGTGGGCCTACCGAAACGACCTCAGCCGACTCCGAAACGAAGATGCCTTTCACTCCATTCAGGGCTTCTCGGAATCGATCAGCGACATCTTCACTGGCGACAGCGTCGACCCGCAAGACGCCATTGCCGAGGACCGAATCGTAGCTCTATCCAGCTACGATCTGAGCCAGCCCGGCATCCCCACGAAGGCACCCGGACTCATTCATAGCGGTTGGCAGCTACGTGCTGTGATCGACCGGGCTGAGGCAGAGGGGGCCAGTCACCTCGCGATCTGGACCCCCGAGGGTTCCGCTCGATGCCCGCAATGGCAGCACCAGGTCGGTGAACTGGGCACAATGCAGGCGCCCTGAAACCCAGGATGAATCACTGCCAATGAACGGCCGGCGGCTGCCCTACCCCATCGAGTCGATCCCGAGCCCGCTACGTCTGCCGCTGGTGGCGACTGTCGCCGTGTTCGGCATCGTCGCGGCCCGCTTCGCCACAGGCAACCCGCTGAGCAGCGGCGGTGGCGAGTTGGTCTATTTCCACCACCGCACACGGCTGCAGATCCTGCACGCATGGAACGACCTGTGGGCCGGCCAGTCCTCGCTGCGCGAGTTCCTGCAGTTGGCGGACACCGAGTTCCCCCCCTTTCTGCACTTTTCCACCCTGCTGCTCGGTGCAGTATTCGGCCACAGCGCGGAGGTTGCCATCGTCTCCGGCGTGCTGTGGTTGTGCCTGCTCGCGGCATCAGTGGGCTACATCACTCACGCCCTGAGCCGCCCTGGCCAAACAGACCTCGCCCCCACACAGCGGTCTCACCGGAGCTCAGGAAGCCTGGCGGCTACCCTGGTCCTGCTGATGGGCTGCTACCAGGGGTTCAGCCTTCGCTACTACTACGATCTGCCGATGACAGCCCTGCTGTGGGCCGGAATGGCGGTGGCCATCGTGTTCTGGGAGCGGCGGCCGATCCTCGGCGGCATCCTATCCGGGGCGGTAGTGAGTGCAGCCGTGCTTACCAAGTGGACAGCGCTCCCCTTCGCCACCGCGATGGCGGTCGGACTGGTTCTGACATCCTTCGGCCTACCAGGCAGGTCATCGGCCCGACGCGCACGCATGGTCAGCCTCGCCGTGGCGACAGCGGCAGCCGCCGTGGTCTGCGGCACGTTTCTACAGACCGTGGACGAGGGCGAGCGGCAGAGTTCACTGTCGGTAATGGGAGGAACATTCCAGTCCCAGAGCGGCCGCGTACTGACGGGCCGCGATCTCAAGCAGGGGCTGCAAGCCCTGCACTCCCAGCGTCTAGCTCCCCTCCAACTGAACTGGACGTCTCCGCAGATGGGCAGCACAGCCGAGTTGCGCAGCTACGACTGGGACTCCGACGGCGAGATGGAACTGGTCGCCGTCGACCAGGACAGAAGCGGCCGCATCTACCGCCTGCAGGACACCTGGGGTTCCGTGGAGCCTCGGCTGAAGCTCGCACAGCGCTGGCAGGCCGCGACGATTCGACCAGTCGGCCCACCGTTTGGCGACTGGTCTGGAACCGGAGCCCTCGAGCCGACGCGCCGCAGCGACCCAAACCTGGAGGAGCACCTCAACCGGAATGCTAGCCAGCAAGACCCCAGCGAAAGACAAGTCGGCCAAGGCAGCGAGACACCTCCGGTGTATGCGTGGGGTGACTTCGACGGGGACGGAGATCTCGATCTTGCCGTCGGGATCCCGGGTGACTCGCTGGCAGTACTGCGCAACCAGGACGGAGCCCTGGCAGCAGATGCGGCATGGCGCGTCGACGAGCCGACCGCTGTCACCAGCCTGTCCTGGGGCGACTGGGACGGCGACGGCGACCAGGACCTGGCGATGGCGCTCTCAGATGGCCCCAACCGGCTCTACGCCAACCAGGACGGCAAGATGGAGCTCACCTGGCAGTCCAAGGAGGGCGACCACAGCGCAGCACTCGCCTGGGGCGATTGGGATGGTGACGGCGACCTGGACCTCGCGGTAGCCAACTCGCTCAGTGAGCCCAATCGCCTGTACGAGAACAACGGCGGCCGGCTCAACCTGAGTTGGACCTCTGCGGAAGCGGACAACTCGGTCGCATTGGCCTGGGGTGATTGGGACGGCGATGGCGACCAGGACCTCGCCGTGGCCAACCTCGATGGGCCCAACCGCTTGTATGACTCCATCGGCGGCGGGCCCGCACTGATCTGGACCTCGCCGGCAGTCGACCCCAGTCGCAGCATCCGTTGGCATGACTGGAACCGCGACGGCCACCCCGACCTGGTCGAAGGCAACGAGGGAAGCAACCCCGACCGGGTCTACAGAAACGCTGGACCAGACTACCTCGGCGCATCCGACGACGACGAGACTCGAAGCAACGCGGGCAACACAGCCGCAGTAGATGACGACTCCACCAGCGCCGCCACCTCCCGGTTGTTGTTCTATCCCCGCTGGTTGTTGCGCTCGATCTTCTCCCTACCGCTGCTCACAGTGTTGTTGCTGCTGGCCTTGCCCTGGGCCGCCAGCAATCGAACCGGGATGGCACTGTTCGCCTGCACCGCCCTGGGGCAACTGGCATTCCTGCTGACCGCGGTACCGCCCCTGGACGAACGCTTCGCCATCACGATGGCGCCTGTACTGGTCATTGCAGCCGCGATGGGCTGGGGACAGTTGCCGGCCCCAGCCCGCCGAGCCACCGGCATCGGCGTACTGGCACTGGCCTCCGTAGTCGCCCTGGAGTTCCACTTTCTTGCCATCGCCCCTCGAGCCGATGACGACTCGGGGCCACAACTGTGGACCCGCAAGGGCATGTCCCTGCACACAGCGAGCTACCCGGACGGCGGCTGGAAGCGCGGCGAGGATGAGCGAGCACTGCTCGACAGGGGATCTGCCCTGCCGTGGCGCGAGGCCCGACATTTTCACCGCCAACTCTGGGATGCCGTACAGAGCTGTGGGGCGAGGACGGTGGTAATCGGCTCCCAGGAAGCGGCGGTCGACGATACCGACTGGTGGCAGTACCGGGTTGCACTGGCAGATGCTCGCGCCGACCACACCAGCAAACAGCGACCTGGGGTCCATGTCATCGAAGGAGCCGACGTGGGGGCCGGCAACTACCTCGCCTCGGCGATCGGCTCGTCCGGAGTTCCCGACCTGGCATTCTCCGTGCCCGCCGAGGACGGAGTCGACTCCCCGCCCAGTGGCATCCCCGACAACACGATGGTCGCCGACCACGTGTTGCCAGCCCGGGGCAGGACACCAGCCGTTACCGTCTGGAGACCCCGGGCAGCCGAACCCTGCAGCAAGAAGTAGCTCGGCGCTCGGAGCGCCACTATCCGGGTGCGTTGCCTTCGACCAGCACCTGTCCGCCGATGGAACCGGCAAGCTGGTCAATCACCGCCTGGATGTACGAGGTTCGCAGACTCTGGTTGTGGGCAACTGAAAAGTCACCGGCCACATCCAGCAGACTGACAAAATCGAAGCTTGCGATTGCGAGATTGGAACCGACGTAGAAGTCGCCCCCGACATGTGCCAGGGCCGGAAGGCTCAATGCCTGGAGCGAGTTGTTGACTGCAACATGGAGGTTGCCGGCAAGGGCAGCCAGCAAGGACAGCTGCAACGAAGCCAGGGACTCATTTTCGGAGATCCGAAGCGAAGCGGCCGAAAGCAACTGCGGCAGCGCGAGGTCGGTCAACTCGGGGTTATCACCTACGTACAAGGCGCCTCCCAGGGTCGCCAACAGGCCCACATCGAGGTTCGACAGCAAGTCATTGTTGCTGACCTGCAGGTCTCCCCCCAGCGAGGACAGAGACGGCAGGCTCAACTGCGTGACGCTGGGATTGAAGTTCACCACGCAGCCGCCGCCGACCGTGGCGGTCACGGCCAGCAGCACTTCCACCAAGGACAGGTTGGCGGCGATTCGGAGGTCACCCGAAACACTCGTAAGGACGCTACTGCTGACCGACTGCAGCTGCGGATTCGAGTGCACACGGAAGTCGCCGCCGACGGACTGCAGCGCAGTCAGAACCGCCAGGCTGGTCAACTGCTCATTGGACGAGACCTCGAGCGCACCCCCGACGACAACCAGGGCCGGAAGATCAAGGGAGACAAGGGCGACATTCATCGACACCAACAGGTCGACCCCGACTGCCTCGAGCCGAGGCAGGGAGGCCTCGACGAGAGAACTGTCGGAGATCGCCAGGCTGCCGGTCACCCGCGTCAGGCAGTTCAGCTGCGACAGGTCCGTCAACTGGACAGGACTGAGCCACAGGTTGCCGTCGACCCGGTCATAGGCGTTACAGAACAGGGCCATTGCCGGCCCGGTCGTGAGGGTGAGGTCGCCGACGTACTCCTCGGGCGCGGCGCTATCGTCGTCATCGCCGGCCGAGTCATCGTCGTCCGCCGTGCTGTCGTCGTCGTCCGCCGTGCTGTCATCGTCGTCCGCCGTGCTGTCGTCGTCGTCCGCCGTGCTGTCGTCGTCGTCGGCTACGGTGCTGTCATCGTCGTCGCCCTGACACAGGGGGTCGTCGCTGCAACCTGGATCCTGGCAGTCGTAGCGGCCGTCCGCATCGTTGTCGGCACCATCGACGCACTGCCCTGGTTCCGCTCCTTCCTCGGGCGCACCACAACCGGCCAGCAGCAGTAGCACCAACAACGACCATGTGACTCGAGGACTCCTGGGCACCAGCGGACTGTAGCAGCGGCCCCCCCACACCACCCGGGCAACGAACAATGTAGGCTACGACGGTGCGTCTCCACCTTGCCCTAGCCAGCGCCGTCTACCTGTTTGCTCTGAAGCATCACCTCGGACAAGCGGGCTTTGTCGACCTGCCTGCAGACGGGGTCGACTCGTTGGTACGGGCGGTGGACATATCCCAACTCCGCGCCTTTCCGCTGCGTGGCAACTCCATCGGCCTTCACTACTGGTTCGGTGTAGCCGACGACTACGTCATTGCGCCGCTGCTGGTCGGAGCTTCCAGCCTTGAATCGGTGTTGCGGCGCTGCGCCTATTTTCATGCACTGGTCGCGCCCATCGCGTACTGCATGGGTGCTGTACTGCGCAGGCCCCTGCTCGGCCTGCTCTGGGCCCTCGCCCTGGCAGCGCTGCCCGATCTCCTCAGCCTGACCAGCAGCTACCCGCTCAACTACCGGACCACCCACTGGGCGCTTCTGGCGCTTCTGGGAACGACCTTGCTTGCCGACCAACAGCGCTCCCAGCGAACGCGGGAGCTCGCTTCCGGAACCCTGCTGGTAGCGGCGGCCCTCGCCGTCGCCAGCCATCCCTTCGGCGTGGCGGCGCTGCCTGCAGCGCTGCTGGTCTGCTGGCGCTGGCGTCAGTGGCCCCACGGGCGCGCAGCGGTGGTGACGACCCTGCTGGTAGCAGCCAGTCTCGGACCCTACCTGGCAACCAACCTCGAAGGACTCCAATACACCCTGTTCGGACGCGGCAGCGATAGCCGGGTAGGTGGCGCCCTGGTGCTCGAGGGCACGATCACCGCCAGCCGAAATCTTGCCGGCGCACTGGACGGACTGCCCGGCGGAAGGTTGTCCGGCAGCCTGCTGCTCCTGGGCGTCGCGTTGAGTGGCCTACAGAAAACCAGTCGGCCGGCGCTGGCGCTCGCGGTGCTGTGGACCCTGGGGGCCCTGGCTGCCTTCCTCGTCGCAGGCTACCCAGCCAAGACCTGGCACCTGCGGCCCTGCCTGTACCTCGGCCTTGGCGCAGGCTTTGTCGGTTGGGCCGGCGCGCTGTCTCTGCTGGAAGAGCGCACACCGGGTCTCCGTGTCTTGCTTCAGCACCCACGCGTGCAGTGGGGCGGTGCGGGCATTCTGTTGGCTGGCGCCATTTTGCTGCGACCGGGGGCACCTACCAACCCGGAGCACAGCCCAGCGAGGGGCTTCGGGGAGTTGAGCGAGGCGGTCCTGAAACTGGCGGACAACAGGCCTTTTCAGTACTTCGAGGCTCAGAGCCACTGTCCGCTAAGCTGGTCGGCCGAAGCCACCCGGCTCGACCTGCGTTTGCGGAGCGGAGACCCTTCCATCGGCACAGATGCCTCTGCGCCCCTGCTGGCAAGCGTCGAACGAGTGCTTACCTTCGAGCAGCACACCCTGGCGAGCGCTGAAGCAGAGGTGGAATTGTCCAATGGGGTCCCGTTTCGGCTGCACTGGAACCTCTACCCGCAGGCCTGGCGCGAACAGTTCGCGAAGTACTGCGGCGAGCAGCCGGACGGCGAGCGCCAGCTACCCTTCTACCCTGGTGGCCCCGGCGCGACCGACCTGGGCAGTCCCTGTTGGGTCGCGGGTACCTGTAGCGCAGGTCCTACTCCGCAGTAACCAGCCAGCCCGTGCAAGCCCGTGCCCGGATGGCGCGAGGGCGTGGACATCGGCCGGGTATGAGACCACAATGTCGGTCTGGAGGTACCGAATGCGCTCACTGTTTTCCCGCAGCCTTATTGCCCTGGTCGCCCTGACCGCAGCCCCACTGGCGGGTTGTGGTGATTCTGGCGGCACCGTCACCTTGACCAGCGCCCCCGAGTCCCTGGACTTCGGCCAGGTGGTGGTCGATCAACAGGCGGTTACCTCGCTCAGCATCAGCAATAGTGGTGATGCGGTCGCGACCCTCACCCAGCCGACGATGGCCGACGGAAGTTCGGTGTCTTTTTCGGTCGAAGCACGCCCCTGGCCCTTCGATCTCGCATCTGGCGCCAGCCTCGCGTTGCAGGTCTCCTACAGCCCCACCGAGGTGGGTGAAGACGCGGCAAGCTTGGTGTTTTCCCGCGACGGCAGCGACGGACCCGAACAGCTTCTCCAGGTCGCCCTGGCCGGCACTGGCGCCCCGGTGCCCGGCGCCGACGCCGATGGCGACCGCTACATCAGCGACGAGGAAGGCGGCGACGACTGTGACGACAGCGACCCGGCCGTCAACCCCGGGGCTGTCGAGATCTGCGATGACCAGGTCGACAACAACTGTGACGGCGACACGGACGTAGGCCCCGACGCGGACGCCGACGGCCACGATGTCTGCACAGACTGCGACGACGACGACATCAACACCTACCCCGGTGCCACCGAGTTGTGCGACGAAATCGACAACAACTGCGATGACCTGGTGGACAACGACGTGCAGTTCGTAGACTGGTACCCGGACAGCGACGGGGACGGCTACGGCGATCCCGCCGGCACCACGGTCAGTGATTGCGCAGCGGTCGACGGCTATGCCTCAGCCAGTGATGACTGCGATGACTCAGACAACACAGTCCACCCCAACGCCGACGAGTTGTGCAACGGCAGCGACGACGACTGCGACAGCCTCGTGCCCGAAAACGAGACCGACGACGATGGTGACGGCTACGTCGAGTGCAGCTGGATCGGCACCGACACCGGCATCGCGGGTGGCGACGACTGTGACGACGGCGACGCAACCAGCAACCCCGGCGCCACCGAGGTCTGCGACGGCGCTGACAATGACTGCGACAGCGACATCCCGGCGAACGAAGTGGACGGCGACAACGACGGCGAGATCAGCTGCGCCGGCGACTGCGACGACACCGACAACACGATCTACAGCACTGCGCCCGAGCTGTGCGACGCCATCGACTCGGACTGTGACGGATCACTGGTCGACGAGTTCGATGACTTCGACGGCGACCTCGACCCCGACTGCACGGATACGGACGACGACAACGACGGCGACCCCGACACCACCGACTGCGACGACAACAACGCGGCCTTCTACACCGGAGCCGTGGAACTGTGCGATGCGTTCGACTGGGACTGTGACGGATCACTGGTCGACGAGTACGCCAACTTCGACAGTGACACCGAACCCGACTGCATTGACGCCGATGACGACAACGACACCGTCGGGGACGCGACCGACACTGACCCCTACGACCCCCTGGTATGCGGTGACAGCGACGCCGACAGTTGCGAGGACTGCATTTCCGGCGTCAGTGACCCCGCCAACGACGGCGTCGACACTGACGGCGACGGGCTCTGCGATGCCGGCGACCCTGATGCCGACAACGATGGCGACCCATCGGGCAGCGACTGCGATGACTTCAACGACAACGTCTTCAACGGCAACACCGAGGTATGCAGCAACGACCTCGATGATGACTGTGACGCAGGGTCAACCTGCGTGGCGATGAGCTACGGCACCGTCGCCCAGGTGATCGCGCCCTTCCAGGGCCCAGACCCTGCCGCTGCCTGGTATTCCTACAGCAGCCCCAACAACGCCAGTTCCAACACCGGCTTGGAGCTTGAGAACACCATCGTCGAGATGATCTACCAGGAGCCACAGAGCAGCGGAGGCGGACTTTTCCTTGCGATTATGATCGACCACAACCAAGGCTCGGGCGGAGGCGGCGGCAACGTCATCCTCGATGCCACCGGCCTGGGCGGGGTCGCCACGGTAGTCGCCGACGACACTACCGAAGCCTTCACCATCGATGACGACCCGAGCAGCGCGACGTTCGGCGAGGGGACGGCCAGCTGGAGTTGGGCAGGTTGCTGCAACGATGGCGCCGTGCTCGGGCCGCTGCCCCTGGATTTCTGCATCACGCTGACCGCCAGAGCAGGTTCGAGCGGACTGACCGGGATCAGCACCTATGACGGAACCAGCCCCGTCACTCTGAGCGGCGCGCTCACCGATACCGTGACCTTCTGCGAAGACTACTAGTCCGCGAAGCTGTCCCCTAGAACGGCGGGCTCAACTGGCCGTCGCTGTTCGACCCCCAACAACTCACCGTCGCATTCGTCGCCAGTGCACAGCTGTGATCGCCACCGGCTGTGACCGTCCGGAAGGTGCCTGGCGGCGGGCTGGACTGCCCCGAGGCATCATCGCCCCAGCACTCCACTTGGCTGCTGGAGGTCACCCCACAGCTATGACCGGTGCCTGCACTTACCTCGGTGTAGGTGTCTACGATCGGCGAGGACTGACCGTTCGCATCTGAACCCCAGCACTGCATCGCGCCGGCACTATCGACGGCGCAGCTATGAGAGCCGCCCGCATCCACCTCTGCGAAGGACCCGCCGGGCACGGTGGTCTGACCTTCGAGGTTCAGGCCCCAGCACTCCACGGCGCCACCGGTACGCACACCGCAGCTGTGAAAACCACCGGCAGCGATGCGGTCGAACGAGCCGCTCGGGGCGAGCAGTTGGCCCTCTGAGGCGCGGCCCCAGCACTCCAGCGAACCTGCTGTATTGATCCCGCAGGTGTGGAAGCCACCGGCACTGACGCTGGTGAATGTGCCTGGATTGGGGGTGGCTTCACCGTTGACATTGGAACCCCAGCACTGCACCTGCCCGCCACTATCGACGGCGCAGTTGTGGAAGGCTCCCACGCTCAGTTGCACAAAGGTGCCGGCTGGAGAGTCGGTTTGGAACAGATCGTTGAGCCCCCAGCAAAACAAGGTGTCGATAGAGCTGATCCCGCAACTGTGGAACAGACCAGCTCCGACACTGCGCCACGAACCGTCGGTGCCGCTGCAGTCCTGGTCGACCCCGTCACCGGGCGGGTCCGGAGCACCCGGGAATATCGCTGAGTCGGCGTCATCACAATCGCTCTGGTCCGCGTAAGTGGCGAGGCATCCCGCGACAGAGCGGTCGAAGGCGCCATCGCTATCGCCATCGAAAAGATCATCGATCCCCGAAGCGCAGTCGTTGTCGACACCGTCGCAGACCTCTGTCCCATTTGGATTGGTGCTCCCGCCGGTGGGGCTGTCGTCACAGTCACCGCCGCCGAGGATCACCGGGTCGTTGCCGATGAAGGTGCACTCGACGAAGCGATCGCCATCGTTGTCCACCTCGCCCGTGGGCAGTTGCTGATCACAGTCGTTGTCGAGTCCATCACACAGCTCGATCAGGCCCGGAGCGACGGTGGCGTCGTTGTCGTTACAATCATTGGCGCAGCCAAACACGCCGTCCAGATCGATGTCCTGCTCGTCCAGGGGGATGTCTCCATCGCAGTCATTATCGAGGCCATCGCAAAGCTCCGGAGCGTTTGGCGAAATCGCTGGATCTGCGTCATCACAATCACCGGAGCACTCGCTGATGCCATCGCCGTCACCATCCAGTTCGGTAGGCGGCACAGCTCCATCGCAGTCATTATCGAGGCCATCGCAGAACTCAGTGCCACCCGGAATTGAGGTGGCGTCCGCGTCGTCACAGTCATCGTCTGGTGTGCCAGAGACGCCATCCGCGCCACAGGCGCTCACACCATCCCCATCGGCGTCGAAGCCCTCGTCAATGGTCACGTCGCAGTCATTGTCCTGGCCGTCGCAAACCTCGGTATTGCCTGGGAAGTTGTTGACGTCATTGTCGTCGCAGTCGCCCGCACACGTGATGACACCGTCGCCATCGGAGTCGACCTCGCCGCCACCAGCCTCGGTAGCAGGGTCGCAGTCGTTGTCGAGACCGTCACAAAGCTCCGTCGTATTGGGATTGGTGTTCCCCCCGCTAGCGAGGCTGTCATCGCAGTCGCCGCCACCGAGCACCGCCGGATCAGAGCCGGTGAAGTTCGCACACTCGACAAAGCCGTCGCCGTCGTCATCGAATTCGTCCAATGGCACAACTCCATCGCAGTCATTATCGAGGCCGTCGCAGATCTCGGTGTTGGTCGAGAAGTTGGCGGGGTCAGCGTCGTCGCAGTCACCAGCGCAGGTCGACTCGCCGTCGCCGTCGAGGTCCTGCTCTGCGAGGAGAATCTCTCCATCACAGTCATTGTCCTGGCCGTCGCAGATCTCGGTATTGCTCGAGAAGTTGGCGGAGTCAGTGTCGTCGCAGTCCCCTGCGCAGATTGACTCGCCGTCGCCGTCGCCATCGAGCTCATTGGCGGGGATATCGCCGTCGCAGTCGGTGTCGAGGCCGTCACAAACCTCCGCCGCGCCCGGATTGACGGCCGCATTGTTGTTGTCACAGTCTCCGTCCGCGCAGGCATTGAAGCCATCACCA
>CAZBDA010000054.1:0-32724 GCA_964490445.1 uncultured Rickettsiales bacterium | reverse complement strand
GGTTGTGGTGGGCAGGCCACGAGCCGACACCAACCTCGAGCAACTGGCCATCGACATGACCGGCGCGTTCACGGCACCGCAGCCCGTCTATGACCGCCTGCTGGTCGACGTCCCAGCACTTCAGAGTGCGCTGTACGCAATCGATCCGAGCGCACCGACCATCGGCTTCCTGCCGCCCAACGACGGCACGAGCCTGCTGATGGGCTTCGATTCAGCAACCATGACCCAGGTACAAAACGGCAGCTACACGGCCTGGGACTGCCCCAACCAGTGGTACGAGGTGCAGCAGATCAACCCAGGCTCGTTCTACGTCCAGGTGGAGTTCCAAGGCATCTACAACATGCAGATGCTGGCCGCTGAGTACGCTACCTTTCCGGGGGTCTCGTACGCCGAGCACAACGGCATGTTCGGTGGCGGCAGCACCATCTGCGGCAGCATCGACGGCGACACCTGGCACATGGTGTTGCTGCACGGCTGGGGCGACTGCCCGTCAGGCTGCATCTACCGCGAGTACTTCTATTTCACGACGACCTCGACGGGCGCACCGGTGTTCCAGGACTCATGGCTGAACAGTTCCGGAACCCCCGAGCCTGCCTGGCGGGCGATCTACGGCGGCTGCTGAGGCTCAGGGCGAAGCAGCGCTGGCGCCTGCCTGCGCTGTCACCGCCTCGCTCCTGCTGGCAATGAGCGCCTCGGCGTGTTCGGGCTGCAGCGGCCGATCGAAGAAGTAACCCTGGCCATAGCCGCATCCCAACTCGCGCAGCGCCAGCCGCTGCTCGTCGGTCTCGATGCCCTCAGCGACCACGTCCATGAGCAGTCCGTCGGCCAGGCCGATGATGGTCTTGATGATCTCGGGACTGCCCTCTTCACCGCCCATGCGGTTCACGAAACTCTGGTCGATCTTGAGGGTATCGAAGGGGAAGCTGTGCAGATGCGAAAGCGACGAGTAGCCGGTCCCGAAGTCATCGAGGGCCAGGCGGATCCCCAACTCGCGCAGCCGGGTCAGGATGGTGGCGGCGGTGGTCGGCGCATCCATGACCGCGCTCTCGGTTACCTCGAGCTTCAGCGACGACGCCGCGAACGAAGTCTCCTCGAGGGTGCTCACCACCTGGTCGACCAGGCCGGTATCCGAGAAGTGCTTGCTCGAGACGTTCACACACAAGGTAAGCGGACCTACTTCGGAGAAACGCTGCTGCCACTGCCCAACCTCGGTGCAGGCGCGGCGAAGGACCCACTGGTCCACCAGCGCGATGAGCCCGGTCTGCTCGGCAATGGGAATGAAGTCGGCCGGAGAGATGAAGCCCTTTTCGGGGTGCTGCCAACGGACCAACGCCTCGAAGCCAAACAGAGAGCCCGAGCCCAGCGCGATGATCGGCTGGTAGTAGACCCGCAATTCGTCGCGCTCGACTGCCTTGCGGATGTCGGTGTCGAGGCTCAGTTCCTTGAGCGCCTTGAGATGCATCACAGTACTGAAGGTCTCAGCACGTGCGCGACCACCCGCCTTGGCGCTGTGCATGGCGGTCTCGGCAGCACGGAGCAGGTCCTCTGCGCTGTCATAGCCCTTTCGGCTGAGAGCAATTCCGGCGCTGACGCTGGTGAAGACATCCTTGTCCGCGATACGGAAGGGGGTCTTGAGTAGCTGCTCGAGACGTCGCATCAAGCGCAAGGCGCCCTCTTCGTCATCGATGCTGGTAAGCAGGAGCATGAACTGGTCGCCATCGAGGCGGGCGGCGCTGTCGCCGGGTCCCAGGCAGGACTCAAGCAGGCGCGCAAAGGACGCCAGCAGCAGGTCGCCGGCAGCGTGACCCATGCCATCGTTGATGACCTTGAAGCGGTCGAGTCCCAACACGAGCACGGCAAAACGGCACTCGGGGTCCTCTTCGGCGCGGCGCAGCTGGAGGCTGAGACAATCCAAGAACGAAGCGCGGTTCGGAAGGCCCGTGAGCGTATCGACAAGATTCGAACGAATCACATGACGGGCGGTCAGGACCATTCCCCCGACCTGCGGATTCTCGTTCAGATTCTGGAAAATCCCGTCGGCCAGCCATAGCTCGCCATCGGATCCGCACATGCGGAACTCGAGGCGCGGAGCGCTACCGGCAGACTCGACACAGCTCTGATAGACGGTCTTCACTGCTTCCAGATCGTCGTCATGAACCAGGGACCACAGGGTCGTCTCAGCCAGGGTCTCGGCATCGCGGCCCAGCGCCCGCTCCACCGAAGGACTGTGCCACTTGAGCTCGCCCTCGACGGACAGGACGAACACCAGGTCAATGGCATTTTGGAGCATGGACGACAACATGAAGGGGATTCTAGCAGTCTCTCTAGTCGCGGTAGCCGAGCTCCCGCAGCGCGTCCAGTTCGGGGTCCTCGAGCGTGGGGCTTTCCTGAGCCTCGGAGAGGAACCGGGAGCTCACCTTCGATGCCTCGTCGACGAGCTCGGCTGGCGGCTGGTACGCCTCGTCTCGGTTGAGGTCCCGGAGCTGCGCCGGGTCGGCCTGCAGGTCATAGAATTCGAGCTGCTTCCCCGGACCCAGCACCAGCGACGACTCGCGGTCGCGAACTGCCACTCTAAGGTGGGGCCCGCCAGTCGATCCCGAGTGCTCCCCGGGGCGGGCCGGGGCCAGCGAGGCAACCGTCGGACGACCCGCTTCTGCACCGAGTTGCCGGGTCCAACTGCGACCGGCAACTGCGCTGCGCAGACCCACGAGTTCGGCCGCTGTCGCTGGAAGGTCGCGATGCTCCACCAGCGCTGTACTCACCTGCCCGGTGGTGCCGCCCGCAGGCACCACGATCAGGGGAACCCGCAAGACCGGCTCGTAAGGAGAGAACTGGTGGGACATCCACTCTCCGTGCTCGGTCAGGCTCTCGCCGTGGTCGGCGGTCACGATGACCGAAGTGCTCGCGAGTTCTCCGCGCTGTTGCAGCCAGTCCAGCAACTCGCCGACCGCAGCGTCGGCACCGCGGACTTCCCGCTGGTAGCCGCGGACGCGTTGCGAGAGAAGCCTCGTATCACTGCACGACGGCAGGCCCTGCTGCACGCCGAAGGCTGCCAGGGCACCGGCCAGAGAAAAGCCATCGCGCGGACGCTGAGAGTACAGGCAGGGATCCGGCAAAGCGGCCAGGGCGGCTTCCGGCGCGCCAGGCCCGGCATCCTCAGAAGCAGCCTCGAAAGGGCCATGCGGGTCATACAGGTGCATCCACAGAAACCACCGGCCACGCTGACGAGCAATGAAGGACTGAGAGCGACGCACGGCACGATCCGCAGTGGCACGGAACAACGAACGCTGCTGCTTGATCCCAAGCTGCGCCAACAGGCGGGTAAGGACCAGCGAACGAAGGCCTGCAGCGGGATGAAGGTCATCATGAAAACGCGCAAAGCCCCGCGCAAAGCCCCGCCGTCCACGCAGCACTGCACCCGAGACCACCGCACCGGTAACGAAGCCCTCCTGCTCGAGCAGTTCAGGTAGCCAGCGGACCCCTGGCGAAACCCGGCCGCTGTTGGACACAAGACCCATCTCCCACGGCCTCAAGCCGCTCAGCATGGCGGCGTGAGAGGGCACGGTCAGGGGACTATGGGCCCTCGCTTGGGTGAACAGCAGTCCGCGCGTCGCCAGCTCGTCGAGTCGCGGCGTCAAGTCGGCAGCCACCGCACGGGGATGACTCGACAGGTGATCATGTCGCCACGTGTCGATGGTCACCAGCAGGAGGTTGTCGGAGTCAGTCGCCGCTGGTTCCGAGGCGTAGCTTCGGGGAAAAGACCACAGCAGCAGGCCGGAAAGCAGCAGAGTGCCGCACAGGAGCGACAGTGTGCCCAACGACGAAGGCCCACGTCGCGATATCCGGGTGAACAGCACCAGCGACATCCAGGTCAGCGCAGTGGGCAGCAGCACGACGTACACCAGGCCAGGCAGCAGCGCCGGCATCGCATGCGCCTCCTCGGCAGCGCCGAGCCAGGCCTCGGCAAACAGCAGGCGGGTGACCGCATCCACGCAGGTACCCGGCACGAGCTGTCCGAGGGAAACCGGCCGCGAGCCGCGCAGGCGCAGAATCACCGCAACGACACAGAGGGAGAGAGCGCTCGCGCAGAGCAACGGCAGCGCGAGCGCGAAGAGCACCGCGCTGTAGTCGGACAGCCGCGGGATGAGCAGGCCGAACTGCTGCCGAACTGCCAACTCCAGGCACGAGAGCGCCAGGAGGACGAGGGCCGAGAGCAAGGCCGAGGCGGCCAGGGTGCGTGCTATTTCGCCTCCCTGTCCCGCTGTCCCAGCCTCGCGATGGCCGCGAATTGCACCGCGATCGTGACCCCGAACAGGTCGCTGGAACCACCATAGTCACCGGCATCCAGCGAGTTCGACGGCACTCCTTCCAGGGTCAGGGTGCGGCCAAGGCTGTCGAGCGAAGGGATGCTCCGCGTGGTGTAGAAGATGTGCGCGTAGCTGAAATGAACATCGGCAAGAGATCGCTCGCCGCGCTCACCACGCAGCGAGATGCTGAGTCCGGCGCTGGCCATGTGCTTGTGGCCATCCAACATGGTCAGGCTCTGAGTCGAAGCCGGAATCGCTGGGCTCTCGTACAGGTAGCCAAAGCGAATGCCGAGGAACGGAAGCGGCCTGAGTTCGCCACCGAAGCGTATGCTGAAAGCGTTGTCGAAGCTGGCAGGAATCAGCACGTTCCCGTCACCCTCGGGGCCCCGGTAGGTAGCAAGCGAGACACAGTCCAACGGTGGCTCGATGCTGCCGAGAATTGCGCAGATCCCACGCTCGTCCAGGTACTGATCGAGGGGCACCGGCTCGATGCCATCGGCGGGGTCATCGTTGCTCAGGGGAATGTCCACGCCGCTGGCGATGACGTCACCAGTGCCACCCCACAACTCGAGGTGCACGCCGACCTCGAAGTTGAGCACACCCAGGATCGGCTCGAAGCCAAGCCCGAAGCGCAGCCGGCCGGGCAGGCCGATGTTCACCTCCACCTCTGAGTCCGTACCAGCGAGATAGACGGGCTCCGAGCCCGCCAAGGCTCCGGCCGGACCGCCAAAGTACTGCTCGCCCAGCACGCCGCTGAGCGAGGCCGAACCGCGACCCTCGAAGCGATAGGGAGGAGCCACGCCGAACCCAATACGAAGCCAGGGAGTCGGCATGACGAGCACACCGAAGTTGAAGTGAGGACGCAGCCGTCTGGCCTCGAACAAGGCCGTGAGGTCCCACTGGGGGTCCTCGGCATTGTAGGTGTCACCCGCGGCGAGAAAATCAGAGGAAGCCTTGAAGCTCTCCTGCAACTGCATGAACAGCAATTCGAAGCTCGCACCGACGGCGAGGAAGGGCAGCGGTTTCCAGGACGCACAGAGACTGAAGTTGCCCTGGATCAACTCCTGCTCAATGAGCCGATAGCGACCGGGGCCAACGGCCGAGAACTTCTGGATGGGCGCAAGGGGCGCGTACAGGCCCACAGCGATGGTCAGGTCCGGCTTATCAAAGCCGAAGGCAAAGCCAAGCTCGGGAATGGGACGGAAGCTCGTAGTGTTCTCGGCTCTGGGAAAGAGCTGATCGAGGGAGCCCTCGATGGGGTTTCCTGCCGCATCCAGATGGTAGATCCCGCCATCGGCGCCGCCGTCACCGCCGGGCCGCTGCAGCCAGAAATTATTGCGCAACAACAACAGACCACCCTGGAAGTGAAATCCATCCAGTTGCTGCAGACCCGCTGGGTTGTAGTGCAGCGCGCTGACCAGGTCGTCGGCACGGGTGACGTTCGCACCTCCACGGCCGAGGCCGACGATGCCCGTGTCCGGAGTGAACAGCCCAGCAGCACGAACGGGTCCCGCCAACGAGGCGAGCAGGAGCACAGCGATTGCGGTGCTAGGAACCAACCGAAGACAACCCATTGCCGCAGTCTACCGGGTGGTCTCTCCAATGACGCAGGAGCCCCGTTCAGCGTAGACTCCAGTCCCCGCGGAGGCCCAATGGCACGAATACAGACCCTCCTTGTTGTGAGCATTGTGCTGGCACTGGGCTGTCCGGATGCCCACGGCGAAGACGCCGCCGCAAGCGCCGCAGCCACACCGAGCTTCCTGGAACCGTCAGACCGCATAGCCATCGACTCTGCACTGCGCTGGGCCGGGCTGACACGCGCCGATCTCGGCTACTCGCGGGACTACGTCAACTACGGGCTGAAAGAGCCTGTGGACCGCTGGAGACTGCCGGCCGCCCAGCGGGTACTCCAAGAAGCCCTGCATCTACCGGACCTCGCGGCGCAGTGGTCCCTTGCCCTGTCCGAAGATCTCGGCGGCGCAGGCAGCATGCCCGGCTGGACCGGTTTCCACGGCATCGTCGGCAGCCAATTGGGGGCAGCTGCGGCCGATCTCTGCACAGACAGGGCGACCTCCCAGCTGGGAATCATCGAGCAGAGCCTGGCCTCCGAAGAGGCCGCGGGCCGCAAGTGGTCGCGCCGCGAAGCGCGCCAGCTCCGGGACGCCATCGATTCCCGGCTGGATATCGCGGCGGGAGACTTGCTGGGACACGCAGCCGTAGCGAAGTGTCGGCTCGATGAGGCCTTTTCGGAGCTCACGGCCAAGCAGCGAGCCGAAGTCGTCGGCATCCTCGAACAGACCCTGTGGGGCGACCCCGAAAGCATCGCCACCGAAGACGAGGAAGAGCGGCAATTCGAGATCCTGACCGCCGCCTGGGAGGCCACCAATCGCGCCGCTCTGATGGCTGCCGGAAAGGGCTGGAGCGAGGCCCTTCTTGCGGCCACGCTGGAGTTGAGCGCGCTGCCCGCCGAGGCGTGGCCCAACGAACCCGTGATCCTACCCAGCGCGCTCGGCGAGATCTGGATCGGCTCCCTCGACAGCAACACCGGCAGCGGAGACCCGGTGCTCCTGCTCGACCCGGGCGGCGACGACCATTGGCGTATCGCCCCGGACCGGACGGAATTGCCACAAAGCGGTCTGCGAGCTGTTCGCGGCTGGATTGACCTGGACGGCTCGGACGTCTGGCGTGGCGGTCAGGGTGGGCCCGGCGGCGCCCTGTTCTCCGTCGCCGCCGGCATCGACCTGCGCGGCGATGACATCTACCGTAGCGACCGCCTGTCCCAGGGGGCGGCTGCCTTCGGCTTCTCCAGTTGGCTAGACCAGGGCGGCAGGGACCGCTACCTCGGCACGGTCGCCGTGCAGGGATTTGCGGCCTTTGGCGCCGCGATCCTGCGCGATGCAGGCAAAGACGGCGACCTCTACCAGGGCGGATTCCTGGGCCAGGCCGCAGCCCACTGCAGTGGAGTCGCCGTGCTTCATGATGGCGGCGGATCCGACCGCTACGTTCTCGGTGGCCATTTCGAGGACAACCCCAACCGCCTGTCCGGTCACTACAGCTCCATGGGCCAGGGCTTCGCCACTGGCATGCGGCCCTACGCGGGCGGCGGGATCGCCTGGCTACTCGACGAGAGCGGCCACGACCACTACCTCGGCGGCCTCTGGGTGCAGGGCTCGTCCTACTGGCACAGCCTCGCTGCGCTGGTGGATCGGGCTGGCAATGACCGCTACTCGGCAACCCAATACTCGCAGGGTTCCGGAATCCACCTCAGCTCCGCAGGCCTGTTCGATGGCGGCGGTGACGACCGCTACCTGCTACCAAACCTGGGCCAGGGCTCCGGCCACGATCTGGCTGTTACCTGGCTCATCGACGCGGCGGGCGATGACCTGTACACCGGATCCAACCTGCTGCAGGGAGCATCCATCACCAATTCCGCGAGCTTTTTTATCGACCGCTCGGGGAATGACACCTACGCAAGTCGCACCAACAACAGCCGAGGCCAAACAAGCAACGCGCGAGGCTTCGGCGCGGTCGGCATGTTCATCGACGGTGCCGGCGACGACCGCTACCTGGATGGGAAAAGCAGCGACGTTGCAGCGGGACTCACAGAAGTACGCGGCCAGCACGGCATCTTCGTCGATGGGCTGCCTGCCGAAGCCGCCCCCAGCGAGCCCGAACCAGAAGCTCCAGGCCAGGCAACGACAGAATCCGAGACCGAGGCAAACCCAGCCACCGAGTCCGTCGGCGCTCGCGAACTCCTGCTGAACAATGTCATGTACCTCAGTCCGAGCGACGACACCGACGCTGCAGTAGCCCGCCTCGCCGCAGGGGGAAAGACGGTCCTGACCCTACTCCTGCCGCTGACATCCGGACCCAAGATCCTGCGCTCGTACACCATCGACCGAGTCATCGACAGGCTGATCGCGGACTCGGAAGGCGCACAGTTGGTCGAGGTCGCAGAAGCCATCGCCCAGGACGCACGCAGGCTGGAGCAGAGCAGTCTCGACACCCGCACCACCTGGCACCTGCGCTGGCTCGGCAAGCTGGTGAAAGCCCAGCCGCTAACAGCCGAACAGGGCATCGAGGCCGTCCAGAGCCTGCGCGAACATCCCGCCTGGCGGGTCCGCAAGGCAGCCTGGGCCCTGGTCGAGGCGATCGCATCACGCAAAGACCTCGAACTTGCTGAACAGGACCGCCAGAAGTGGGCGGTCGAGGCCAGCCTTGCGCTGGACGGCGATGCCATCATCGAAGTCCGCGCTGCCGCCGCCCGGGCTCTGTCCGCAGTAGGTGGCCCGGGCATTGCGCCGAACCTGGCCCGAGCACTGCAGGAACACTCGTTCGAGCTGCGAGATTCAGCCGAGCAGGCCCTGCTCGAACTCACCCGGACAAGCGACGGCATCGCCGTTGCCCGAGCGATGTTCCCCATCGCAAGCGGCGAAACCGGGGCGCCGGCTCCGGGCCGCGACATCGCCCTGCGCGTGCTCGGTTCTACTGGCCACCGCGACGCCTGGGCGGTGCTGACGGAGGCGCTGGCTGACCCGGATCCGGTGACCCGCTCGGCCGCGATTGCAGGCGCACTGCTGCTCCGTCCCCGCGGCCTCAGGTCCACCCTCGTAGGACTGCTCGAAGTCGAGAGCGAGCCAACGGTTCGCCGCAGGCTGGAAGAAGCCCTCGCGACCCCAGACCTGCGCTGAGTCGCAAGGCCGGATCTCAGGTTCTGATCACAGCTCAGGACCTGCCGTAGCGATCCTCGAAGCGCACGATGTCATCCTCGCCCAGGTAGCTTCCGCACTGCACTTCGATCAGCACCAGCGGCTCATCGGTCGGGTTGCGCAGGCGGTGCTTTGCAGCCAGCGGAATGTAGGTGCTCTCGCCGGCGTTCAGCGTGAAGACTTCGTCGTCTCGAGTCACTTCCGCGCTTCCGGCAACCACGACCCAGTGCTCGGCGCGCTGGTGGTGCATCTGCAACGACAGGCTCTGTCCTGGGTTCACGACGATGCGCTTGACCTGGAAGCCCTGGCCCTCGCCGAGCCCCTCGAAGCTACCCCAGGGCCGGCGGTGCTCGCGGTGATGAATCACCTCGCTGCGCTCGTCGGCGGCCAGCTTGCCGACCAACTCGCGCACGTCACCGACCCGCTGCTGGGATGCCACCAGCACCGCGTCCGCCGTCTCCACCACCACCAGGTCCTCGACGCCGACAGCAGTCACCAGCCGGTGCTCGGCACGCACGTAGCAGCCGCGAGTGTCGTGACTGACGACATCACCACACAGCACGTTGCCCTGGGCGTCCGCATCGGCCAACTCCGCCAGAGCCGCCCAGCCGCCCAGGTCGCTCCAGCCCACCGCAATGGGAATGACAACCGTATCCTCGGCATGTTCCATCAGCGCGTAGTCAATCGAGTTGGCGGGGCTCGACGAGAAGGCCTCCTCATCCAACCAGACGAAGTCATTGTCACGTCGAGATGCAGTGTGGGCCCGCTGCACTGCAGCGACCATCTCCGGCTCGAGCCGCGCCAACTCGCCGAGGTAGCGAGAGCAGCGGAACATGAACATGCCGCTGTTCCAGTGGTAGTTGCCCGAGTCCAGGTACTGCTGAGCCGTCTCGAGATTGGGCTTCTCGACAAAACGCTCGACTCGAAACGACCCGTCGACCCCGGCCATGGGCTGCCCCGAACGGATGTAGCCATAACCGGTCTCGGGATGAGTAGGAACCACTCCAAAAGTCACCAGGTGCCCGGCAGAGGCTGCCTCCAGGCCGAGACGTACGGCCGCACGGAAGCCCTCGCCGTCAGCAATGACGTGGTCCGCAGGCATGACCAGCAGGACGGGATCAGGGGCTGCATCCGCAGCGGCCATGGCCTCCAGCGCAGCCACCGCGACCGCCGGCGCCGTGTTGCGACCGATGGGCTCGAGCAGGATCGAGGCCTCGCTGCCGCCGACCTCGTGGAGCTGAGTCGCCACCAGGAAGCGATGACTCTCATTACAGACCACCACCGCCATGCCGGGCTCGCTGAGATCCCCGAGCCGTAGCAGGGTCTCCTGCAGTAGAGTGGAGTCCCCAGCAAGGGGCAGCAACTGCTTGGGGAGGGCCCGCCGAGAAACGGGCCAGAGACGAGTTCCAGCACCACCTGAGAGGATCACGGGGACGAGCATCGACCCACTTTGGCACCCGTGGATCCTGCAAGCAAGAGGCTCCAGGTCGACGCGTCGCAAGCGCAGTGCTATCCATCGGCCTGGACATCACCGTGACTGATCGCATCGCCCAGCTCAACGCCGCCCTCGATGAACGCATCCTCTGCCTGGATGGCGCCACCGGCACCTGGCTACAGGACCAGAACCTCCAGGGCGAAGACTTCGGCGGCGAGCCCTTCGAAGGCTGCAACGAGCACCTGGTCCTGACCCGCCCCGACCTCATCCTCGAGATGCACCGCTCCTACCTGCGAGCAGGAGCCGATATTGTCGAGACCAACAGCTTCGGCAGCACAGCGGTGGTGCTGTCCGAGTACCCACGACTGCAGCAGCAGGCCTACGAGATCAGCAAGCGTGCGGCAGAACTGGCCCGCGAGGCCTGCAGCGAGTTCGACCAGCCGGGGCGTAGTCGCTTTGTCGCCGGTTCCATGGGTCCGACCACCAAGTCTCTGTCGGTAACCGGCGGCATTACGTTTACCGAGTTGAGAGACAACTTCCGGCTGCAGGCCGAGGGGCTACTCGACGGTGGCGCCGACTACCTGCTACTGGAAACCTGCCAGGACACCCGCAACATCAAGGCCGGACTGCTCGCCGTCGAGAGCATTGAGCGCGAACGAGGCATCAAAATTGCCGTCGCCGTGTCCGGCACCATCGAGGCAACCGGCACCATGCTGGCCGGCCAGAGCGCCGAATCCCTCGCCATTTCTCTGCAGCACCGCGACCTGCTCTACCTGGGCCTGAACTGCGCCACGGGTCCCGAACAGATGACCGACCACCTGCGGGCCCTCTCAGACTTCGCACGCACCCGAATCGCCTGTGTCCCCAACGCCGGCCTGCCGGACGAGGACGGTCGCTACGGTGAGACACCGAAGATGCTCGGCAAGGTGATGGAGCGCTTCGTCGGTGATGGCTGGGTAAACCTCGTCGGTGGCTGCTGCGGAACCACCGCAGCCCACATCGAAGAGCTGTCGGAGTTGGCCGCCAGGGGGACTCCTCGCGTCATTCCCGGTCATCAGCGCGCGTTGTACTCCGGAATCGACTGGGTCGAGGCCACCGAAGACAACCGACCTCTGCTGGTTGGCGAGCGGACCAACGTCATCGGATCGCGCCGCTTCAAGCGCCTGATCGTGTCCGAACAATGGGAAGAGGCGACCGAGGTGGGCACCGCCCAGGTGCGCAAGGGCGCACACATCGTCGACGTGTGCCTGGCCAATCCGGACCGCGAAGAGTTGCACGACACCGAGCGCTTTCTCGACATGTTGTGCCGACGGATCAAGGTGCCGCTGATGATCGACTCCACCGACCCTATCGTCATTGAGCAGGCGCTCACCCAGTGCCAGGGCAAGGGCATCATCAACTCCGTGAATCTCGAAGACGGCGAGGAACGATTCGAACAAATCGTTCCGCTGGCGAGACGCTATGGGGCGGCGCTGGTCGTCGGTTGCATCGACGAAGATCCGCAGCAAGGCATGGCGGTGACCGCAGCGCGCAAGCTCGAGATCGCCCAGCGCTCGGCGAGGCTGCTTGCCGAGAAGTACGGGATTCCCATTGAAGACCTGATCTTCGACCCACTGGTCTTCCCCTGCGGTACAGGCGACGCACAGTACCTTCGCTCCGCGGGAGCGACCGTCGAGGGGGTACGGCTGATCAAGGAAGCTCTGCCCCAGGCGCGCACCGTGCTCGGCATCTCCAACGTGTCCTTCGGCCTGCCCCCTGCCGGGCGCGAAGTGCTCAACTCGGTGTTCCTGTACGAGTGCACTCTCGCCGGCCTGGACATGGCGATCGTCAACACCGAGAAGCTGGAGCGCTACGCCTCGATCCCCGCCGAAGAGCGGGCACTCGCCGAAGAGATCCTGTTCCGCACCACGGACCAGGCGGTCGCTGCCTTCACGGAGCACTTCCGCGACAGCAGTTCGCGCATCGTCGTCGAAGTCAGCACGCTGAGCCTGGACGAGCGGCTCGCGCACTACGTCGTCGAGGGCAGCAAGCAGGGGCTGATTGACGACCTGGAGGAGAAGCTCCAGGACACCGCTCCGATGGACATCATCAACGGCCCCCTCATGACGGGAATGGAGGAAGTCGGCAGGCTATTCAACGACCGCCAACTCATCGTGGCCGAGGTGCTGCAGTCGGCCGAAGTAATGAAAGCAGCGGTCAGCCATCTCGAACCGCTGATGGAGAAGTCCGCTGCCAGCTCTCGCGGCACGCTGCTCCTCGCCACGGTCAAGGGCGACGTACACGACATCGGCAAGAACCTCGTCGACATCATCCTCAGTAACAACGGCTACCAGGTCATCGACCTGGGCATCAAGGTTCCACCCCACGACATCATCGAGGCCGTTCGAAAGCACAAGCCAGACATCGTCGGCCTCAGCGGTCTGCTGGTGAAATCGGCGCAGATGATGGTGACCACCGCCGTCGAGATGACGGACCTGGGAGTGACGCCAGACCTGCTGGTGGGAGGCGCAGCGCTGTCCCGCTCCTTCACCGGCAAACGCATCGCTGCAGCGTACGGCGGCAACGCCTTGTACGCCGAGGACGCCATGGACGGTCTGCGACTGGTCAACGAGTTGCGGGGGAAAGACAGCCGGGAGCAGTTGCTGTCGTCCTGGGCCGACCAGATCGAGCGCATGCGCACCACCGCAAAGAACAGCGGGGCGAAGCGAGAGCCCTCGGTCCCGAGCCGCGATACGGCACCGAAGATCCCGGCACTCGACGAACTGCCGGCGCCACCTGACTTCGAGCGGCAAGTGCTTCAAGAGGCACCCCTGGGAGAGGTCTGGGGCTGGATCAACCCACGCATGCTGTACGGCAAGCACCTCGGCCTGCGCGGCGACTTCGATGCCAAGATCGCAGCCCGTGACCCGCGCGCGCTGCAACTGCGCGAAGTGATGTGGGAACTGCAGGGCGAGTCTCTTTCCGGAGCGATGAAAGCGCGCGCAGTATGGCAGTGGTTCGAAGCGGACCAGGACCAGGGCCAGTTGCACATCTACCGCCACGGCGAGAGTGATCCCGCGATCAGTTGGGCACTGCCTGCAGGGCGCGGCGGCCACCCCGGCCTGTGCGGCTATGTACGGGCAAGGGGCGCCCCAGGAGGTCGCGACAACCTCGCCTTGCTCGCGGTCACTGCCGGCGAAGGGGTCCGCTCCCGGGCAGCCAAGCTGCGCGAACAGGGCGAGTACCTGCGCTCCCATGCGCTCCAGGCACTGGCACTGGAGACTGCAGAGGCGATGGCGGAATGGCTGCACGCAAAAATCCGCACGGACTGGGGCTTCCCGGATCCCGAAGCGATGACCATGGGCGAGCGTTTCAAGGCGCGTTACCAGGGCAAGCGCTACTCACCGGGCTACCCAGCCTGTCCTGACTTGAGCTTGCAGGAAGGATTCTGGACTCTTCTTCGCCCGCAAGAGATCGGCATGGAACTGACCGAAAGTCACACCATGGACCCCGAGGCCAGCGTCAGCGCGCTGGTACTGCACCATCCCGATGCAAAGTACTTCTCAGCCGTCTGAGGGAGCCGGCAAGCGGCGCGCTCGTATCGCTGCGCTCGCGTTGCTGGGCTTCCTTGTACTGGAACGGGTGCTGCTGGCGCTGGCCCATCCGGACCTGCTCCACGACCTCGATCCTGGCGAGATCCGACACCTCGACCTCGCGGTCGCGGGCCTGCCCGACGGACCAAGCTTCACCCAGAGACTCTACACCTGGTTGTCGGGCACCGAGAACATCCATCACGGCGGCTTTGCTGTGCTGTCAGTCGTCTTTCTGCTCGCCTCGAAGATCTTCGGTACATCGCTGTTCCTGCTGCGCCTGCTCGGACCGATCCTCGCCACGGTGGTCGCCGCGATGTGTGTCGCCAGGGTGCTGCAGAGGCGCCTGGGCAGCCGCGCGACTCTGCTGATGCTGGCGCTGTTCGCCGGCGCTCCACCGCTACTTCTCAAGTGGACCTGCACTGCTCGCGGTGGCCACCTCGAGGCCATCGTCTTCCCCGCCCTGCTGCTGCTGTTGCTGGACCACGCCCTCGCCAGCGGACGCCTGCGCATGTGGTTGCTGGCGGGCCTCGCGGGTGGCTTTTCGGTGTACGTAAGCTACCTCGCCGTGCCGGCGGTGATCATCCTGTCCCTCGGGGCCCTCGCCGAAGCCGGTCGCGATGCCAACACAGGCAAGCGGCTGGGCTTCCTGTTGCTGGGAGGCTGCCTCGGCTTCATGCCCTGGATCCTGGGTCTGGTAGTGCTGGATCTTCCGTACTTCGAAGCCACCATTCACTCCAGCGCGAATCCCAACGAAGCGGCCGAGGTACACGGCCGAAGCATGTTCGAAGCGCTACGTTCAGGACTGGGCGCCCTGCCCCGGAATCTCTGGCCCTGGACGATCATGCACGCTGACGCGGCCGCCTACGCGGCAAGCGAACCCGACATCCTCGACTACACGCCCACCGCCCGCGAGTGGCTCAGCCGGGCAGTCATCAATATCGCCGCATTGACTGGAATCGGCGTAGCCCTGCGCAAGCGGGGGTGGTTGCTTGCATCGTTTCTTTTGTTGCCGGCGCTGCACCACCTGTTCGTCCTTCGCACCGCAAACCAGCCGGGGTGGCCCCTGATCCCGCACCGCTACCTGGTGCTGGTCTTCCCGGCCATCGTCGCCGCCGCCGGCTACGGCACAGCGGCGCTGTGGAGCGACAGCAGGCCCGTCGTGCGACGACTGGGGCAGGTCCTGGCAGGACTGCTGCTGGCAACGGCAGCCTTTGGCGCATTCTCACACCTGTCCTGGCTCCAAATACCCTCGCTATCCGCATCGTCCAACTACCGGGCCGACCTGTACCGCCAGGCGAACATCGGCCAGGTAAGGCTCAGTGACGCGGCCAGCATCACCGCACTGACCCACCCCGAGGATCCCACCTACCAGCAGGAGATCTGGCAGGGCCTGGCGCGGGTCTACCCGCCGGTCGCCGACTACTACCTGCTGTTTCGCCAGGATCCACAGCACCGCCCCTACCCAGGCTCGCTGTTCGCTGAAGATCCAGGCGATGGCGGCCCAGCAGCACCGATCGAGCGCAAGCAGTTGGAGATCCAGGTGAAGACGGCTTGGGAAGCAACCAAAGTCCGCGCCGGCGAGGACACGAAACTGCGCGATCGCTGGCTCTGCTCCTGGCAGCCCAGCGCCGCGTTCGCCCCCATCGTCGTCGCCACCCTCGCGGACGAGTTCTCCGTTTTGCACTGCCCGGCAGAAAGCAGCCTGTCAGCAGCGCTGAACCGGGCGGCACCGCCGCCTGCGGCAGCAGACCCCCCTGAGCAACCACTCGAAGCTGAACCGGGCCCCGACGTCTCGCAGTAGTCCAGGCCCCTGGTGTCACGGAGATCACGCAGCACGACAGCCGACCCGACTGCCGCCAGCTCGACAGCAAAGGCTCCCTCGTTGCGGATCTCGCTGCTTGCCTCCTGCTTGGCCCCTGCGCTCAGTCGCCAGTCAGGTGACGGGCGAGGGCTTCCTCGACCTGCACGTGCAGGCTCTCATTGTCCGGCGCATCGCGATCTCCCGCTCCGTAGACCACGGAACAGGCTCCTTCCGTCTTGCCGCCAGACCACGCGTCTGCGGCCGGCGCCGGCCCGGCAGGCTGCCAGCCGGAAGGGTTGGGAGACTCGGCAGGCGGTGGCGAGGTGGATTGGGCGGGCAGCGCTGCTGAGGCCGCAGGCAACTGGCTTCGCTCGGCGGCCATCCCGAGGCCCGCGCCGCGCCGCTTCTCGAGTAGCGGCGCCAGCACCTCGGCAGGCAGCGCACGCACCCCACCGTGGGCTTTAGCCAGGGTGAAGATCCTCGCCATGTGCTCAACCAACTCCATGCGAAGCAGAGCACTCTCGAGGTCCCGTCCAACAGTAAGCACACCGTGGCGGTCCAGTAGCAGCGCGTCGTAGTGACCGATGAGCGCGCGGATCGGTGCCGCGCCCTCGGCACCGAAGGGCAGAGCAAACTCAGTAAGAGGCACCTCGATACCGATAGATACCACCGCCTCGGGAAGGAAGGTGGTCAGGCTCTCGCCGGCACAGGCAAGGGCCGTTGCGTGGGGCGGATGGGCGTGCAGCACCGCCTGGATGTCCGAGCGCTCGGCGTAGGCGCCCAGGTGAAGGGCAAACTCAGAAGGCGGCCTCGCTTCTCCCTCGGCGACCTTGCCATCGGCGCCGACCACCGCAAGCCAGCTCTCGCGAATGTCCGCCTTGGAGAGCGCGGTCGGGGTCACCAGGAAGCGCCCCTCACCGAGCCTCACAGACACATTGCCATCGTGATTTGCGACCCACCCGTTCCTGTGCAGCGCGTGCGATACACGCACCAACTCACTGGCCAGCCGGGATCGATCCGTCGTCATGGGCGGAGCAGAATAACACGCAGTCAGGTGGCGTCTGGCAGCTTACTCAGAGCTCTTGTCACCGGCCGCAGCAGCAGGCTTGCGCTGTGCGACCTCGCCGAGTTGCCGCAGCATCGCCTCGGCCTGTTGCAGGATCCAGGGTTCCTTGCTGAGTCGCCGCACCTCCTGGAAGTGGAAGCTGGCCTGCTTGGTCTCGCCGCGGGCCAGCGCCAGGCGTCCCAGTCCCAGTTGCGCCAGGGACCTGGGCACCGGCTCGACTGCGGGATCATCGATGACTTCCTTCCACAAAGGCTCTGCCTTCGCGAGGTGACCGTCACTGACGTACAGCTGCGCGCGCTCCACTCGGGCAAGAGAGGCAAGTCCACGATCGGGCCCGACCATGGCGCGCTCGAGGTCCTCGGCACTACCCAGGCGCCCCAACTCCAGTTCAGCGGCCTGCCTGCCGATCACTTCCACCTCAGAATCCCGGATCCCCTTGAGCATGGCTACGGTCTCCGCGAACAGGCCGCGACCAACCAGCAGGTCCGAGACCACCGGCAACTCCTGGAGCAGGAAGCGCGGCGAGCGGCAGTCGCCGAAGACCGCAGTCATCTCGCCGACTGCAGCCTTCAACTCGTCGGTCTCGAGGCGGCCCCTTGCCAGGCTCATCCGCGCCGCGCAGTTGTCGGCAGCCTCCCCCGAACTGAGTTGAGCAACCCCCAGTCCATTGAGCAGGTCCTCTGCCTCCTCCTTGCGACCCTGCGCCATGAGCACCCCGACCCGTCCCTCCACTGCCACCTGCCGCAAGCTCGGCGTCTCGGCGGCAGCCGGGGAGCCGGCGACCCGGTCGAAGATACTCAATGCATCCTCGAGACGATTTGCGACGAGCAGTTCCTTGGCCATGAGCAGCAACAACTCGTTGTATGCAACCGGCTGACTCTCCTCGAGCCCTGCCTCGCGAGCCTGGGTGAGCATGCTCTCGATATCTGCCGGCGACGACTGCCCGAGTTCAACCATCAACTCAGCACGCTCCACCGCAATCGAGCCCCGCATCGCGTGCTCGGCGGGCAGAACCGACATCGCCTCGTCCATCAACGGCAACGCCTCCGAAGTACGCCCGATTCGCCGCAGCAGCGCCGCCTCACCGAACATGGCCGCAGCAGTCATCGGTGGATCAATAGACGCTTTGGAAACCTCCCGGTAGGCCCTGATGGCCGGCTTGATCCGTCCAGCCTGGTCGGCGATTCCTGCCAGCCGCAACCTGGCGCGCGCGACAAACTCCTTCTCGTCCTTCAACTCGACGAGGGTCCTCTTGAGTACAGCTTCCGCCTTGTCATAGTCGCCGGCGTCCTGCCAGATCTCGGACAGTTCCTCGCGCAAGCTCACCAGGGTCTCCGACTGTTTCGCCGACGCTTCTGCCTCCTGCAGCAAGCGAAGGGCTTCACCACGCTCCCCGCCGGCCTGGTAGAGCTCCGCCAGCTCAATGGTCGCGGACAAAGTCAGATCCGGGCGAGCCTTGAAACGAACCCGAATCACCTCGTAGCGTCGCACCGCCGAAGCTCGGTTCTCCATACGCACGTCGAGCCGTGCCAGGCCGAGCTCGCCCTGAACGGCGATTTCGAGATCCTCGGCCTCAGCGAGCAACACCAACTTCTTTGCCTCTGTCTCGGGATCCCTTCCCACCGACAGCAGGCGACTGCGACCCTCTCGGGCCTTCGCCACAATCAGCGGCAGATCCTGGTACACCACCAGTGCTTCGTCGTAAGTGGTCAGCGCCCGCGCCGTGTTGCCGGCGGCGGCCAGCAGCTCCGCTGAGAACAACAGGGCCTGGGCGCGGCTCTCGGCAGACACTTCCTCAGGGAGTCGTGACAGGACGGCGAGGGCTCCCGGCAGATCACCCAGGTCGCGAAGAATCGATGCCGCCTCGAGCCGATACGCCACAGGCGCCGCAGGATCGCTCATCATCGCCCCCTGGACCGTAGCGACTTCGAAGCGCGCTCCTTCGGGGTCTCCCTGGCCAATTCGGGCGCGGGCGAGCAAGAGAAAGCCAGGCACCTGGCCGCGCGGGGTAGTTGCCGTATCGACCACCTCGCGAGCCACGTCAAAGGCCGAATCCGATTGGTTATGGCGCAGAAGGAAGCGCGCGAGATCGATGTTCGCGGCCAATGGCGGACCGTCCTTGAGCAGGCGGCTCAGACCCACCCCCTCGCGGAGCTTGTCCTCGGCTTCCTCGAGGTAGCCATGCTTCTCAAGCAGGGTCGCCATCTCGGCGAGGGTCTCCGGGCGACTCTTCGGGTAGCTCCGGTAGCGCTCCTCGAGACCATCCCACTGGCGCTTGGCGGTCGGGCTGTCGGAGAAAAGCTTGCCCGCAGGCCGGTTCAGTTCTACTCCTTCGCTGTCTTCTCCGGGATCGAACATGCGAAGACCAACGGGCACGGCCATAGCGAGAACAGCCACCAGAGCCGCAATCCTGACCCATGCATGCTGCCCGAAGATGCGCCACACACGTCGGTATAGGGGCAGTGGGATCTCCGCACCCAGGCCCCTCAAGCGATCGACCAGCTCCACCGACAGCCCGGCACAGCGGACAAAGCGAGCTCCCTGCACCACACACTCGCTGAACGTGCAGTTGCGGAACAGCACGGACTCGATATTTGCCTCACTGAATTGCACCCCGGACAGCCTGACCCGATCCAGGTTGGCGAAACGCAGCGAAGCGCCCTCGAGGCTGCCATCCTTGATATCCAGATCAGCCAGGCTCGAGTCAGCGACCTGCAGGCCTGCTGCATGAACGCCGGCAAGCGTGACCCGCACAAGATCGCTGTCCTCGATGCGGACGCCGGCCAGCACTGCCTCTTCGAGTACGAGGTCGCTGAACGACACCTTCTCGAGCACCGCACCGGTAAGGTCGACACCAACCCAGGTGCCCCCCTGGACATCCACGCCGGTCCAGTGTGAATCGCGGATTCTGGCCCCGGCAAGACTGGTGTTATGGAGCAGGGCCCGGTCCAGGGTCGCACCATCGAGGACAGCACCCTCGAGTTCAGCGCCGCTAAGGTCTGCGGCGCTGAGATCGGCTCCTGACAGGCGCGTGCCCGCGAGGTTGGCTCGCCGAAGATCTACCTTGCACAGGCCGGCATCGCGCAGATCCGCGCCCCGCAGATCCGTACCGGACAGGTCAGCACCCTGCAGGTCTCGGCCACGCAGGTCTACGCTGCGCAGGTCGATCTCTCGCAACTCTCGGCCGCGAAGATCACCGTCCAGATCGTGTAGCTGTACAGCATCCGGGGTGACCCGGGTGCCCTCACCTGGTGGTTGGACGCTCACTTATGACCTACAGTTTGACACCATTGTCCTGATGATTGAGTCTTTGCCTATGAAATCCCACTTGTCCATTCGCAGGCTTGCCCTCGCAATAGCAGTGATCCTCTCGGCGCCTATGGTGGTGGGAATCGGCTGTAGCAGCAGCGAACCGCAGAAGAACTTCAAGCAGGGCCAGCCCCCCGTGGTGGTGGTCCAGGCACCCGGCGACACGCCAGCCAAGGATAGCAAGGGGGACTCTTCCTACGCGGGACTGGCGTGGGAAGCCGCGACTTCAGGCGCCGTTGGCGAGAGTGTCGAAGAGGTCGAGCCCTACGACGTGGTGAGCCTGCTACGCGAGTTCGAGCCGGCCATCATCGACGCTGCAAAGGACCAGGATGGCGAGAATGGCTACGACGACCTGCTCTCGTCGCTGGTGGTCGCCGACAACAAGAACCTATACGGCCGCATCGTCACCCGCGTGCCGATGCGCGGCTTCTACACTCGCGAGGTCCGATTCTGGATCGAGCAACCACCCGAGATGGCCACGGTCGAGGTAAAGGTCGGTACTCGCGGTCGGCCCTGCGAGATCGCCCACGTCAAGAGCCCTGATGCCCAAAAGGTGGTCAAGGGCTGCTTCTGGCTGGGCAACTCCCTCGATTTCCGGCTTCCTCTGGATGCCTTCCCGGCCAGCATCGACGTCACCAAGCCAATGTGGGTATCCGGCTTCCAGACCTGCTGTTCGGACCCCGAGCGCAACAAGTTCCTCGACGAGATCGACAAGGCCCAGGAGGTCTGGCGCATCACTGGCGAGGCCGAAGCGACCAAGCCGAGCAAGTAGCGCTGCTCCTCGCTTCGGCTCAGTTGCTCTCGCTGCGCAACCAGCGCACAAAGTCCGCCACGCCGTCAGCAAACTTCACCTTCGGTTGGTAGCCCAGCTCCGCGCGGCTTCGCCGAAGGTCAGCCCAGGTCTGGCGCACGTCTCCCGGCTGCATCGGCAAGCGTTCGAGCTGGGCAGAACGGCCCATCACCTGCTCTATGACGGAAATCATCTCGTGCAACGACACGGAATGGTCTGACCCGAGGTTGTAGACCTGGTGCTCGAGGCTGCCGGCGAGAAGCCGGTCCAGGGCGCTGCACACGCCGGCGACGATGTCGCTCACGTGCGTGTAGTCCCGCGCGCTGCTGCCGTCGCCGAACACGGGAATCGAACGACCCTCGTCAATCAGGCGGGCAAACTTGTGAATGGCGAGATCGGGGCGCTGACGGGGGCCATAGACCGTGAAAAAACGCAGCATCGCGATGGGCAGGTCGTGACAGCTCGAGCCGCCACGCAGCAGCGATTCCGCGGCAAGCTTCGAGGCACCGTAGGGAGAGACAGGGGCAGGCAGCGCGTCCTGCTCGGAGTAGGGCGGCACGTTGTCATCTCCGTACACCGATGACGAAGAGGCAAACAAGACGGGAATCGGTGCCCTGCCCGAGCAGGCCCAGCGGAGCACAGTCGCTGTGCCGGCAACATTGCAACTTATGTACAGCAAGGGTTGTTCCAGAGACGGGCGTACGCCGGCTCGAGCAGCGATGTGAACGACAGCATTCCAGCCGTCGTCGGCATCGAGACCGTGCCACAGGCCTTCATCCCGGATGTCGGCCTCGATCACCTCGACCCGAGGGTTGTCCCGGTGTGCCTGGACGTTGCCCCACTTCACGGCCGGATCGTAGTAGTCGTTGAAGTCGTCCACGACGGTGACCTGGTCCCCGGCAGCGACCAGGGCATCGAGCAGGGTACTGCCGATGAATCCGGCACCGCCGGTAAGCAGAATCCGTCTGCCTGACATCCCTTGCGCTCCGGTATGTCGAACGGGCGGCCTCAGTACGAGGCCCCGATGCAGACTTCGTCGACGATGCCCAGGACCACGCTGTGGAAGGGATCGTCGTCGCCGCCGAGTACCTGCCGTGCCGCGTTCCCCTCCCGGGCAACTACCACCAGGTCGCCATCACCGGCCTGGACACTATCGACCGCAAGGAAGGCGTACAGACGGGGGCTTTGACCGTCGCTCTCTACCGGTTGGCAGAGCAGCAGGGTCGTACCGTCATAAACCGGATGCTGGACCGTGCTGACCACGTTGCCAATGACACGACACAGGATCACCGGGTGCCCCCCCGGCTCTCGCCGCCCACTGAGACGTCGTCGACAATGCCGACGATGGTGGCATCCACCGGCACGAAGTGCACGGGCAGCGCCAGAGCAGCCTCTCGTCCGCCGATCCAGTGGACAATGTCACCCGCGCCGGCCTGGCTGGAGTCACAGGCCACAAAGCGCTCTCCTACCACCTGGAGATTCTCATCGATGGGCTCGACCAGCAGCATCCGCACCCCGTCGAGGCCGGGGGCCTTGTGAGTGGCAACCACTGTGCCGATGACGCGAGCAAGTTCCATGGCTGAGCGAGTGTAGCAGCCCGAGAGCAACCCCCCGGGTGCTAGTACAAACCTCCCGGGAAGTCGGGGTCTGGACGAGCAATGATCTCGCTGCCGAGCAGCGCATGCCGATCCTCAATGGAGCTGCAGGCCGCGGCGACCGCCGCCTGGATGTCCCACAACTCTCCGGCCAGGGAAAACACCCCCTTGCCGCCAATGCCCTTGGCCAGGCGCATCTCGAGCAGCTGCACCGGGGCCTCCTTGCAGGCAGCATCACAGGCCACCACCGCTGCCGAAACCGAGGAAGTCTCGATAATGCCGAGGCTCTGATCGGGGCCTCTCTTGCAGGTGGTGCCGTGAATCCCGTGCACCACGTCCAGGTGCACGCCAGGCAGAAACAGAGAATCGACAATCGCCTCGCCGCCGTCTGCCACTCCAGCGCGAAAACTCTCCTCGATCTCGGCCTCGCCGCCGGAAATCAACACCAGGTACTTGCCCGGTGACACCGGCTCGCTCAACGCAACCCGTACGCTGGCCTTCTTGACCATGACATCGCCAGTGCGCAGGGCGCGAGCGATGGAACTGAACTCTAAGAGGGCAATTGCTGGGAGTTCCGGGCGACGCATCGTCTGGTTGCCCACCTCGCCGGCCGAAGGGCTAGACGATGCGGAAGAACTCCTTGAGGGTGCAACGACGCTCTCGGCTGAACGTCAACGCAGTGGTCAGTCCCTCACCGGTGGGGGAAGCAATGGTGAACGATGTATAGCCCTCGCCGCCGTAGCCGAGGCCGGCGTAGGACGGGGCGTTCTTGACGAAGATCGAGGTGTTGATGACCCGTGCCATGCGATGCAGATTCTCGATGTTCTTCGACCACATGCAGGCGGTATGGCCGAAGCCATGCTCGGCCTGTACAGCCCGCGCAATGCCCTCGTCGACATCCTTGACTCGGACGATGGGGAGGATCGAGGTGAGCATCTCCACCTGCACGAACGGGTGGTCCCAGGGCACCTCGCAGATGACCAGGCGAGGATCCCCGTCAAAGGGAACACCCAGTTGCTCCAGGAACACGCTGGCGTTCTGGCCAACGAACTGCTTCTTGATGTGCTCCCGGTCGTCCTCGAGGACCAACTGTTCCAGGCGGCGGACCTGGTGAGCGCCAATCAGAACTGCCCCGGCGCCACACATCTTCTCGATCAGGGCGTCTGCCACCGACTCGACGACGAACACTTCCTTCTCGACGATGCAGACGACGTTGTTGTCGAGACTGGCGCCAGCGACGATGCCCGCACCGGCAGCCGCGAGATCAGCGGTCTCGTCGACCACCACCGGAGGATTGCCAGGGCCGGCAGCGATGGCCTTCTTGCCGCTGCCCATGGCCACCTTCACGACTGCGGGACCACCGGTAACGCATAGCAGGCGAACCTGTGGATGGCTCATCAAGGCCTGGGCGGAAGCAATGGTGGGATCAGCGACCGTAGTCAGGGTGTTCTCGGGACCGCCCGCCTCGACGATTGCATCGTTGACGATCGAAATGCACAGGGCCGAGACCCGCTTTGCCGCGGGATGGAAGTTGAACACCGCCGTGTTGCCCGCGCTGAGCATGCCGATGCCGTTGTTGATGACCGTCTCGGTGGGGTTGGTGCAAGGGGTAATCACACCAAAAGTGCCGTACGGAGCATGCTCGACGATGGCGATGCCGTCATCGCCGGTAAACAGCTTCGGCTCCAGGATTTCGGGGCCGGGCGTCTTGTTGATGACCAACAGGTTCTTGACCACCTTGTCGGCGACTCGGCCGAGACCCGTCTCTTCCACGGCGAGCCGGCTCATGAGGTCGACGTTCTCGGTGGTGCGACGACGAACGTTCGCCACCATCCGCTTGCGAGTCTCGAGGGGAACCGTGGAAAACACCTGGAAGGCCTGCCGCGCAGCAGCGACTGCAGAGTCGATGTCGGCAAAAATGCCCCGTCCACTCATCAGGGCCTCGTAGATCCTGCCGGACGACTCGCCCCCAGCGGAACCAGGCGCCGAGCTACCCAGGCGCTGAACAACCTTCTCGACGATCGCCTGGAGTTCGCCTGCGCCTATTTCCGCCATCTCCGCAACCCGCCTTACTACTCGTCAGCCTTGCTGTAGGAACCGACGCCATCGCTCGTATCGATGGTGTCGATAATCGCCATCACGGTCGCATCACACGGACGATTGTCGGTGACCGAGGTCTGCCGCGCCGAGGAGCCCGATGCGTACAGGACGACCTCGCCAACACCGCAACCTACGGAATCGGCCGCCACGACGATTGCCTCTCTCGGTTCGAGATCTCGGCCGAGCTCCTGGAGCAGGAAGAACTTCAGACCCTCAAGCTTGGGGTCTTTCCGCGTCGAAACAACCGTCCCGACTACTCGGGCCAACTTCACCGTCGGCTCCTGCTGCGGCTATTTCTTGCCGCCGCCCTTGGGCGAACGACCCAGGGGCAGGGACGTATCCACATTCTCGTGCGGTCGCGGAATCACGTGCACGGAGACCAACTCACCGACTCGCTGCGCGCCACGAGCGCCAGCTTCGGTAGCGGCCTTCACGGCTGCCACGTCACCACGAACAATCGCAGTCACGTAGCCGCCACCAATTTTCTCGTAGCCCACCAGTTCCACGCGAGCGGCCTTGACCATCGCATCGGAGGCCTCCACCATCGCCGCAAAGCCGCGGGTTTCGATCATTCCCAGTGCGTCGGTCATCTCTCGTAGGCTCCTGCTTGCAGAGTTTGTGCTGTGTGCTCCCCACCAGGGTACGAACACTTCTCAACTGAGGCGCATTTCAACTGCCCGGGAGGTGAGGTGTCAAGGTGCCCCCGCCAGGGCTTCCAAGATCCCGAGTTCGTCCAGCCTCTTCAACTTGGCACCACACTGCGGTAGCTTGACCCGTCAACACCCTGAGAGGGAGCACTTTCGATGGCATCAGATTCCAGCGGATTTCAGCTTCGCGCCTACGTATTTCTCGACTCGCTGCAGCCACAACTGGCCCAGTACATGGCAAAGACCAACAAGGTCTATGACCCCCGTGAGTACGACGCGGCCCTGTTCCTTGAAATCGCCCCGGCGATGGAAATTCACGTCAAGATCGACCAGGCGCTGAAGGCAACCAAGGCTCGGCTCGGCTCGATGGTCACCGAACGGGTCTTCGGCATGATGCAGGTGCACCACGAGGATCAGGGCGAAGTGCGAGCCGCCGGCCAGGCGGTGCTCGACGCATCCAATCTCAAGGAAACCGACCGGGCTCCCTGCGAGATCTTGCAGAACAAGATCATCCGCTCCGTCGAACAGGACCACGCCATCGCCTTTACGGGCCTCGCCTGGGGACAGATGGTCCTCGCAGGCGACTCCGTGCTGATCATGGAGGCCAAGCCCGCCGCCTACCTCAGCATTGCCTGCAACGAAGCGCTCAAGGCTGCCGACGTCAAGCTCATCGACATCCGCGTTTTTGGTGCAACGGGCCGCCTCATCATGGCAGGTTCGGAGTCTGAGATTGATTCCTGTGCGAAGGCGGCAACGGCCGCCCTGGAGGAGATCAACCAGGGGCTCTGACCCGCACTGGAGGAACCTGTGGTGCCTACGACCGTCTTCTCGAGGCTGTCCGCGCATCCCAGGGGGGAGCTACCGTCCCCTGCCGTCGCGACCAGCGTACTGCTCATCGCTTTACTGTTCCTGCTCGCCGGCTGCACCGCTTCGACGCGCTGGTGCCTGAACTGCGACGACGACGATGCGTTCACAGCGGACGATGACAGCGCAGACGACGACGACTCGGCCAGCGGTGACGACGACAGCGCAGGCGATGACGACGACAGCACTCCCCTGGACAGCGACGGTGATGGCAGCCCCGACGAAGACGACTGTGCACCGGGAAACCCACTCATTCACCCCCTGGCGGAAGAAATCTGCGACGGCCTCGACACCGACTGTGACGGCGAGCTGGGAAACGGCCAGGACGGCACGCCTGACGAGTTGGACACAGATGGGGACGGGGTCTCGATCTGTGCCGGCGACTGCGATGACCTCGAAGCGACCACCTATCCCGGCGCAAGCGACGGTTGCGACGGCATCGACAGCGACTGCGACGGCTTTGCCGAGGACAGCCCCAGCGGCGACCCACAGGAAATGTTCATCATCGACTGGGGCCACCTGTACGTGACCATTCTCAGTGTCGACGCGGGCTGCGACATCTACCTGGCCATGGACGCGCCGGTGGTGATCGCGGACATGGTGGGCGAAGTACACGCCGCCACCGGCACCGAGGTGGACGTCGGCCAGGTACTTCCCTGTACAGCCATGCGCTTTACCTCGACCTCGTGCTCGAGCCAGTTCTCGACCCTCGACCCCGCCGCATTCCAGATCACTCCCCTACCGGCGAACCCCAACCACTGGCTGCTGGAACACGAAGACGGCTTCGACAACGACTACAACGACGTCGTCTTCGAAGCCCTGGTCGAGACCCGGGAGTAAGGGTCGAGGCGACGAGGTCCCGCGCAGGCGGCTACAATGCCCCAGCTTATGTCTGCAACGCAGTCTCCACCTCTACCCGCTCGACAGCAGCCGATCTCGATCGTGATCCCGGTCTATGACGAGGTCGAGAACCTGCGCGACCTGCAACAGGCCATCATGGCCGCTCTGGATCCTGAGGGGATCAGCTTCGAGGTGATCCTTGTCAACGACGGCAGCACCGACGGCAGCACCCAGCTGCTCGATGAACTGCACAGGATCGACAAGCGATTCCGGGTCATCCACTTCATCCGCAATTACGGCCAGACTTCGGCCATGGCGGCAGGCATCAAGCACGCCCGAAACGACATCCTGGTCAGCATGGATGCGGACCTGCAGAACGACCCTGCCGACATTCCGAACCTCCTCGACCACCTCGACCAGGGCAACGATCTGGTGTGCGGCTGGCGCAAGCAGCGCGAAGACGGCTTCCTGCTTCGCAAGTTTCCATCGAAGCTCGCCAACTGGTTGATCTCGCGCACCACCGGCGTCGTACTGCACGACTACGGATGCACACTCAAGGTGTATCGACGCGAGTACGTGGAGGACATCCCGCTGTACGGCGAGATGCACCGCTTTATTCCCATCTACGTGACCTGGGCTGGAGCCCGCATGACCGAGGTTGCGGTCAATCATCGACCCCGCACCAAGGGCTACAGCAAGTACGGTCTCACCCGCACGTTCCGCGTGCTGCTCGACCTGCTCACCACGGTATTCCTACGCGACTTCTATACCAACCCGCTGTACTTCTTCGGTTACTACGGCTTCGCGTCGATCGCACTGGGCGTGTTCTTTGCCGCGGTGGCCGTTTCGATGAAATACGAACTCGGTACCTGGATGCACAAGAATCCGCTGGTCCACCTGGCGGCAATGTTCGTGCTGCTTGGCTTCAATTCGTTCTTCTTCGGCCTGCTCGCAGAGGTCATTATCCGAATGAACTTCGACATCCAGAAGAAGTCGCCGTACCGCGTCCGCCAGGTACGAGGCCTGACCCCTCAAGTGCCACTGATCGGACGCTCCCAGACCCCCGTGGAGCACGAGGCGCCGGCGCCGGGCGCGCCCCCACCCGCGCAGCGTGATGGTCCCGACGACCCGGATCCAGGAGCTGCGGACAGCGACCCATGTGTGGCCTGACTGGCTTCTTCCGCCCCAACGATTCATCCACCCCGCCCCGGTCAGAGCAGTTGGCTCTGCAGCGGATGAACGATGCCATCGAACACCGAGGACCCGACGAGGATGGCTCCTGGTTCGGGCCGGGCGTCGGTCTTGCTGCGCGACGCCTGTCGATCATCGACGTCGCCAGTTCGCAGCAGCCCCGACTCAGCCCCAGCGGCGACACCGTGTGCGTGTTCAACGGCGAAATCTACAATTTCCGAGCACTCCGCGAGGAACTCGAGGGACTCGGTCATAGCTTCACCACCGCCGGCGACACCGAGCTGCTGCCGGTGGGCTACGAGCAGTGGGGCATCGAAGGGCTGCTGTCGCGCCTCAACGGCATGTTCGGCTTCGCACTGTATGACCGACGCAGCGGCGAGATGTTCCTGGCCCGCGACCGCCTGGGCATCAAGCCACTCTATGTCGGACAGTTCGGCAACACCTGGGTGTTCGGCTCGGAGCTGAAGTCGCTGCTGCAACATCCCGAGGTGCACCGTGAGATCGATCCGGGAAGCCTGGCCCGCTACCTGGTCATGGAGTACGTCGCAGCACCTCGCTGCATCTACAAGAACGTGCGCAAGCTGCAGGCCGGGCACTACCTCCACATAACTGCCGACGGGCAGCAGCACGATCACTGCTGGTGGCAACTGCGGTGGGGGCTCGGTCGCGAGGACTGGGCCTACCCGGAAATCCCCCTGCCAGCTGCCGGCGACAACAGCGAAGCCGCCTGGATCCCGGTGCTGCTGCACGCCCTGCGCGAGGCGGTCCGCGCCCGGCTGGTGTCAGAGGTCCCCATCGGTGCCTTGCTGTCCGGCGGCGTGGATTCCTCGGCGGTCTCGTCGCTGATGGCCGGCCTGGTACCGGACCTGCGTACGTTCTCGATCGACTTCGAGGAGCAGAGCTTCGACGAGAGCCGCTGGTCGCAACAGGTGGCAGCCCACATCGGCAGCAAGCACAGCGCGCAAACCCTCGGGGCGGACCGCTTCCAACCGATTCTCGACCGGGTTCGTGGCTTCCTCGACGAGCCATTCGCTGACGCCTCCATCCTGCCCACTCACTTTCTCTGCCAGAGCGTCAAGAACGCGGGCGTTACCGTGGTGCTGTCCGGAGACGGCGCCGACGAGTTGTTTGCCGGCTATCCCACCTACCTGGCCCAGGCAGCTGCCCGCGGTGCGGGGCTCGTGCCAGGCTCAGCTCCCATGTTCTCGATGCTCGAACGCCTCAGTGAGCACCTGCCCTCGTCGTACGACAACGTGACCCCGGACTACATGGCGCGGCGCTTCGTGCAGGGCGCATCACTACCGCCGGCACGCAGGCAGGCGACCTGGTTGGGAGCCTTCCTCGAAGAAGAGATGCGGGCGGTGCTCGCCGACGAGGTCCTCGAGAGCCTGTCATCCGACGCTCCCTGGGACATCGTCGACCGCAGCTACGCCCAGGCTGAAGGCTCCTCGCCACTGGAGCAGTTGCTGCACCTCGACCTGAAGACCTACCTGGGCGACGACATCCTGGTGAAGGTCGACCGTGCATCGATGGCCTGTTCGCTGGAAGTGCGCACGCCTTTCCTGGATCACCGGGTCGTCGAGATGGCGGCGCGAATTCCTGCCTCCCTCAAGCTGCGCGGGCCCACGGGCAAGTACCTGCTGAAAAAAGCGATCGGCCCGAGCCTTCCCCGCGCCATCACCCGGCGCGGCAAGAAGGGCTTTGGCCTGCCCGTCGCGCATTGGCTACGCGGTCCGCTGCGCGAACTGCTGCTCGACACCCTGGGCTCCGGCGGGGCGGCCAAGACGGGCTGGCTCAAGCAGAAGGTGGTCGACGGGCTCCTCGACGACCACCTGAGCGGACGTCGCGACCGTCGCAAGTTGCTCTGGACCCTGCTCATGTTCCGCTGGTGGGAGGATGGCCCCTTCGGCCCGGGCGCCGGGAGCGCCCCCGGTGACTGAAGATTCGCACGACTTCGACCTGGTCGTCGTTGGCGCCGGCGTCGTCGGCCTGGCAGTCGCCGCCCAGGCGGCCCGACCCGAACGCACTGTGCTGGTCCTCGAGCGCCACGACGGCATCTGTCGAGAGACCTCCTCGCGCCACTCCGAGGTAGTACACGCTGGAATCTACTACCCTCCCGGTTCCCGCAAAGCCACCAGCTGCGTACGTGGCCGGGAGTTGCTGTACGAGCGCTGCGCGCGCCTCGCAATCGACGCACCGAAGGTGGGCAAGTACATCGTTGCCCTCGACGAGGAGCAGGAACAGGAACTGCAGGGACTGGCTGAGCGCGGCGCCGCCAACGGCGTGCACGACCTGCGCGTGCTCGGCCCCTCCGAATTGGCCGAGCCCTTGCCCGGCGTCGCCGCTCGTGCGGCCATCTGGTCGCCATCGACAGGCGTGGTGGACTCCCATGCTTATGCCAGCTCGTTCCAGGCCGAAGCAGAAGCCGGTGGAGCCGTCATCGTATTTCACAGCGAGGTCGTCGAGGTGCAAGCCATCGGCGACGGCTACCGACTGCTGTGCCGCGACCCAAATGCAGGTCCGAAAGTCGCACTGCACCCGGTGACCTGCAGACAGGTGGTCAACTCCGCCGGACTGGGACAGGACCGGCTGTCCCAGCTTGCAGGCATCGACATCGACGCAGCCGGTTACCGCCAGTTCCCATGCAAGGGCGACTACTTCCGTATCGCACCGCGACACCTGGGACGAACGAAGTCACTGATCTACCCGGTGGGGCGGGCTTCCTCCTCGGGCCTGGGCGTGCACATCTGCCTCGACACCGAAGGGGGCATGCGCCTGGGACCCGACGCCACCTACGTGCAGGGCCCGCCCTACCCCCTGCAGGTCGACCCGTCCCGCAAGGCGGCGTTCCTGGCAGCGGCAAGACCTCTGCTGCCCTGGCTCGAGGAACAGGACCTTGCCCCGGACCAGAGCGGGATCCGTGCCAAGCTCAGCCCGGCGGAGGGTGCTTTTCGGGACTTCGTGGTCGAAGAAGAAAGCGGCCGCGGTCTGCCCGGCTGGATCACTCTGGCAGGAATCGAGAGTCCCGGACTGACGGCGGCAGCAGCACTGGCGGAGGAGGTCGCGGAACTGCTGGACTGAGTCGGCTCAGAAGCCCTCGCAGAGGTAACCGGTGGGGGTACTGCAATCCTCGTCGCTCCACTGGCCGTTCTCGTTGATCAACACGCATTCTTCGCTCGCACCTCCATCGGGTTGAGCGGTAGGACCGGGATCCCAGTTGCAGAACGCTGGACTTACTCCGGTGCCTACGTCACAGGGGTTGTCGGTCGCACCCGGAGTATTCTCACTGTTGTTCGAGCCGGCATCCCACAGGAAGTCGTCAGCAGTGGCACTGTCGGTCGCACCAATCCAGGCAGTCTCCGACGTGCCCAGCATCACGGCCACCTCGTTGTTGTCGGTGGAATTGTAGATCTCGGCCAGTCGGTAGTCGCCAACGGCTCCCTCACAAGCAGCCACGGCAGCGGCCTGGCTCGCAGAGACTGCGCAGTACACGTAGTAAGGACCCGTCGTAAACGCTGTTCCGACTGCACCGTCACCCGCCAGGCAATCCTGCCCGTCGCAGTCCGCGTCGATTCCATTCACCGCGCTATCACCAGCCTGCGGGAAGATCGCAATGTTGCTGTCATTGCAGTCGTTGTCGCCCAGGGTGGCAGGATTACCGTCAGGACCACAGGTGGTAAACGCATCGCCGTCGACATTGAAGCCGTCATCGACCCCGAGGATACAGTCATCATCGATCGCGTTACAGGTCTCGGTATTGCCAGGGAAACGGTCCTCATCGCCGTCGTCGCAGTCGTTGTCGATGGTCGTTGACGGGTTGCCGTCGTCACCACAGGTGGTCACTCCGTCGAGATCGACGTCGAAGCCCTCGTCAACTCCAGTATCGCCCACTCCGCATACCGTGAAGTCGCCGTTCGAGTCACCGGTGCAGTCGCAGTTGTTGTCCTGGGCGTCACAGACCTCGGTGTTGCCCAGGAAGTTGGCGGCATCGCTGTCGTCGCAGTCCGTGCTGTCATCCGCACGGTTGTTGACGTTGTCGTCACAGGACGCCGGCGCCGTCAGGCCTGCGGTCGCTGCCAGGGTCACCGTCGATGTGCCCCCGGCGCCATCTCCATCGACATCAGCAAAGCACACAGCCGTACCACTGCAGTCCTCGTCGACGTCGTTGCCGCTGACCTCGGTCCCCAGCGGGTTGGTGCCCGCGGCGATGTCGTTGCAGTCCGTGCTGTCGTCCGCCCGGTTGTTGCTGGCGTCGTTGCACGACCCGATCGTTGCTCCTCCAGTCGCTGACAGGACCACCGTCGCCGTGGCCCCGAACCCGTCCGCATCGCTATCGAGGAAGCACAAGGCCGTACTGCTGCAGTCCTCGTCGATGTCGTTGCCGATGACCTCGGTTCCCAGCGGGTTGGTGCCCGCGGCGCTGTCGTCGCAGTCGCTGCTGTCATCCGCCCGGTTGTTGACGTTGTCGTCGCACGACGCCGGCGCCGTCACACCTGCC
>CAZBDA010000053.1:0-32916 GCA_964490445.1 uncultured Rickettsiales bacterium | reverse complement strand
CTGGGTCTTCTGGGTCTTCTGGGTCTTCTGGGTCTTCTGGGTCTTCTGGGTCTTCGGAGTCTTCGGAGTCTTCTGGGTCTTCTGGGTCTTCGGAGTCTTCGGAGTCTTCGGATTCGGCAGGTTCGTCCTCTCCACCAGCGGACGCGTCCTCGCCGAAGACGTCGTCCTCGCCTGGCTGCCCTCGGCTGGCCTGCTGCTGCAGGCCGATGCAGGCAGCTAAGTGCAGCACAGCCAGGGCAGCGAGCAGGCGGAGGAGTGAAGATCGAGGGTCTGCGAGAGGGCTTTGATGACGCATGGCAGGGACAGAATGCTCCGCGGATGTTGCGGCACAGTGGAGGAGTTTTGAAAAACTCAGATCCTGATCAGCAGACTGCCCTTCACGAAGATGTCGATGGCATCGGTTCGGGTCTTGTACTCGTTGCCCCAGGTGAAGCGGTGTCCATAGCCCAGGTAGATGGCCGTACCCGGACTCGGAACCAGGGTGAGCAGCGCCGACAGGTCGAGTCGTGAGGACCACTGGAGCCCTTCCCTATCCACCCACAGCAGTGCATCCTGGCGCCCCTGGGCGATGAGCCGCAGGGACAGCGCGCGGGTAAAGCCCAGCGTGGCCCGGGCTCGGTAGATCCAGAGCCGCTCCAGTGACTCGCCTTCGCGACCGAGCAGGTTCAGGGTCGTGCCGAGGTCGATGCTGAGCCGACGCAGGGCCCGCAGGCGGAGTTCACCGGACAGCTCCTGCTCCTGGGTCAAGGTGGCATCGCTGTAGCGGATCCGCTCGCCGATTCCCGCCCGAAATTTCCCCTGGATGAGTTCGAGTGCCCGGTTCTTGACCTCGATCCCGATGTGCCCGCCCTGGAAGTTTTGCTTGTCGTACAGCGCATCGTTCAATTCCGCACTGACCTCGATCTCGGTGGTTGCGGGAAGCCGGAACACAGCCCCGTACTCCACGTGACCGTGGGAGGGAGTCGGGTCGGTGGACAGGGTCTCAAACACCTGTTTCGCCTCGATGAACAACTGCACCAGGCGCAACGGGCCTGAAGGGGGTTCCAGCCGTCGCCAGGTATAGGCCCACAGGTCGGCGATGTCGGTTCGTGTCATGAAGGCGTTTTCCATGCGGAAGTCCGCCGTAGTCAGGTCTCCGCCGAAGCCACCACCCCAGTACCTTGATTCGTGATCGATGAAGGTGCCTGTACGCAGTCCACGCAGTCGGTCACTGCCGTCGACCAGCCCGGTATCCGAGAGGTTGAGCCAGGCGCGCCCCGTGCCATTCGAACCCAGGTCCAGGTCCAGGGTGACATCGAAGCTGTGAAAATTGCTGTGCAGGCGCTTGCTCTCGGTTTTGACGATTTCCTTGTCGTTGTAGGTCAGGGCGATCTTGCCCCGCTTGCCGAGGTCGTAGCTCAGACCCAGGTAGGTCACGAACGAGAGGCTGTCTGCGACGTCGTCGCTGGAAAACCCAGGAGTTTCTGCTTCCGACACGAAGCTGGCGGCCGGTGCCTCGTCGAGTGCGTGCAGAAGAGCCAGGCCCAGGCGACCCTGCTTGCCGGACAGCTTGATCCCGTAGATGGGGTCGAGCACCGAGCGGGTGTACATCAGGTGGCGGTTGAACAGCTCTTTCCCCTCGAGGAAGAACGGTCGCTGCTCGGGTAGGAACAGCGCGAAGCGCAGGTTGTTGTCGATGTAGTCGGGGTCGGCCTCGACCTGGGAGAAGTCGGGGTTGACGGTGGCGTCCAGGGTGATCGAAGGGGTGACCCTCAGCTTGATGCCGATGCCCGGGTCGACGGTCTCGGGGAAGCCGGGCTTGCGCCACTCGAGCTGCGAGGCATCGTCCGTGCGGTCCAGGCCTGTCCGGCCCACCACGGTCGGCAGAAACTCGAGGCCGATGCCACTCCGCTTCGCCCTGACTCCGTGCAGGGGAACGAATTGCTGCAGCCTCGGCCCCCGGTCGCTGTAGATGCGGGGGAAAGTCACCTTCTCGTCGCGCTTCGCGAACTTGCGCGTCAGCATGATTCGCCATGGCAACTCGGACTTCTCGGGGAAGCGCAGCGAGCGGAAGGGGATCGACACCTCGACGTCGAAGCCGCCTTCGACGATCTTCGCGCCGCTCTTGTAGATAGCGTCCCAGTTGGGATTCCACTGGTGCCCCTGGCCCATGAGCATGTCTTGCTGCACGCCCAGGGCATTGATGTAGAAGATATAAGCGCGGCGACCATCGCCGAAGGGGTCGAGGTAGATCCCCACCTGGTCATCGGAGTTGATGTCTTCGCGCTCACTCAGGTAGGCACGCACCCGGGTCGGCTCGTCGAAGCGACACTCGAAGCCCAGGTGGATGCGGTGCGCGTCCACCAGGATCCGTGCACGAGTCCTGCCTGCCGGCGCGAAGCCCTCGGTGGGGGCGATTCCGACAAAGTCTGTCACGATCGCGGCTCGCTGCCATGCCGGCTCGTCGAGGACGCCGTCTGCCTGGATTTTCTCACCCTCGAGTAGTGCGGTGGCGTGCAGGTCGCCCACGCCGGCCGCCAAAGCTGTGCCGCCAGGTGGGAGCGTCAGCAGGACAATGGCCGCAATGACGGCAGAGGAGCAACCGGGGAGTCGGTAGGTCAAGCTATTTTGGAACAGCCGAGATCGGTGCGAGAGGCTCGGGATGTGCCGAGTGCCCTAGCGTAGGGGCCTCGGAGCGGAGCCTCTCGACAGCGGCCAGGATCCGCTCTGCGGTGACCGGCACCTCCAGGTCCAGGTCGGCGTCTGCGTCGGCGAAGGCGCGGATCGCGTGACGTAGCGCGGTGACTGCGGAGATGGCGAGCATCAGGGGCGGCTCGCCTACGGCCTTGCTGCCGTGGATGACGTCGTGCTGCCGGGCATCCTGGAGGAGCTGCACGCGGAAATCGATGGGTACGTCGCCGATGGCTGGGATCTTGTAGGTGGACGGCGAGTGGGTCAGCAGGGCGCCCGAGTCGCTCCAGACCAACTCTTCGGTAGTCAGCCAGCCGAGGCCCTGGACATAGCCGCCCTCTACCTGGCCGATGTCGATGGACGGAACCAGCGAGTCGCCGACGTCGTGCAGGATGTCCACGCGAAGCACCCGGGACTCGCCGGTCAGGCCGTTGATCTCCATTTCGGTGACGGCGGCTCCGTAGGCGAAATAGTGAAAGGGCTTGCCCTGTCCCGCGTCCCGGTCATAGAGGATGCCGGGCGTGCGGTAGTAGCCGGTGGCAGCGAGAGAGGTCTGCCGCAACCACGCCTCGCTGACCACGGCCTTGAAGTCGAGTCCGGCGCCGTCCTCGTCCTCGATGCGCCCGTCGCGGAATGTGAGCCCGGCGCCGCTGCCGTTGTCGAGACCCAGCATGGATGCGGCAACCACCCGCAGCCGGTCGCGCAGCTCGTTGCATGCCTGGCGGACCGCTTCGCCGTTCAGGTCCGAGCCGCTCGATGCCGCCGTCGCCGAGGTGTTGGGCACCTTGTCGGTGGCCGTGTTCATCATGCGTACCGATGCGAGCGGGACACCCAACTCGTGGGCGCAGATCGCCAGCATCTTGGTGTGCAGCCCCTGGCCCATCTCGGTGCCGCCGTGGTTCAACTGAACGGTGCCGTCGGTGTAGATGAGCACCAGTGCGCCGGCCTGGTTGAGCATCGACGCGGTGAAGGAGATGCCGAACTTCAGCGGACCGAAGGCGATCCCCCGCTTGACCCAGCGGCTGTCGTCGTTGAAGGCATCGATGGCAGAGCGTCGCGCCTCGTAGTCAGAGCTCTCGAGCAGCTCTGTGTGGATGCGATCGAGGCGACAGTCCTTGACCTCCTGGCCGTAGGGGCACTCGTTGCGGGGAGCCGCCCCGTAGTAATTGCGGCGCCTGATCTCGGCGCTATCGATGCCGAGGCGGTCGGCCGCCTGGTTCATGGCGTCCTCGATCACGAGCATGCCCTGGGGGCCGCCGAAACCACGGAAGGCGGTGTTCGAAGCGAGGTTGGTGCGTGCGACCTGGCCGCGAAAATGAAGGTTCGGGATGTAGTAGGCGTTGTCGAGATGAAACAGGGCGCGGTCCATCACCGGGCTGCTGAGGTCCTGGGTCCAGCCACCATCCGAGTAGATCGCGACCTGGAATCCGAGGATGTGGCCGTCGCTGTCGAAGCCGGCCTGGTAGCGCGAGAAGAAGGGGTGGCGGTTGCCGGTCCAGAGCATGTCCTGGTCGCGGTTGAGCCACAGCCTCACGGGCCGGCCCAGGGTCATGGCGCCGAGTGCGGCGAGTGCTCCGTACTGGGTCGCCTGGCTCTCTTTGCCGCCGAACGCGCCGCCCATTCGCGGCACTTCGCAGGTGACCTTGTGGCGGCCAATGCCGAGGACTTCGGCACACATGGCCTGTACCTCGGTGGGGTGTTGGGTAGACGAGTACAGGTGCAGGGAGCCGTGCTCGCCGGGCACCGCCAGGGCCGACTGGGTCTCCAGGTAGAAGTGGTCCTGGCCGCCGTTGCTGTATTCGCTGTCCAGCACCAGCGCCGCACTCTCGAGGGCCTCGGCGACCGAGCCCCTGCTAATGATGTGGGGCTCGGTCGAGAAGGAGCCCTGGGCGATGGCGTCCTGAATGGACAGGATGGCCGGAAGTTCCTGGTACTCGACTTCAATTCGCTCTGCTGCGGCCCGGCACGCCGGCAGGTCCGAGGCGAGGATCAGGGCCACGCTCTGGCCGATGGCAAAGACCTCGTCTTCGGCGAGCAGCGGCTCGTCGTGGATGATCGGGCCGATGAGATTGCTGCCCGGGATGTCGTCGGCGAACAACACCGCCGCGACGCCCGGCAGCTCCAGTGCCGTGCCGGCGCTACGCCGCACGATGCGGCCGCGGGCGATGGGAGAGGTGAGAACCATTGCGGTGAGGGTGCCGCTGGGAACGGGCATGTCGTCCACGTAGATCGCAGCGCCGGTTGTGTGGCTCAGGCCGCTCTCGTGGGGAGCGGACTTGTGCAGGGGGCTGCGAGTCTTGCTCATGCCGAATCCCCAAGTACCAGGGTGGAAGAAGGCCGCTCGGGCAGTGCTCGGAAGGGCTCCTCCAGGGTTTCCAGGTAAAAGCCGCGCAGCAGGTTCCCGGCCAGCGTAGCGCGGTACCAGGCGGAGCCCCGCTGGTCGTCGATGGGCTCGAAGTCCTGCCTCAACATGCTCACGGCAGCTTCGATGGCCGCCTCGTCCCAGGTCTCTCCCCGCAGCGCCTCCTCTGTGTGTTTCGCCCGGGCTGTGGTTGCCGCCATTCCGCCGTAGCAGAGACGGATTTCAACCACCCGGTCCTGCTCGTCAAGCTGGACTGCAAAGGCGGCGCACACAGCACTGATGTCCAACTCGCGTCGCTTCGATACCTTGTATGCACCCAAACGCAGGTCCTGCTTGGGCACGGGCACTACCACCGAAGTCAGGATCTCGCCGGGTTGCAGGGCTGTCTTGCGGTAGTCCAGGAAGAACCGGTCCAGCGGGACCCGCCGCTCTCCCCCCCGCGAACTCAGCACCAATTCGGCTCCCAGGGCCATCAGGACCGGCGCCATGTCACCGATGGGCGAGGCGTTGCATAGGTTGCCGCCGAGGGTCGCCCGGTTCTTGATTTGTCGGGATGCGAAGAAACGCAGCATTCGCGCGATGGGGGGAAGACCCTCGGCGGTGGCTGCCTCGAGGTCGGAGAGCGTCGTCGTCGCGCCGATGCTCCAGGACTCGGGACCGGGTTCGATGCCCCGCAATTCGGGGATCCCTTCCAGCGAGATGAGGTCGGGCAGTTGCTCGAAACGCTTGGTGACATGCAGGGCGAGGTCGGTGCCTCCGACAATGAAGCGTGCCTGCGGAGCGCGATCGATCGCATCCCACAGTTTGGGCAGGGAGGGAGGGCACTGGTAGCGCTGGCTGCCGTGCTCGTAGTGCAGGTCCAGGCTGCTGTCGCCGGCCTGCTCGAGGGCTGCGCTGAAGCGGTCCTTGGGGGAGAGTGCTGCGACCGCCAGGGCTGCCTCGCGAATCGGCCGGTAGCCGGTGCACCGGCACAGGTTGCCGCACAGCTGGTCGTCGACCTTCCAATCGGCATCGAGGTCGTCGCGGTAGCAGGCTTCGAACAGGGACATCACAATGCCCGGCGTGCAGTAGCCACACTGGGACCCGAGCCGGTCCACCAGCTGCTGCTGTGCGGGGTGAGGCGTGTCGCCGTCAGCGATCCCCTCGACGCTGCGCACCTCGCGGCCCTGCAGCATCGGTACAAAGACCAGGCAGGAATTGACCGCTCGCCAGGCGGCCCCACCGGGTGCACCGGTGTCGAGGATCGCCACCGAGCAGGCTCCACAGTCTCCTTCGGCGCAGCCTTCCTTGGTACCGCAGCGGCCGGTGGCACGCAGGTACTGGAGCAGCGTGGCCGTCGGATCGAGGTCGTCCACCTCGACGAGATGGCCGTTGAGATGGAAGTGGATCCCAGCCATGAACTCCTTGCTCCTCGGTGGGGTCAGACCCCTCCTTCTGTCACGTCCTCTGCCTGCAGTATATACAGGCGCGCACACCCGCCGGGCTGCACCGTGTCTGCACTGCTAGGCTGGGCCCGCCATGATCAACTCTGCTATGTTCCTCGTGCGAAGAGGTCCCTCGCCGGGAAAAGACCGGTTGGGCGGGAGGAAGCACAGAGGATGTCGAGTCGCCTGGAGAGATTGCAGAACCGCTTGAAGAAGCGGGAAGCGGAGAAGCAATCAAGTACGGCGCCTGATGGGCAGCGCTACAGCGTAGTTGTCGTGGACGACGAGCAACCCAACCTCGACGCCCTGGTACGGGCTCTTAATCGCTTTTATGACGTGCGGGCGTTCAAGAACCCAGAGGACGCGCTGGAGTTTATTGTCGGAGGGCGCTGCCCGGACCTGATCATCACCGATCAGCGTATGCCGGAGATGACTGGGGTTGATCTGCTTCGCGAGGTGGGCAAGGCACACCCGCACTGTGTGGGCTTTATCCTGTCTGGTTTTACCGAGCGGGCCGACCTGCTGGGCGCAATCAACCGTGCCCCGGTCGTAGGCTACGTCACCAAGCCCTGGCGGATCGAAGATCTCAAGGAGTCGGTCGAGCAGGCGATCCGGATCAGTCAGAAGAAGCAGGCGACCAAGAACATGACGAACCAGCTGACCGCACTGCGCACCGAAATCCGGGGACTGAAGGTGGTACTCAAGCAACTCACCGACGAGGGCGCCGAGGTCCAGGACCCACGGGTGCAGGAGGTGCGCGGCAAGATGATCAAGCTTCGTGACCGTCTCACCTCGCTCACCAAGGCGACCACGCCGTCAGTTGATCGCCTGGCGCCCGATGTCAGTCAGCCGGGTGCGGCCCTGACTGCTGCGGCTCTGAGTGAGCAGGACTGAAGTCCTCCCAGTAATGATTCGAGATTGACTTGATGGTGTCTGGCACACCCACCTCGCAGATCCCCTTCTTCAACCGTCTCCAGGTACGGCTCATTGTTGGCTTCCTGGTGGTTGCCTACCTGCCGCTGGGCGTGAGCGGTAGCTACGCGTACATCCAGGCAAAGAGCGGATTCGAAGAACAGGTCGGACAGAACATCGACGGACTCGCTCACATGGTGCGTGGTCAGATCAGCGAGACCATCAACGTCGCCGACCGCCAGCTGGGGGTCTGGACCACGCAGGCCGATGCATTGAGCGCACCGGGAGTGTACGGCAAGACCTTCATGATCTTCCTGCTCCTGCAGAAGCGCTTCCGCAAGTTCCTCACCGGGCAGCAGGAGCTGTTGCCGGTGTTCTCGTCCATTCTGTGCGTGCAGCCGGCCAACAAGGAGTCGCCCAGGTCCGTACCCGATCCAGTACCTGTGGCGGATCCTCCCGCTATCGAGAAAGCCGACTCCGCCGACAAGCTGAAGAGTGCTGCCTCGGGCCTGGCGGGGTTGTTCGGACAGGCGGCTGACAAGGCGAAAGAAGAAAAGCCGGCGGACAAAGCCGAAGCGAAGTCGGACGATTCTGGCCAGGATCCCGAACTGCTGGCTTTCCTGCCCGGTGCTGCCCTGGTGATGTTTTCCAACGCCAAGGAGGAGGAAGGCAAGGAGATCCTGCCGGACTTCTGGGTGGAGGGCGCCGACGGCCTGGAGGTCAATCCACGCTACCTGTGGGGAGGTGCCGAGGAAGGTGCGGCGCGACCCTCGCCAGTGGAGAATCCCTTTGACTCCAGCAAGCGGGTTCTGCCCATCGCGCGCAAGTACGTCGATGCGCACAATCGAGAGACAGCCCTGGTGGGACTGGTCGACCTTGATCACGTACAGCAGTTGATCCGTCAGACGTCGGTGGCCGGCCAGTTGCTGGGCGAGCGCTCCGACAACGGAGACACGCATGTTGCGATCATCGGTGACAACGGCGAGATGGTTGCCGGAGTGGTGCCCCAGGACGCGCTGGCGGGAACTTCGGGTAGAGAACTCATCGGTGCAGCCCGTGCCATCGAAGGTCTAGCCCGTCGCATGGCTCCTGAGGGCATCGAGGATTCCTTCGTCGGGCTCAGCGATACGGGCGCCGAGGGTTGGACGGTGGTCGGCTTCAAGAACGCGCGCACGGCGCTGGCTCCTATCCGTCGTCTGCGCAACGCAAATCTCCTCTCTGCGGTGCTGGTGCTTGGCATCATCTTCGTCCTCGGCGCACAGCTGGCAGGCCGTATTACGGCACCGGTCAAGAAGCTGGTCGGGGCTACCCAGGTGGCCGCTGCCGGGGACCTGGACAAGTCTATCGACATCGAGACGCGCGATGAGATCGGCGAGTTGGCGACCTCGTTCAATCGGATGATCCAGCGACTGAGAGATTCCTTCGTGAAGCTGCAGGAGCAGAACGAAGAACTCAAGCGACTCGACAAGCTCAAGAGCGAGTTCCTCGCCAATACCAGCCACGAACTGCGCACGCCCATCAACGGCATCTCCGGTCTCCTCGGCGCCATGGTCGACGGTGCCTACGGTGCGGTGGAAGACGGTCAGAAGCGCACCCTGACCCTTGCCCTCAAGAGTGCAAACCGGCTCAAGACCCTGGTCGACGGGATCCTCGACTTCTCGGCGATGGAGAACCAGGCGCAGGGCGGCGGAACAACACGGCGAGAACTGGTGGACCTGTCCGACGTGCTCGGCGGGGAACTCATGGTGCTGTTCGAGGGGCTCAACCAGACCGCGGGTCTCGACCTGAGTTTCGACGTTCCCGATGACCTGCCGCCGGTGTACGCCGACATAGAACAGATGCGCCAGTTGCTCACCAACGTCATCGGCAATGCCATGAAGTTCACCCGCGAGGGCTCGGTATGGGTGAGGGCCCGCAGCGAGGGAGAAGGCGCGGGACAGGTCGTCGTCATCGAGGTCCAGGACACCGGTGTCGGGATCCCCAAAGACCAGCAGCAGGGCATCTTCGAGGCCTTCCAGCAGGTCACGGGGAGCGCCGACCGCGAGTTCGAGGGCACCGGCCTGGGTCTCGCTATTGCCATGGGCATTGTTACGAGCCACGGCGGCCGCATCGACGTGGACTCGGAGCTGGGCAGCGGTTCGACCTTTGCCATCACGCTGCCTCTCAAGTACGAGGTCAGCGACGATGCTCTGCAAGCAGAGGCCGGGGAAGCCCCTGCCGTCGCTGCCTTGGATGTGTCGCGTGCGCGTGAACTTCCTGCCCCCAGTGTGGCGCTGAAAACAGAGCCGGTTGCATCGTCTCCCGATCTACCCTCGTCCGAGGCGGAGATGGCCGCTGCTCTGGGCCTGGACACAGCGGAACTTCAGGACGGCGGCGATACCGACGCCGCCGCCTCGGGGATGATCGCAGACTCAAACGTCGACGCTGCAGGTGAGAATACCGCTGTCAGGATGGGCAACGGCGAGCTGATCCTGGTGGTGGATGACGAGCCAATCAACGTCGAGGTGCTGCGCGCCCGCCTTGATCTCGTGAACTACCGGGTGGTCGGTGCCGGCCCTCGGGGGTGAGCAGGTGAGCGAGGACAACAACAGCGCACCGCAGGAGAGCACACAGCCAACTGCCGTCAGCGGGCCTTCTAAGGATCCGCTGGCCATGGGTGTGCTGCACGACCTGCGCAACGCGCTCAGCTACATCGTCAGCAACATCGACCCACTGCAGCAGTACCTTGCCGATGTCTTCGAACTGCTCGATGTGTATGGGGACTTCGAGGAGGCGCTGGACGAAGGAGAGCGCAGCCAACTCGCCCGCTTCAAAGCGGCCATCGGCATCGACGAAGTGCGGGCTGACCTGGAGCGGATCCTGGCGACCATGAGTCTGGGCGCTGCGCGCACCAACTCCCTTGCCGACGAGCTGCGCACGATGATGACGCCCGGCAGTGTCGTGATTGGCTGCCCGGCGAGCCCGTGGGAGGAAGCCCAAAAATCCCTGCAGATCTTCCAGGGCCGCTTCGGATCCGAGGTGCAGTTCCAGCTACAGGGAGAGCCTGTTGGCCAGGTCAACTGTCCGGGCACAGCGTTTGCTCGAGTGCTGGACAACCTCATAATCAATGCGGTTCATGCCACGGCAGAGCATGACCAGCCGAGGGTGCATGTACGGGTGCACCAGGACGCGTCCCGGCAGGTAGTCAGTGTCTCGGTGGCGGACAACGGAGTGGGCATTTCCGATGCCGACCGGGACCGGATCTTCGAGCCCTTCTACACCAGCCGCTCCGAGAAGGAGGGTACGGGACTTGGGCTGGCAATTGTGCGTAAGATTGTCTTGGACTACGAGGGAGACCTCAGCCTCGACAGTAGCCCCGGCGAAGGTGCCACCTTTTTGTTTAGCCTGCCGGTACGCTGTGAGTGATCAGGAGCGAGCATGTCCGACGACAAACTGAGTGCCATTGAGCGGCTGCAGGCGCGCAGAGAAGGCCGGGATTCCGGCAGGCCCACCGATGCGAGTGGCGCGAAGCCGACCATCGTCGCCGTCGATGACGAGAAGGGCAACCTGGATGCAATCCAGAGGGTTCTTGGCGACCGCTTCGAGTTGTCGCTGTTCGAAGATGGCCCATCGGCTCTCGCACACGTTCGCGAGGTTGGTTGTCCCGATCTACTCATCACCGACCAGCGCATGGCAGGCATGACTGGCGTCGAGTTCCTCTCTGAAGTGGTCAGTAGCTACGTGTATGCGACCGGGATCATTCTGTCGGGCTACACCGAACGAGCTGATCTCATCGGTGCCATCAACCAGTCACACGTGTTTGCCTACGTGACCAAGCCGTGGCAGCCGGCGGTGCTGCTCGAGACCATCGAAGGGGCCCTCGAAATGAGCGTCAAGCGTCGTGATCACGCTGCCCGTAGCGACCGGATGCACTCGATCTCCGCGCGGCTCGAAAAACTCGACGACAGCTCGGACACCGAGGACTTTCTTGCCGGCTTCGATGACCTCGAGGCGGAACTGGACGCGTTGTCCGAGTAGGCCCCCGCGACGGGTGCCGATGGATTGCTTTCGTCCGGCATGAGACAAGCCACCGGCCTGGGTTGCTGGTGCTGGGAACGTAGATGCCCGACGACAAGCGTCAACGGCTCGAGGCTCGTATCGAGGCGCGCCGCACACAGAAGCGCGGGCTGCAGGTCGACTTTGCAGGCGAGTTGACCTTGATGCTCGTCGATGACGAGCCTCCCAACCTCGAGGCGCTCGAGCGACTTCTCAAGGCGTCGTTCGAGATCGCCATGTTTACCAGCGGCGAGGCAGCGCTCGAGGCTGTCGACGGTGGCCTCGAGCCAGACATCATCCTCTCGGATCAGCGCATGCCGGGAATGACCGGCGTCGAACTGCTCGGTCATGTCCGAGAGCGGTTGCCCCTGTCGATGCGGCTGATTCTGTCGGGCTACACCGACCGTGGTGACCTCCTCGCCGCCATCAACACCGGCAACGTCGACCAGTACATCACCAAGCCGTGGGAGGCCTCCGAGCTCAGCGGCATGCTCCAGGAAGCTGTCCAGGGCTACCAGGAGCGCAAAGAGAAGCACAGGCAGCTGGAGCGCAAACAGCGCGATGTGCGAGCGGCCGAGGTGCTGGCGGCGGCCCGGCGCAAGCAGGCTGTGCTCGCCACACTGGGCCTGCTAGCGGCGGTGGTCGGTCTCTCGTGGTCATTGCTTCGAGAGCCCTACGACCAGGACGAGTACCTGCTGATCGCCAGGCGTGCCATCGATCGGGATTGGGTCGCACAGATCCCCGACTCTGCTCTGCAGATGGTCAATCCTGAGGCGAGGACAGATGCCTCGGTGGCCATCGGCAAGAAGACCTATGAGTCGGGCTGTGTCGGTTGCCACGCCGCGGATGCGCGCGGCGCAGGAGCCATCGCCAAGCTCTTTACGATTCCCGCCGGGCCGCTCTACGAGGGCCGCTCCCTGACCTTGCCCGAGGGAGCCTTTGTCTGGGTCGTGAGCAACGGCATCGACGGAACTGCGATGAAGCCGATGGGGAGTCTCGTTGGCGACAACTACTGGCACCTGGCCAACTACCTGCTTTCCCTTGCAGATGCGGACTCAGGGGCTGCTGCCCCGTCCCCGCCGGCCTCGTCTCTTCAGTAGCGGAACGGCCAGGACAGGAAGTAGCGCTTGGTGCGCAGCCACAGGCCGAGTAGACCGAGCGGTTCGAACACCAGGAAGCCAATGAGCAGGACGGCGAACAGCACGCTGGACTGTTGGGCAGAACTCAACTGGTCGAGCAGCGGGAGGTGCCTTCCGAGGAGCTCGGCCAGGGGAGAGAGCAGCACAAAGGCGACTGCACCGGTCACCGCACCGAACACCGTGCCAATGCCACCGAGCACGATCATCGCGATGTATTCGATGCTCATGTGAAGGTCAAACGGCGGCTCGATGGTGATGAACTGTTGCTGGAAGGCGAACATCGCGCCGGCCACTCCGGCCAAAAAGGAGCTGATGCCGAATGCGACTACCTTGGTGCGGGCCGGGTCGACGCCCAGTACCGAGGCTGCGAGATCATTGTCGCGCACTGCCATCATGGCCCGACCGGTGTGGGAGCGCTGCAGGTTCTTGCCCATCCAGGTGGCGCCGAGAGCCAACAGCAGGAACAGGTAGTACAGCTTCTGGTCACCGTCCAACTGCAGCGGGCCCCACTGGGAGCGAGACAGGAAGGAGTGGTCGTTGGTTTCGCCTGGGAACCAGGAGTACATCGGCACCGAGATGCCGGAGACCCCGTGCGTCAGGTCGGGAAAACTGTGCAGCAAGTGGCTGACCAGGAACAGCAGGCCGATGGTGACGATGGCCAGGTAGAGGCCGCGCAGTCGCAGAGCGAAGGGGCCGATGGCGAGCCCGACAGCGGCCGCAACCAGTCCGCTGATTGGCAGCACTCCCCAAAAAGGTAGGGCCAGGCGTTCTCCCAGGATTGCCGCCGTGTAGGCCCCCAGGGCGAGGAAGGCTGCGTGCCCCATGCTGATCTGGCCCGCGAAGCCGGTGAGGATCATCAGGCCGACGGAGCCGACCACGGCTACGAGAGCCAGGTTGCCGACGGTGAGCCAGTGTCCATTCGCCAGCAGCGGCCAGCCCAGCAGCAGTACAGCGAAGAGCAGCAGGCCAATTCGGTGCCAGCGGTCCGGAAACAACTGCAGTTCCTGCTCGTAGCTGGTGACCAGCGCGCGGGTCGGCATGGTCCTACACCCTCTCCACGTCGTGGGTGCCGAACAGGCCGTAGGGCCGGACCACCAGGAACAGCACCATGACCACGTAGGGGAAGACCGCGTGCAGGTTGTGACCGAAGTCGCCGAGGAGCGGGTTGATGTAGCCCTGGCAGAGCAACTCCAGTACACCCAGCAGCAGTCCCGCGATGACGGTGCCACCGGGTGAGTCGAGTCCACCGACGATGACCGCGGGGAAGGCGCGCAGGGCGATGAAGCCGAGGTTGATGTCGACCATGCGGGGGTACATGCCCAGGAAGATCCCCGCCAGGGCTGCCAGCGCACCTGCCACGAACCAGGTGACGCCGAAGATGCGTCCCACCGGGATCCCCAGGGCGAGGGCCACCTCCTGGTCTGAAGAGGTCGCCCGCATGGCCACGCCCAGCCGGGTGCGTCGGATCAACAGGAAGAAAGCGGCCAGGGCGAGGCCCGCCGCCGCGACCGCGCTCAGGGAGTTCACCAGCAAAGTGACGGAGCCCAACTGCACCGTGGCCATCGGCTCCCAGGGCGTGGCCATCATGCCCCGGGTCTCGGGACCCCAGACAATGGTCATGGCGGCGCGCAGGAGGATGCCGATGAACAGGGTGAGGATGATCGTCACGAACACCGGCCTGCCTACCATGCGGCGCAGGATGACCCGCTCCACTCCCGAGGCCAGCAGCCCGGTCGCCGCCATCGCCGCCACGACGGCCACCGGCCAGGGTAACCCCAGCTTTGCCAGCGAGTACATCGACAGGGCACCGAAGGCCACCAGTTCGCCCTGGGCGAAGTTGAACACCGAAGACGCTCGGTAGATCACGACGAAGCCCAGTGCGACCAGGGCGTAGATGGCACCCAGGGCGAGGCCCGAGGCCAGCAATTGGCTCAGCTGCTCCATGCTTCGCCTCCGTACATTGCCTCGATGAGCTCGCCGTAGATCTGCGTTACTGCCTGTCGACGTATCTTCTGGGTGGCGGTGAGCTCGCCGTCGTCCTGGTGCAGCTCCTTGCCGAGGATGGTGAACTCGCGGACCTGCTCGACGCGGGCCAGCAGCTGGTTGGCTCGGCCGACTTCCTCGCTCACCAGTGCCCGCACCTCGGCCTTGCCGACGAGATCTGCGTACGAGGTGTAGGGCAGCTCGTGCCGGTCGGCCCAACGGGCAGTGGTCTCGTAGTCCACCTGGACCAGTGCCGAGATGAACTTCCGGCCATCGCCGATGGCGACCGCCTCGCGCAGGTAGGGGCTGGTCTTGAGGGCATTTTCGATCTTCTCGGGGCTTAGGTTCTTGCCGCCTGCGGTGATGATGATCTCTTTCTTGCGGCCAGTGATGCGCAGGTAGCCGTTGGCGTCTTCCTCGCCGATGTCTCCGGTGTGCAGCCAACCGTCCCGTACCGTCTCTTCGCTGGCCTCGCGGTTGTGCAGGTAGCCGGCGAAGACATTGTCTCCGCGCAGCAGGATCTCGCCATCGTCAGCGATGCGGCACTGTGTCCCCTGGATCACCGGCCCGACACTGCCCAGGCGCGCTCTTCCGGGGGGTGTGATGTGACTGACACCGCCGCACTCGGTCATGCCGTAGCCCTCGACGATGGGAACGCCGATGCCGTGAAACCAGAGCAGCAGATCTCGGGAGATGGGGGCTGCTCCCGAGCAGGGCAGGTGGCAGCGGCGCAGTCCCAGGCGCTCCTGCAGGGCGCGGAACACCAGCAGGTCGCCGAGCAGTCGCGTGATCCGGTCCGTGATCCGGGCCTGTCCCGCGAGCTGCCGTTCGGCGGCCTCTCTACCTTTGCGCGAGAAGAAATCGAACAGTGTCCGCTTCAGCCAGGAGGAATCCTGCATCTTGAGGAGCACCGATGCGTGCACCTTCTCCCAGATCCGGGGCACGCCCAGGAAGACCGTCGGTGATACATCCCGCAGGTCTTCGCGGACCGTGGCGATGCTCTCGCCGAAGTGAACTACAGCGCCAGTGGACAGGGGCAGGAACAGTGAGAAGATCTTCTCGGCGACGTGACACAGTGGCAGGTAGGAGAGCAACGAGTCGCCCTGCGCCAGGCCCAGCATGGGCGCCATGTTGCTTGCGGTCGCCACCACGTTCTTCGACGACAGCAGTGCGCCTTTGGGTTGACCGGTGGTCCCCGAGGTGTACACGACCATGCTCGGCTCTCCTGGATGCCGGCTCTCGATTTCGTCGAGGAACCAGCCAGGCTCGGTCGCCAACAACTCGCGGCCGCGAGCGATGAACTCGGACCAGGGGCGCAGTCGCGGTTCGTCATAGCTACGTGTTCCTCTGGGATCGAAGACCACGATGTGCTGAAGGTCGGGCGTGTCGTCTGTTCCCTCGAGGACTTTGTCGACCTGTTCCTGGTCTTCGCAGAACAGCACGCGGCTACCGCTGTGCTGAAGGATGTAGGCGACGTCCGCAGGTGGGTTGGTCTGGTAGATCCCCACCGCCCGGGCTCCGATTCCCTGGCTTGCCAGATCAGCGAACAGCCACTCGGGTCGATTGTCGCTGAGGATTGCAACATGGTCGCCCGGTCCAACGCCCAGCTCACAGAGCATACGGCCCGTCGCCGCCACCTCCGCCAGGTAGTGTTTCCAGGAGATCTCCTGCCAGATCCCCAGTCGCTTCTCCCGCAGTGCGACGTCGTCCGGACGGCTTGCTGCCAGCAGTGCCAGCTGCCCGGGCAGGGTGGACTGCAGCGCAGCGCTCATGCCGGATCCTGCTGGGCCGGCCGGCCCAGGTAGGCCTCGATGACCGACGGGTGGTTTTGCACCGTCGCCGGGCTGCCCGAAGCGATCTCACGGCCAAAATCGAGCACCAACACAGAGTCGGCCAGGTCCATCACGAGTCCGAGATCATGTTCGATGATGATCTGTGTGACGCCCATCTCCTCTTTGATGTCGAGCAGGTAGCGGGCCATGTCCTCGGTCTCTTCCTGGTTGAGTCCCGCCGCGGGTTCGTCCAGCAGCAGTAGCTTTGGCTGCATACACAGGGCCCGGCCAAGCTCGACCCGCTTGAGCACGCCGTAGGGAAGGGCGCCGACGGGCGTTCGCCGGTAGCTCTCCAGGTCGAGAAAGTCGATGATCTGCTCGGCATGGTGCCGATGGCTGACCTCCTGGCGTCGGGCTCGCCGGAGCCACAACAGGTCGTCCCACCACCTCGATCCGTACAGGTGATGGCAGCCAAGAAGCAGGTTCTCGAGCACTGTCAGTTGGTCGAACAGGGCGAGGTTCTGGAACATTCTCGCCACGCCAGATGCCGCGATTCTGTGCGGGCGAAGGCTCCGCAGGTCGTGTTCGGCAAAGCGCAGCGTGCCCTGCTGCGGCTGGTACACGCCGGAGATACAGTTGAACAGCGAGGTCTTGCCCGCTCCGTTGGGGCCAATCACCGCAGTCAGGCTGCCCTCGTCGACCTCCAGGCTGACGTCGCTGAGCGCCTGGACGCCGGAGAAAGCGAGGCTCAGGCTGTGCAGGCTGAGCAGGCTGCTGGGCGCTGCAGTCGTGGTCACGAAAGCCACCGCTTGCGTCTTCGGTAGTGCTTGACCTGGCGGTAGTCAGTGCCGCCGGGTTTGCCGATGCCCAGGTAGAACTCGCGAATGTCGACATCGTCTTTGAGGACCCCGGCCTCGCCGTCGAGGACGATCTTGCCGTTCTCCATGATGTAACCGTAATCGGCCAACTCCAGTGCCATCGCGGCGTTCTGTTCGACCAGCAGGATGGACATGCCTTCGGCTCGTAATTCGGCGATCAGGTTGCTGACTTCCGCGACGATCTTTGGCGCAAGGCCCAGGGACGGTTCGTCGAGAAGCAGGAGCTTGGGATGGGTCACCAGGGAGCGCGCCAGCGCGACCATCTGCTGCTCGCCGCCGCTGAGGTAGCCGGCCTGCTGGTGCCGACGCTGCCCGAGAATCGGGAATCGGTCGCAGAACCTGTCGATGCGCTCCATTGCCAGGGCGCGCGGCAGGGTCCAGGCACCGGCGAGTAGGTTCTCTTCGACGCTGAGCTCGGGGAAGATGCGGCGACCCTCCATCACCTGGCCGACTCCGGATCGGACGACCTCCTCGGCACCCAGGGACAGCAACTCCTTGTCCGCCAGGCGGATGGAACCGCGCGTTGCCTCACCGTTGTGAATATCCAGCAGACCGGTGATGGCACGCAGCGTGGTGGTTTTGCCAGCGCCGTTGGGGCCCAGTAGCGCTACGATCCCGCCATCGGGGACCTTGAGGCTGAGTCCCTTGAGGACCAGCGCAACGGAGTTGTAGACCACCTCGAGGTTGGCGATCTCCAGCATGGTCGGCCTGTCGATCCAGCCCGAGTACTAGGTTACTTGGTGGCGGGCGCGGCCTCGCCCTCGGTGGGCGCGGCCTCATCTTCGGCGGGCGCGACCTCATCTTCGGCGGGCGCGGCCTCATCTTCGGCGGGCGCGGCCTGGTTCTCGACGGGCGCGGCCTGGTTCTCGGCGGGCGCGGCCTCGCCCTCGGCGGGCGCGGCCTGGTTCTCAGCAGGCGCGGCCTTGCCGGGCACCGGAGCCATCAGAGCCGGGGCGCTGTAGTCGGCGGCCACCGTCCAGCTCTTGTTGGCCATGTCGGGCTTGAGCACCCTGGTGCGGATGCCGGTGCGGAAGGGCACCTCGCTGTAGTCCAGCGGCTCGAGCATGCCTCCCGCGTCGAAGTGGTTGACCTTCGAGAGGGCCTGTCGATAGCCGGAACGCGTGGCGTCGTTGCGGTCCAGTGCGATTCGGAACGCCTCGATCGCGAGCATGCCCTGGACGAACGAGAACAGCGTGTAAAAGTCAGCGCTGCCCAGCTCCTTGCCGTGGTCATCCCAGGCCGCCACGAACTTGTCCATGCCCGGGACCTTCTCGCCCCAGTAGGGGAATCCAGAGACCCAGTAGAAGTTGCTGAATACTGCTGCAGGGATGACTTCTGGGTTGAAGAACGCGTCAATCCAGGAGGGAGTGTTGCCCAGCCAGACAGGCATGTACTTGAGCTGAGCGGCAGTGCCCAGGATCGGGCCTGTCGCGCTCGGCAGAGTGGTGAGCAGAACGTGGCTGACGCCCGCCTTCTTGAGCCCGCTGATGACAGCGGTGAAGTCCTTCTGCCCAGGAGCAATCGTCTGCTCGCTGGCGATGGTGACGCCGGCAGCCGCGGCCGCTTCCTTCCAGCCGGCCAGGCCGTCCTTTCCGTAGTCGTCCTGTTGGTAGATGATGCCGGCCTTGATCGTCTTGCCGGGATTCTCTGCAACCGCCCAGTCCATGGCGCGCATCGCCTCCACCTTGTAGCTGGGTCCGCTGGGGGGCGTGTACTCGTTGGCTGCCATCTCCGACGACAGCGAGGCTGGGAAGAGCACGACATCATCGTCCTTCAGCTTCTTCATCAACGGGAGCGTGTTGGGGGTTCCGAAGCTGGTGCCGAAGAACAGCACCTTGTCCTTGATTTCCTTGTAGGCCTGCACCGACTTCTGTGGGTTGTAGGCGTGGTCTCGTTCCACCAGTTCCAGCTTCCAGCCTTTGGGGAGCAACTCGCTCTTGCCCGAGTTGATCCACGCTGCGAGCAGGCGTTTGCCATTTGCATAGGGCTTGCCGATGGATGCTGCGGGACCCGTCTCGTCGTTGAGTGCTCCCATGAAGACGATCTTGTCCTCGACGTGTACGCCGTAGTCAGCTTGCAGGGTCTTCGGCTTTGCTTTCACGCCGGTCGTATCGCCCGGAGCGTTGTTGTCCTTGTGGGATTCGTCGGTCTTCTCGCCGCCCGCGCATCCGGCGAGGATGAGTGCGAGGGCAAGGACTGGGGCAGCCGTGATGCGAAACGGGTTCATTGGTTCTCCTCTGTCTGCCCGGCCTGCAGCGCATCTTGGCGGGCGAGTTTCGCGGCACAGTAACGGCAGTGGGGACTCAGGACAAGAGCCTACCGAGTACATCATCGACGGTCGGTTGGACGTCGACGGGCCCCCCCGCTGCGCGCAACGCGGCGCTTGTGTCCTTGAGGCCGTTGCCGGACACCAGGATCGCGACTTCGCAACTGGAGTCGAGGATGCCCTCGGCGAGCGCCACCTTGACTCCGGCGGTGGCGGCCGATGCGGCTGGCTCGGCGAACACCCCGCTGAGTTCGCCCGTGGTGGTGATGGCAGCGAGGATCTCTTCGTCGTTGACAGCCACCCACGCGCCCTCGCTGCGCTCGACGGCCTGTAGGGCCTTGTGAGGATTGCGCGCGTGGCCGACGCTAATGCTGTCGGCGATGGTCTCGGCGGGAGCCGGCCGCCAGGCCTCGCCGCTCCGCGCGGCCTGCACCAGCGGTGACGCACCGACCGCCTGCACGCCCAGGACACGGGGCACCTTGTCGATCAATCCCGCCTGGCAGGCCTCTTCGAGGCCCTTGACCGCGCCGGCGATGGTGCAGCCGTCGCCGACGCTGAGCACCAGCCAGTCCGGCATGTTGCCGGCCAGTTGTTCAGCGAGCTCGAGGGCGACGGTTTTCTTGCCCTCCACGAGGTAAGGATTGACGGCGCAGTTGCGGTTGAACCACGGTTGGGTAGCTGCCACCTCGGCACAGAGCTCCCAGGTGCGGTCGTAGTCGGCGTCAACCCGGAACACCTGTGCGCCGAAGACCCGCAGTTGTGCGATCTTCGGTTCCGGAGCCCGACGCGGTACGAAAATCGTTGCTGGCAGGCCCACCGATGCCGCGTGGCAGGCCAGCGACGACGCGGCATTGCCGGTGGACGCGCAGACCACCCGCTGCGCATCCACTGCCATGGCCAGCATGACGCCCATTGCGCTCGGCCGGTCCTTGAGGCTGGCGCTGGGGTTGCGGCCGTCATCCTTGACGGCGATGCGGGCGATGCCCAGCGCCTCGGCCAGCCGCGGCGCCTCGTAGACAGGTGTGCCCCCGGTGTGCAGGGGGGGGAGCCTGGCGCCTGTTGGAATCGGCAGCACTTCGCGGTAGCGCCACATGTCGAAGGGGCGATCGGGCAGCGCCTCCTTCATCCCGAACGTCGCGTCGTCCTTGTAGACGACGTCCATCCGGTACTCGGGCTCGCAACTGGGGCAGGCCCACTCCCAGGGGTCCTGGGTCGTGTAGCCGCAGCCGCAGCAACGCAGTGCCTGGACATTATCGGGCAGTTGCAGGCTCATATTCCTCCGGGTCGCAGTCGGCAGTCTCATCACTGGCTAGGCTCAGACGCAGACAGGAAGTATGATGCACTGAACTGCAGTAGGAGGCGAACTTGAGCACCATCAGCTTTTCTCTGAACGGGGCAGCGACGGAGTTCGAGTCGGACCCCGATCTGACGGCGCTGGGCGCGCTCCGCGATCGACTCTCGGTGTTGTCGCCCAAGGATGGCTGCTCGCCTCAAGGACAGTGCGGCTGCTGCACGGTGTTGTGGAACGGCAGGCCCACCCTGGCCTGTCTGCGTAGCGCCGAGGAGATGAAGGACGCCGAGATCATTACCCTGGAGGGTCTGCCGGAGCGTGAGCGCGATATTCTCGCTCGCAGCTTCGTCGAGGTGGCGGGCCTGCAGTGTGGCTACTGCATTCCGGGAATTGCGGTGCGCGCCAAGGCCATTCTGGACAAGGATCCCGAGGCTGATGACGCCAAGATTCGCAAGTCCCTACAGGCGCACCTGTGCCGTTGCACCGGCTACGTGAAGATTGTCGATGCGGTCCGCGAAGCCGGTAAGCACTGGACCAATGGTTCTCTTCCCTCCCTGCACTCGAACGAGGCCCAGATCGGCCAGTCCCTGGATCGCTATGACGGTCTCGCCTGTGTTCTGGGGGATAGGCCCTATGTCGATGATCTGCGGCTGCCGGGCATGCTCGAAGGTGCTGTGCGCCTGTCCGACCATCCCCGGGCCCGGGTCCTGTCTATCGACACCAGCGCTGCCGAGTCTATGGCCGGCGTGCACGCCGTGGTCACCGCCTCGGACGTTCCGGGGGACCGCTGGGTCGGTCTTATCGAGAAGGACTGGCCGGTCTTTGTCGCCGAGGGTGAGGTCGTCCACTGTCTGGGGTCGACCCTCGCCGCGGTCGCTGCCGACACCCGGGAGATCGCGCGCCGCGCCGCCGACGCCATCGCCATTGAATACGAGGTCCTCGAGCCCATCACAGAAGCACGCAAGGCGATGGCCGAGGGCGCACCACAGGTGCACGAAAACCGCGCCAACCACGTGCGCACCAGCAAGGTGGCGCGGGGTGATGTAGATGCCGCGCTCGCAGCCTCTGCACACGTGCTCAGCGAGACCTTCTACAGCCAGCGCATCGAGCACGCCTACCTCGAACCCGAGGCTTGCCTCGCCGTGCCGATGGATGGAGGCGGGGTGCGCATTCACACCCAGGGTCAGGGGGTCCACGACGACCAGCGGCAGATCTCGTCTGCCCTGGGACTGGACCTTGACCAGGTCTACGTGCAGCTCGAGGCCAACGGCGGCGCCTTCGGTGGCAAGGAAGACATGTGTATCCAGGCGCACACGGCAGTGTTGGCGATGAAGCTGGCTCGCCCTGTGAAGATCACGATCAGCCGCGACCAGAGCATGCTGATGAGTCCAAAACGTCATCCCATCGAGATGGAGTACACGGTGGGCTGCGACGAGCAAGGACGCCTTACAGCAGTGCGAGCCCGGATGTATGGCGACACTGGCGGCTACCTGTCGGTGGGCGACAAGGTGCTGGAGCGTACGGCAGGCCACTCCTGTGGCCCTTACTACGTTCCTGCGGTCGATGTAGAGGCTTACACCGTCTATACCAACAATCCCATCTCGGGAGCCTTCCGCGGTTTCGGCGCCAACCAGGCCGCTTTCGCCATCGGCGGAATGATGGACCGACTCGCCGACCGGGTCGGGATCGACGGCTATGACATGCGTGACCGCAACCTGCTGTCTGTGGGGCAGCCCTTTGCGACCGGGCAGCTCATGGACGAGGGACTCGGCGTGAGGCAGTGCCTCGAAGCAGTCAGGGATGTCTACAAGTCGGCGAAGTACGCCGGCATCTCTTGCGGCATCAAGAACACGGGCATTGGCAACGGTATGCCAGACATCGGTCGTTCCCGAATCCAGGTGGACTCCGCTGACAGCGTCACCCTGCATACCGGCTGGACTGAGATGGGCCAGGGCCTGTACACGATTCTGCGCCAGGTGGTAGCCCACGAGACCGGCCTGGCGCCTGAGCAGATCGAGGTCAAGGTGAGCACGGAGTATGCGGTCGAGTGCGGTATGACGACCGCTTCGCGGGGAACCATGCTCGGCAGCGAGGCGACGCGACGTGCCTGCTTTCCCTTCAAAGAGAAGCTCGATGCGGGGGCAACCCTTGCCGACCTGGTGGGGCAGGGCTTCCATGGTGAGTTCATCTGCGATTTCACCAGCAAGCCCGGACAGGGGGGAGAGAACCCCGTGACGCATGTCACCTTCGGCTATGCCGCCCAGGTGGTGATTCTCGATGACCAGGGCAAGCTGCAAAAGGTGGTTGCCAGTCACGATGTCGGGCGGATCATGAACCAGGCACTGTGCGAGGGTCAGATCGAGGGGGCTCTGCACATGGGTCTCGGCTACGCCCTGTGCGAGGACATGCAAGCGCCGGGAGGCGTCCCGGAGTCCACCAAGCTGAACGATCTGCACATCTTGCGTGCCAAGCACACTCCTGAAATCGAGGTGCAATTGCTCGAAGTTCCCGACCCCCATACTGAGTACGGCGCCAAGGGGGTAGGCGAGATCGGTCTCGTGCCCACGGCCCCGGCCGTTGCTGCAGCGCTACACTCTTTCGACGGGATTCGACGGCGGAACCTGCCGATGAGGGGCTCTGCCGCGGCACGCGCCGTGATGCCGCGGTCGGTGCGCGAGGAAGATCACGCTTAGTGTCCGAGCCCGGGAGTGAAGACAGCTCGGCGAGCTCGGTGGGCCTGAGTGTCATTGCCAGCGGCGGTAACGCGCTCATCGATCCCGATCTACCGCCTACCGTCGAGAATCAGTTCAAGGTAACGGCTCGAGCGATGACACCGATTGCCGAGCTCATCGAGCAGGGTGAGCGGCTGGTACTCACCCACGGCAATGGTCCCCAGGTGGGCTTCATGCAGTTGCGCTCGGAGCTGGCCAGCGGCTCGATCCACCAGGTGCCTCTGGACTCTCTGGTAGCAGACACCCAGGGAGCGATCGGCTACATGATCCAGCGTGCATTGCGCGAGGAGTTGCTGACTCGCAAGATCAGTGCTGAGGTCGTGACCATCGTCACCGAGGTCCTGGTGGACCCCAGTGACAGGGCGTTCGAGGAGCCCACCAAGCCGATCGGGCGTTTCTACAGTGTCTCCGAAGCCGAGGAGTTGGCCGCCCATCATGGCTGGACCATGGTGGAAGACTCGTATCGTGGTTGGCGCCGGGTGGTCTCCTCGCCGTCCCCCGTGCGCATTGTGCAGCTGAGCACCATTCAGCGACTGGTGAATGAAGGCACGGTCGTGGTCGCCTGCGGTGGCGGCGGTATCCCTGTGCAGCGGACCGCCGAGGGCCGCATCGAAGGGGTCGAGGCAGTGATTGACAAGGATCGGGCCAGCGCCCTGCTGGCGGTGCGGCTGGGGGCGAAGCGGCTGGCCATCACCACCGAGGTAGACTGTGTCTACCGGGACTATCACAAGCCCACTCAGCAGTGCCTGGTTCGTACCCACGTCGAAGAAGTCCGCGAGTTGGCTCGACAAGGCCAGTTTCCTGCGGGCAGCATGCGCCCAAAAATCGAGGCTGCGATATTCTTCCTGCTGCGGGGTGGGGAAGAGGTGATTATCTGCCGCCCCGAGCACCTGCTCGAGGCATTCGCAGGCAAGGCAGGCACGCGTATCTACAGGGAGTAGTGAATGACAGCCGAATCAGTATCGCTACCGGCGCTGGACGCGTCGGCAATCGAGTCCCTTCTCGGTCGTTCGATGTACAGCACTGCTGACTGGTCTCGCGACGAGTTGGCTTCGCTGTTGTCAGTTGCCGAGTCCTTTGAGGCCCTGGATCGAGTCGGCCGAAAGGCTGAGTTGCTGCGCGCACAACTGGCCTATGCCCTGTTCTTTGATCAGAGCACTCGCACCAAGTCGGCCTGGGCGGGAGCCGCTGCGCGGCTGGGCATGCACCCGGTCATCGTCGATGGGGCGACGACCCAGCTCAGCCACGGCGAGACCGCTGCGGAAACCGGCGCGATGCTGGGAATGAACGCACATGCCCTGGGTGTGCGCCACGACCTGATCCTGGGTGAGGGCAATCGGCTCATGAGAGACATGGGCAGCGGCATCGATGCCTACCTTGCCGACAGCAACGATTCTCGCTGTGTTCCCATCGTCAATCTGCAGTGCGACATCGATCACCCGACCCAGTGCCTGGCCGACGCTGCCTGGCTGCGCGAGCGTTTCCCCGACGGAATGAAGGGCCGTCGCGTGGCCGTGAGCTGGGCCTATTCACCCAGCTACGCGAAGCCACTCTCTGTGCCCCAGGGGCTTGCCATGCTGCTGCCACGACTGGGCGCGGACGTCGTGCTCGCACATCCACCCGGTTACGAGCTTCTCCAGCCCTGCCTCGAGGTTGCCGAGCGCGGTGCAGAGGAAGCGGGCGGCTCTTTTCGGGTCACCGACAGCATGGACGAGGCCTTCGAGGGAGCGGATGTCGTGTATCCCAAGAGTTGGGGGCCACAGCAGATCATGCTTGCGAGAGTCGATGCCAACCAACGTGGCGACCAGCAGCAAATGGCTGCCCTCGAGCAGCAGGCGCTCCAGCAGAATGCCGAGTACACCGACTGGATCTGTGACGAGAGGCGAATGGCCTTGACTCGCGATGGTAAGGCGCTCTACATGCATTGTCTGCCAGCCGACATCGGCGCCGAAGTGTCACCGGCTGTGATGGCCGGGGCCCGGGTCGATGTGGCCCGGGAGGCAAACAAGAAGGTCTTTGTGATCATGGCCATGCTTGCCTGCTCGAAGGTGCCCAGTCTGGTAGAAAAGCTGCGCCAACTTGCTCGCTGACTGTAGGTCCCCATTTCAGGGCCAGAATTAGGAAAGCTATGTCGTCCCTAGACCAGAAGATTGCGGAGCTTGCTCTCAAGTACCGCCCCCTCGCCGCCGAAATCCTCGCCGAGGCGGTCCGGATTCCAGCAGACTACGTCGACCAGCCGGCCGATCAGGGGGGTGATCCCTCTTGTGGGTTGAGCAACCATGAAGGGCCCAGGCTGGAGTACATGCGTCGTGCCATCCTCGAGCACGGCTGTGTGGCCAGTCCCGAAGATGTCGGCTTCGATGAGTTTGGCAACCTTGCCTGGACGGTAATGGATCCGGACGATCCCACTCCCCGTGCGGAGCGCCGGGTGATCTACTTCGATGGGCACACCGACACCGTGAAGGCGCTGCGCGAGCAGTGGACCGAGAAGATCGGTGCGGGCATGGACTCGTACAATGGCCTCACCGATCCTGCCCAGATCGATCGTGAGTTCCTGCGCCGTGAGTTGGGGCACCTTCCTCCCGACGAGGAGTGGGAGCATATGCTGTTTGGGCGTGGTGCAGCCGATCAACTCGGCGGGGTCGTCGCCCAGATCATTGCCACCAAGATCCTGGTGGAATTGTGTTCCGAGGGCTCCCTGCGGGGCGTCATCGTGCGCTCATTCGCCACTGTTGCCGAAGAAGACAACGACGGCGGTGGCCCCATGTACATGACCCGTAAGGTCTGGCCTGTCGATGGACCGGATCACATCCCGGACGTGGTGATCCTGACTGAAGGCACCGGAGACGCGCAGAAAGGCGCCCTGGGCATCTACCGTGGGCAGCGCGGGCGCATGCAGATCGAGCTGAAGATCACCGGCCGCTCCTGTCATGGATCGATGCCCTGGGAAGGCCTCAACCCGCTCGAATACGGTGGCGCAATTGTGGCCGAGGCTGCACGCCGATACGACGCACGCGAGGGCTTCAAGGACCATGGATTCCTGGGCCATGGCACGCGAACAGCGTCCTGGGCACGGCTCGAGACACCCAGCGACTGTGCAGTTCCCGACAAGTTCACCGTGCGTTTTGACCGGCGCCTCACTTTTGGTGAGAGTGCGGAACAAGCCGTGGCCGACGTAGAGGCCCTGGATGGCGTCACAAAGGCGCGTGAGGATGGACTCACGGTAGAGGTGTCGATCCCCGAATACAATGACGCCACCTGGAGTGGCTACGTGCCGGGGAATCCCCAGGTTTATCCAGGCTGGATGACCCCCGAAGAGCATCCCGCGATCCAGGCAGCGGTGGACGCCTATGCCCGGGTGGTTCGACCGAATCTGCAGCCCCGAGCAGGTGGTGGTGGTGCCTTGCAGGAGGACTGCAGGGTGGACCGCTGGATCTTCTCGACCGATGGTGTTGGATTTCCGATCCCAAGCGATGACACGACAGTGCCTGTGCCGGCCAGCAAACGCTGGGTGGATTCGGGCCCTGTCCGTTATCCGGCAATGTTCGGTTGTGGCCCTGGGATCGAGCAGAACACCCACAAGATCGGTGAATGCGTCGACCTTCGTGAGCTCCAGCACGCAGTCGGAATGTTGTCCCGATTCCCCAGTCTGTTTGCAGAGAAGTACTGAAGGTCAGCGCCGCATTGGCCGCACTCAGGGGGCGCTCTCCATGCGCCGCCAGAGGTCTCGGGATACTCGCTGAGCCCGCTGGTCGATCTCGCTCGGGTCCACGCTCACCGGCTGCCTGTCACGTAGCCGCCAGGAGCCGGCGACCATCACGTCCCGTACTGCTGCTGCACTGAGGCGGAAGAGGAAAGCAGAGGCCAGGTTCTCGGTGGCGAGTGGTGGTCCCGGCACAGGGTCGAGGACCACGAGGTCAGCTTCCGAGCCAACAGCCAGGCTGCCCAGCGTGACGCCCAGCTTTTCGCCCGCCAGAGTGCTGCCCGAAGCCAGTACCTGCAGCCACCGGTCGGGGCTCCAGGGAACGCCGCTTTCCTGTGCCCGGAACCAGGCTGCCTGGAGTTCTGAGAACAGGTCGGCACCGATGCCGTCGGTGCCGAGTGCCGTTCGCGCTGGGAAGTTCGCGATGTCGGGGTAGCCGACTCCGTTGTTCTGGTTGCTGCGGGGTTGGTGGGTGACCCAAACGCCTGCATCTGAGAGTTGACTGAGCTCGGCCGCATCGAGGTGCACGCAGTGGGCGAGAATGCTGCCGGGCAGGAGCGCACCGAGGCGATCCATGCGAGCAACCAGCGGTTCTCCGGTAGTGGCCGCATCGTCGAGCGCTTCGGCGACGTGAATGTGTAGTCCAACGTCTGCTTCGCGGGCCATGTCGGCGCAGCGCCGTAGCGTTCGGTCGGAGAGCGTGAAGTTGGCGTGTGCCCCCAGCATCACGGCACGGCTCGCCCCGCTCTGGGCGCCGAGCAGTGCTGCATGGGCGGAGAGCCCTGCCTCGGCCTCACCTTCTCCACCACGGTCGGTCACCTCGTAGCAGAGGATGCGCCGCAGGCCCAATTGCTCGAGAGAAGAGTCGAGGCACTCGAGGCTGCCAGCAATAAAGGTGGGTGAGGCATGGTGGTCGATAATGGTGGTGACTCCGGCACGGAGCGCCTGGACTCCACCGACAAGACCCGACAACTCGACACTCTCGCGGTCCAGTGCGCGGTCCAGTCGCCACCAGACCTTTGCGAGCATGTCGCTGAAGTTACTGGGAGCTTCCCTGGGCAGGGGCATCCCACAGGCCAGGGCGGAGTACAGGTGGTGGTGAGCTACGCACAGCCCAGGCATGAGCCACCTGTCATGCAGGTCGACGACTTTCTCGTCGGGCAGGGGCTGGAGCTTGGCAGCCACTGCGGTGATTTGGGTGCCGTTGACACGAAGGTCGGCTCGCTCGACCCGGGCGGGTGCGAGGTGGAGTAGCTGAGCACCCTTGAGGATCACTGCGGCTGTCCCTCTGCAGAGCGCCTGGATAGCGTGAGTTGATCAAACTCACGGACCTGGGCCGCCTGCTGTTGCCAGAATTCGGGTTGCCACAGGTCGTTCAGTTCCTCCGTTGACTTGCCTTGCTGCTCCACCCAGGTGAAGTATTTCTGGTTGTGCCAGCGCTGCCGAACTTCGGGACTGCCGTCCTGGATCCAGGAAGAGTCCACCTGGGAGAACAGGCCGATGCGACTCGCAGCAACTTCGGCAGTCATGCGGCCGCAATTCTCATCGAGCCGTCGCAGAACGGATGGGTAGCGATCGAAGCCATCGGTGGCGACGGTGAAGACCCGCTCTCCTGAGCCAAAGCCGTAGTGCCGCGCGGCCTTGATGGCAGCCAATATGTTGCAAACACCGCTCACGCCAAAGACCCCGTCGAGACTATCGAGGAAGTCCTGGTCGAGTCCAAGCTCGCGTTGCAGGGTGTCTCGCCCCTCCTGTAACAATTGAAGCCCTTCGAGACAGCTCTGGTCGTCGATGCAGACGAGCAGGTCCATGTTGCCTACGTTGTGGATCCACGTGACGTGCTTGTCACCGATGCCCTCGATGGCGTGGGCGCCGAAGCCAACGTTGTATAGCGTGGGGCACTGAATCGGCTCGACACCGACGGTGCGACAGTCGGGGAAGTCCACCTTGATCCGGTCCGCGGCGGCAATGGTGCCGGCGCTGCCCATTGCAGAGACGAACGCGGCAATCCCAGAGCCGTGAGTGCTTAACTCACGCGCTAGTTCGACGGCACTCCCTCCAGTGACATGGTAGTGAAACCGGTAGTTTCCGAAGTCAGAGAACTGGTTGAGGATCTGGTTGTCGGGATCTGCGCGCAGCTCGGCGACTTTGTCATAGATCTCCTTGACGTTCGACTCGCTGCCTGGAGTCGCAATGTAGTCGGCTCCGTAGCCACGGATCTTGGTGAACCGCTCTTGGCTCATCTCTTCGGGGAGAACCACCAGGGAACGGAAACCCAGGCGCGGTCCGACCCAGGCGCCGCCAATCCCATAGTTCCCGGTCGAGGGGAACACCAGGGTGCTTCCGTCGACGCTGATTGCGCCCGTGAGCAGCCCCTCACGGAGGCAGCTGTACGCGGGGCCGACCTTGTGGCTTCCGCTGGGAAAGAGTCGCCCACTCATGACGACAATCGTGGCGTCGGTGCCGGTCAGCTCTGAGGGCAGGATTCGGTGCTCTATTTGGGAGTTGGAGTTCCGCCACGTCATGTTGAACAGGTTGATCGGATCCAGCGGGTCTGTACAAGCGCGGGCGGCGGCCCGGATCGGCCCGGGCTGTTCATCTGGGTGCAACAACTCTTCGAGTGTGGGGAGGGCGGGCGAGGTCATTGGCGCTCCTGGGAATGAGCGGTGTCGTGGCTGGGGAGAGGTGGTAACCAGAGTAGGGTGCCCGAACTGGCGAAGGCTTCGAGGTACAGGCGCATGGTGATTACGTCGGCAAGCTCGAGGCTACCCCGTCCCGAGGTGGATAGGGGTTTGTCGTTACCAATCTGCACTGTGCCGGTTGCTGTCTCGACGCAGGCAAGGCCGTCATCGAGCAGGTGATAGTGCAGTAGCTCACCGTTGCGCCGCCATGAGATTGTCCGGCGGTCGGGAGTGACCCTGAAGCCGTCTCGGTGTGGATGGTCCTGGAACGACTCGCTGTTCAGGAAGATCGTCGGCTTGACGATGTACGGGCCGCCGTCTTCGGGGCACCAGGTGTCGCACTCGCCGCACAGGTTACACAGGTCGCCGGTGTTGCCGATCTGGTGTTTCTTTGCGACGACAAGCTCCCGTCCCGGGCGGACGTCGAAGGTTCCGTCCACCCACGTGACGAGCCCGGCTTGGTGGGTGCCGGTGGGTAGCACCACGGTGAAGTTGGCGGCATTGGGGCATACCGGTACGCACTTATCGCAGGTGATGCAGTCGAGCAGATCCAGTGGTGAGCCAATCTTGTTGGGGGCCTTGGTGTTCTTGGCTCGGCCGTAGCGAGGATCGTCCAGGAGCCCATCTGCCAAGGCACTGAGACTGGCCGCCGCTGTGCTGTCGCGTCGCTCGCGATCGCCTTTGCCGAGAAAGCTGTCCAGATCGGCTGTGTCGGCAGCCTTCATGTGTTTCTCGAGATTGCGCAGCTGCCGAGTCAGCCGAGCATAGCCCCGCCCCTTGAGCAGGTCGGAGCAGCTGGTGACCGGAAACAATCCGCCAGCCACTGCCTGGTGCAGGTTCTTAGCGTCGATGCCAGCCGAGAAAGTGATCGGTAAGTCCTCGCGGACTACGGCGCGGAATTCCGAGGCCAGGGTCAGTGACAGCGCGAATAGGGGCGGGCCACTCAGGTAGCAACTCTGGTCACCGAAGGGAGCCTCGTCGCTGCGGCAGATCAGAGTGTTCGAGAACTTCACTCCGAAGCCCTTCTCGACACCCGCTGCCCGTGACTCGAGGCGGGGCAGCATGTCCATCAGTTGATCCCACTGCAGGTCATTGTCGAAGTCTTCAGGGTCGATGCGGACGTAGTCGTAGCCCATGTGGTCGAGCATGGAACGTACCCGGCCGTGGCCCAGGAGCGTCGGATTCAACTTCACCACCGTGTGGTAGCCCCAGTCCAGCAACTGCGAGGCGATGGCTTCGATCTCGTGGGCCGGGCAGCCGTGAAAAGTGGAGATCGTGACCGTGTCACTGACGCAAGGCGGGCAGGGCACATCAGCCCAGTGGCGCAGATGAGAAGGGAGCTCTGTGCGCAGGTGATCAATGACCTCGCCGGCATCACGCAAGGTCTCCATGTAGCTGCGCACCCCGTCGCTACGGATCCCCTCGAGGTCGTAGCCGACGCTGAGGTCGAAGATGCAATCGACGCTCGGCCACAGTCCCGGTCCGTGCTTCGATGCCAGGACATGAATCAGCCACCAGCCCTTGATGTATTCCAGTGCGGATTGGGGGATCCGAAGTTCCTGGGACCACTCGACGTTGTAGCCGATGTGTGGCACGAAGATGCACGGTCGTGGGATGACCAGTTGGTCGTCCACCTGGACGGTCTTCAATTCGAGAAAGCGGCCTCCGGCCAGCCACGACAGGACCAGGTTGTGGGCCAACTGGGTGTGGGGCCCAGCAGCTGGACCGACCGGGGTTGCAATGGTCTTGCCGAAATGGCTGCGCGAAACGTCGCAGTCGGGGTCCGGTGTCCACCAGTCTCGCTTCGGCAGGTAGTACACGGAGTCCCCCGCGGACAACTCCCGGTACAGGCGGTCGGCCAGAGTCGCGAGGGGCAGGGGATAGAGGTCAGGTTTCGGCATCGGATTCGGCAGGTAGCGAGGCATTATCCCTCACCTGAAGACAGACGTGTTCGATGTGCTCGAAGCGGTAGGTCGACTCGGTCGCCCGGAGCACCTATGGTTCTTGCTCTCAGGGCCGTGACAGTGGCCGGAGTCTAGTGAAAGGAAAACAACATGAAGCCAGGCACGCTGGTCCTCACAGCCATCGCAATGGCGATTCTCCTGGCCGGTTGCAGTCAGCCGGTGACCTCAACGTCCGATGCAGAGGTGGGTGGGGTAGATGCTGCTGCTGCCGGGGGCGAGCAGGCTCCGGTGACCACCGATCCGGTGCCCGTCGAGCCGCAAGCCGCCAAGACCGGCTTGCAACTGGAGGTGCTCGGCTTCAGCGATGGGGGAACCATCCCCGATTCGATGGCGTTTTGCATACCGGCGGCTAAGGACCACGTGACCTTTGGCGCCAACCAGAGCCCGGAGTTGAAGTGGTCACAGGTGCCCCAGGGGACCAAGTCCTTCGTGCTCATCTGCAAGGACAGTGACGTTCCCAGCCTCGGTGAGGACGTGAACCAGGAGGGCCGGACGGTGTCGAAAGATTTGGCCCGTACAGACTTCTTTCACTGGGTCCTCGCGGACATGACGCCCGGGCTGCGTGGTCTCGCCGCTGGCCAGGACTCCGACAAGGTGACGATCGGCGGCAAGGCGCCGGGCCCGACTGATTACGGTGCACGTGGCATCAACGACTACACCCACTCCCTTGCAGCAGACAAGAAGATGCGTGGAGAGTACGGCGGCTACGACGGCCCCTGCCCGCCGTGGAACGACGAGCGCATGCATAGCTTCCACTTCACCCTCTATGCCCTGTCGGTAGACAGCCTCAAGATGGACGGCAGCTTCGACGGCAAGCAGGTACTGGCCGCCATGGAGGGCAAGATCCTCGACAAGGCGAGTTGGACCGGCAACTACACGCTGAACAAGGCCCTGCGTGGCGACGCTCCAGCCGTCCCGGCCCCCGAAGCCGAGGCGCCGTCGACCGGCGGCGACCCGGGATAAACTACGCTCCGGCAGCGGGTGGGACCGCGCTCAGAGCAGCGCGACAAGCAGCAGCGCCATGCCGATGGCGACTGAGCTGAAAACCGAGAGACAGCCCAGCGGTCCTGAACTGCCCGTGTCGTAGCTGTTCGAAGCCTCGCC
>CAZBDA010000052.1:0-33165 GCA_964490445.1 uncultured Rickettsiales bacterium | reverse complement strand
CGACACCGCGGGCGACGACGACACCGTGGGCGACGACGACACCGTGGGCGACGACGACACCGTGGGCGACGACGACACTGGCGACGACGACACTGGCGACGACGACACTGGCGACGACGACACCGCAGCGTTTCCCTGCGATGACGACGATGACTCGGCACAAGGGCCCAACGGCACGCCGACACCGTGCTTCGGCACCTGTGGCAACGGACTGATTGAGTGCAGCGAGCAGTGCGACAGCGGCACGCTGAATAGCGACGTGATCGGCGGCGCCTGTCGCACATCCTGTCTCCTGCCCGCCTGCGGTGACGGCGTAGTCGACGCGGCTCAGGGTGAGTTATGCGACGACGGCAACAGCAGCGGTTGCGATGGCTGCAGCTCGTCCTGTCTTCCCGAGGCCAGCGCATCGTGCGGCGATGGCGACCTCGACCTGGGTGAAGGTGAGATCTGCGACGACGGCGGCAACGCGAACGGCGACGGCTGCAGCGCCCTGTGCAGACCCGAAGCGTTGAACACCAGCTGCGGCGATGGCCAGACGCTGGCACCGGAGTTGTGTGACGACGGCAATACGACCAACGGCGACAACTGCAATGCCACCTGCAACCTCGAGAATCGCTCGACGGTGTTCGTCGGCATGGCCGGCCAGAATGGCTACGTGGATGCGGACGGATCCACTGCCCGGCTCGGCGGTGGGGGCGCACTGTTGGCCCTGAACGACTACCTGTACTACGGCGACTCCGGAAACCACAGCGTACGCCGGATCCACATCGGCACAGCAGTCGTCACCACGGTGGCGGGCAACGGCAGCGACGGCTTCAGCGATCATCCGCTCGGCAGCCAGGCAAGCTTCGGCTCTGTCGACGGCCTCGCCAGCGACGGCTCCACCTTGTGGGTCAGCGACCGTAGCAACGGCAGGTTGCGCGCCATCGACCTGGGCCCCTGCAGCTCGAGCCACTGTTTCCCGGTCAGCACCGTCGCCGGCAGCGGACTCGGCCAACACCAGGACAGCTACGGCGTCAGCGCCGGATTCGCGCAGATGGGCGGCATCACCTGGCACAACGGCATCGTGTACATCGCCGATGAGGGCAGCTCGACCCTGCGTAGCTTCAACCCTCTGACCGCCGAGGTACGGACCGTGGCGGGCGCGCCGTACGTCGACGGCTACCAGGACGGCTACCCGACCACTGGGCTGCTGAGCGGCCCTCGCTCGGTGCTGCTCGGCGTCGACGGAAACCTGTTCATCGGGGATGCCGGCGGCGATCGCATCCGCACCTGGAATCCTGCCCTGGAATACCTCGGCACCTTTGCCGGCAATGGCGACGAGTGTCACGTTGATGGCGCAGCGAACAGCGCCTCGATCCCAAGCGCGGCCGGCATGGCCAGCGACGGCACCAGCCTGTACTGGGCCGAGTCCGAGCAGCACACCGTCCGCCAGGCCGTGCTCAGCGATGGCGAGACCACGACTCTACTGGGCAGCGCCTGCAGCGGCTGCACCGCCAGTAGCTGCAGCAGTTGCAGCGGCTGCACCGGAAGTCATGCCCTGGGAGTCGGTGCTGGAGCGCGGCTGCACACGCCGACCGATCTAGCCTTCCACTTCCCAAGCAACAGCCTGTTCGTGCTGGACGGCGGCAACTACATCATCCTGCGGGTGCGCTAGCGCTGCTCCTCATTGCGGGTCTTCGCCGACCCGCTCGGTGCCAGCGCGCCACATCTCCCGCCAACTGCTGCCCTCGATGACCAGCATGATGGCGCCAATGACCACGATCACTCCGACGTGGGTCGCGTGCAACGAGACGGCAAAGGCTCCCGCTGTGGCTCGCGGGATTTCGTACAGCATCAAGCCGGCCACTCCGCCAGCCTCGAACACGCCCAGGCCACCGGCGGGCGCCGGCAGCATGATGCACACGGCGACCACCAGCATGACGACAGTGGCCTCGGGCAGGCCGAGCGTGGTGATGCCGAGGGCAAACAACAGGGCCCAGAGGACCAGCACGTTGAGAGTCCAGGCGATGACGGTCAGGGCCGCCGCCTGAGCCAGGGCTACTGGCTGACCGATGCGGCGCAGGGCGTCCTGAAACGAGCCGACCAACGACAGGGCCAGTTCGGCAAGCCTCTGCGGCAGCAGCCGGGCAAGCCTCTGCAGCACCACGAGGCCTCGCTCCCCGGCAAGCACCAGGGTCAGCGCGGGCAAGCCGAGCAGCGCAAGGGCGGCCAACGCCACGTTGCGGCCTTCCACGCCGAGATCCACCGGCCGGTCGAACAGCGGCACGTGCAGAGGCGGTAATTCGGCCCAGGCGAGAGCCAACAGCAGGGCGAACTGCACTGCGACCAGGTCCATGATCCGCTCGGCGACAATGGTCGCCATGCCGGCTCCCAGGGGGACTTTGGCGCGCCGCTCCAGCAGCACCGGGCGAACGAACTCACCGAGCCGTACCGGCAACAAATCGATGGCCATAAAGCCGATGCTGCCAACGGTCAGGAGCTTCATGGCCGGCACCGGGGCCACGGTACGCACCAGGATCCCCCAGCGCAGCAGGCGGACAACGGCCAGGGCCACCATGAAGGCCAGGCTCAAGGCGAGCGGCCCGAGCCGGATCCCAGCGAACTCGCTGACGAGTTCGTCGAGGGCCACTCCTCGGAAGGCGAACCACAGCGCGGCTGCCGCAATGGGCAGCGACAGCATGGCTTTGAGCAGGTAGCCCTTGCCGCCTCCCTCAGTCACTGGCGGACTCCCCGACGGCAGGTCCGGACGGCGACTCGGGGGACGGTGTGGCAGGGGCCGGCGGTCCACCAAAGACATCGCGGTCGATGAGGGCAGCGAGGTTCTCCGCGAACACCCCATGCCCCAGCCGGCTCATGTGCATCGTGTCGTAGAACCACAGGTTGTCGGCCTCGAGTTGGAAGTACGGAAGGACGTTGTAGACCGGTACAGCCAGTTCCGCTCCAAGCCGTTCATAGACCTCTACTGCAGCGCCGATATCGGCGTCGTTGCGCATGATCACTTCACCGCCCGACTCCACGTAGATGTTGGTGGGTTCCACCGAGAACACCACCTTGATGTCATTGGCTCGGCTGATTTCGACGATCCGGCGCAGGCTGTTCTCCATCTCGAGGATCTCGTAATTGTGTGCCATGACGATCTGCACCAGGTGCGAGCAGTGGATGTCCCGAGGCAGTCGCCGCAGCCAGGCCAGGGCGGCGGCTGGCGCAACCCGGTCCTGTGGTCCGTGGGCACCGGCCCATACGTTGTAGGGATCCACATCCATGAACTCGTTGACGACGAAGTTGATGACCACGACGTCAGGCTGGTAGCGCATCGCGACGCCTTCCAGCCAGCGCAGCCCGGTGGTGGTCTTGACCCCTGGGAAGGCTGCATTCATGACCTCGACATCGTCATAGCCCCGGGCGTACACGGCATCGGCGAGCCGGTCGCTGAAGGTCATCCGGTCCTCAGAGGGGATGCCCCAGCCGAAGGTCTGCGAGCCTCCCAGAACCACGATGCGCTTCTTCCCGGGATGGGCGCCCAGGTAGTCACGCCGCTTGAAGCGCATGTCCACGAACCAGGGATTGAGACGCCGCAGCATCGGGTCATAGACCCAGTGGAACTGCGGTGACAGCCCGTGGTTCCAGTAGGTGGACACCTGGTGGCGCCAGTCCGGGTGGGCCCGCGAGGCTCCCTCGAACACCAGCACGGCGTACACGGCACAGGCCGCCGCCGCAATGAGTTGCTTCTTCCAGCCCACAGTCCCCGAACGAACCACCTGCCACAGGTTGCAGCCCGCCAGGAACACGGCCAGCGAGGTCCAGAACAGCAACTGGGTCTCGCTGAGCATGCCGCCCCAGGCCGTGTCGCGAGCGAGCCACAGGGCCAGGCACCCGAGCAGGAAGACGTGCGCACGCAGCCAGCGCAGCCCGGCTGCAAGGAGGCTACGACGGGAGTAGGCCAGCGAGGTCAGCGCCGCGAGCAGCCAGACGAACAGTCCGATAGACAACAGCACGGTGCCAACCGTCGCCAACCTCGCGGTGCGCTCGAGACTGGCGGTAGCGTGACCCAGCGCAGAATCCGGCGAGCCGGCCCCCTCGGCGACGAACAGCTTGAGGTCGCCGACGCCCGCCACCCGGTCGGTCTGCGGCAGGACCTGGACCCCCGCGACCGTGCTGCCGCCGGAACTGCTGTCGGGCATACCGCCAGAGCCGGGAGTCGAACTGAAGGTGCCGCGGAGGTCGCCGCGGAAGTCCACCAGCACGCCGTCTACGGTCACAGCGACGACCGGCTCGGCATAGTGCAGTTCGACGCGGTGCTCGCCGGGCCCCAGTTGCCAGCCGCCGTGGGGAGAGCGAAGCATGTCGAAGTTCCAGCCCTTGCGGACCTCTGAAGGCAATCCCTGCGCACGGCTCAGCAGGAGAGAGATCGCCCGGAACGCATAGTTCGATGGCCCCTGGCCTTCCTCGCCGTCGCCGTCGGGACCTGGACCACCATCGCCATCCGGTCCACGGTCGCCACCTGGTCCACGGTCGCCATCCTCACCGTGTCGTGGGCCCTGCTCGTGCTGATCGTCACGGTCGGGGCCTCGGTCGTCCTGGGGAGGTCCTCCCCGGGGGGCCGTTCCCTGCAGCCCGGGAAGAATCGCCCCCGAGGGGATCACCTCGGGAGCGCCGAGGCGGTCGATCACGGCGTTACGGTCCACCTGGAACACGTCGGCGTCCGTCGGCAGGGTCTGCAACAGGTCGACCCGGGCCGCCTCGCCCTCTTCCAGGACCACTCGCAGGGAAAGGGACAGGCTCGGGTGGGCCTCGTCGGGAACAGCCACCACCAGTCGCTCACCGGTCGCCAATGGCGAGACCGGCTGGTGCACGGCGATCAGCTGTCCGGAGGCCGGCTTCACCTCGGTCCCGATCACCCCCATGGGGATTCGCACCGCAGCGACCAACAGCCCGACGCCGAGCAGCGTAAAGCCGGCTCCGATCAGCCACCAGCCTCGCTGCGAGGCGGCCGGCCCGCCACCCCGGCCAGCACCACGCAGGGTGGGAACCCGCCACGGGCCACCATCGTTGGCCAATTGGCCAATCAGGCCGATCCAGCAGAGTACGACGTAGTTGATCATCAGCAGCCACTGCAGGACCAGGGGCATGACTGGGAGGAGGGTCAACAGTCCGTAAATAGCGCGCGGACGCGGCAGTAGGAGACCTTCGATCAGCGCGTGATCGGGGCGACGCCGCGTCTCGAGCGCCACCTTGCCCAGGAGCAGACCGAACAGCAGCAGCCAGGCGACCACAGTGAGTTGCAGGATGGGTCCGAGGTTCCGGCCGAGGACCTCCGACATCTGCCAGCTCTGGTTCCAGGCAAAAGAGCGGCCCTCCATGTCGATACCGGCCACCGACCAACTGTGCACCGTGACATCCAACTCACCGCTACCCAGGGCCGGGTAGGGTCGCAGGTCACGCAACGGGAACGGAACGGTGACTGACCTGCCGTCCACTTCGACGAGCAGGTTCTCTGCACCCACCAGTTCGAGACGCAGACGATGCCGGCCCGGTTCCAACTGGGCCCCCAGTTCAGTCAGCTCGACCCGTCGCTCCACCTTTCCTTCGCGGTAGCCGAGCACAGCATTTACAAAGGGAGTGTCGGCGGCCGAGAAGGCCGTGAGGCGGACGGCGCGCATCGTGCCCTCACCGCCATGCTCCGGGTGGTCCAGGACCACCAGGATGAATGCGCCCGGCGCCAACGAAAAATCCACCTCCATGCTCTGCAGTTGCTCGACCGGCGGCTCGAACATGGCGAAATCGTTGTTGCGCAGGTTGGCCTGTCCACCGATGTTCTGCGGCGCCAGTCCGAGCCGGCGTAGACCCGGCGTGTGGTACCACATGGCGCCGCGCTCGAAGAAAATTTTGCCGCCGTTGATGTAGCGGATCCCGTCGCGATCGCCGAGATTCTGGACGGTCACCAGCAGCGTGTTGAATAGCGCACCGAAAGACAGCGCGAGGGCAGCAAGCAGGAGGAGGAGGTTGCTTCGCGGGGAACGGGCTGTGCCCATGGAGTACTGGCTCCCGGCCGCAACGATCTAGCCTGCGGCAGTGGCGATGGTGGCCTGAGGCCGGCATCCTAGCAGCGAACCTGTTCGGCGGCTGCCGAGGGCTGCTGAAGCGAAGCGGAGAAAGCGTGGAGACCCTCCTCTTTGGACTGCGTTTCCTGGTCGGCGCCGCTGTGCTGCTGGTGCCGGGCATCCTCACGGCTGCCCTGCTGAGAGACGGCAAGGACGACGACAGCACGGCGCGACGGGTGGATGGGGCCGCCTCCCCCGAACAAACAACCCACCAGGTCCTGGTCGCCCTGGGTTGGGGCGCCGGAATCGTGCCGACGCTGTCATTCTTTATCAGCCTGTTCACGCCGCTTCACCTGACCTTCCCGCTGATCTTCGCAGTGGGACTGGCACACTCCGCCGGCTGTGCTGCTCTGCTTGCCCGCCAGGCAGGACGCCAACGGCTACTCGATGAACTCGACCCCCGGCGCTGGCGAGCGGCCTGCAGCGGGCCCGCGGCACGGGTGATCGGCGCCGCTTTGGCAATCGGCCTGCTCTACTTCCTCAAGTACGACCGCTCCCTCGCCTTCAACGAAAGTTGCATCTACACGACCGCCCTGACCGCCACCGGGCACGTCGACCCGCAGATCAACCTGCTGGTGGAGAACATCCAGGACGCCCGCCTGGGCAACACCGGCGTGCTCGCGGGCTTTGTCGCGCTGTTCGGACAACTCGGCTTCCGCATCCTGTACGGCGTCTGCGGCGTGCTGCTTGCCCTGTCAGGCTGGAGCCTCGGCTGGCTTTGTTACCGAAAGAGCCTTTGGGCCTGGCTGGCGCTGCTGTTGCTGCCGCTCAATCCGAGCGTGGCGGGCATCCCTCTGCTCGATGAGAACCTGCTGACCCTGTCCTTCGCCGGCACCGGGCTCGCGCTGCTGCTCAATCGACCACGTTGGTTCGCTGCAGGAGCAATGATCGGCCTGGCTGTGACCATGCGCCACGTAATGATCCTGGCCTTTCCTGCAACATTATTTGTCGCCTGGGCCTCTGCCCACCGGTGGAAGGCACTCAAGAGATATATCGGGGCCTTCTTCCTGTTTACTCTGCCGGAGAACGTGCACCACCTGGTTGCTCCAGATATCGGCTCCTTGCTTCGCTTTGAGAGCAACCCTCAATACCCTGCCTTCCCATATAAGATACTCGGCATGGACTTGGAGTGGAATGGGCTATTGAACTGGCCTTTCCATGAGACCATCGTGCGCACTCCTGGAAATCCATTCCCCACCTTTGTGCGCTGGCCGCTCTACCTCGCTGATCACCTGGGACTGGTGCTGTTCTCGCTGCTGCTGATCGGCTTCGTGGCCATCTGGCGGCATCCACGTGGTCGCTCTTTGGCGCTGTTCTGGTTGCTCTGGTGGCTGCCGGTACAGCTCAGCCTGGCGGTCCAGGAAGCCTGGGACGTCCCCAACAAGATGGGCGTCATCGTCATCGTATTCGCCTCCTTTGTTGCCTGGATCGTCTACGGCGCGGGCTGGGTGAAGGATCGACCCCTGCCCGGCCTGGTGGCGCTGGGCGTGGCGGTCGTACTCGGGATCGGCGCGGCCGAAGGCATAAGGACCTGGCGGCCGCCCGTAGACGATCGCTACTACACGGTCTATCCGGGCGAACGCCACGAATTGCCGGCCCGCGTCGAGGACAAGGCAGAGCGCCTCACCGACATCGGATTGCTGCCTGACTTCGCGCAGCTCAACCGCTTCGGCACCTTCTTGTCACTGCGCAAAGTCAGTGAGCTTTGGGCTGACGTCGGCCAGACCAGCATCGAGAGGGAGCGCTATGCCTGGGGCTGGTTCCGATCCGAGACTCCCCCACCGGGGCCGCCAGTAGTCATCGAACTGGACCTGCGACAGCCGCTGTACGGCAGGACCGACTTCCTGCGCCTGGTGACAGACAGCGGCGAGCCAGACATCGACCTTGTGGCAACGCCCGAGATGGCACGGCTGACCGGGCTGCGCGTGGAATGGGACGGCAAGCCGGTGATGCTGTACACCACCCGAAGTAACGACGTGTCCCTGCTGCAACTGTTCTTCGTCGACGCGGCCGAGCTCGAACTCGAGCGCCCCTTTGCCGACCCCGACGACATCGAGCAATGCAAGCTGTTCTCGCTGCTGGCGGGCATGGAAGGCGAGTGCGGACGCCCGATCGAGTGGGACGTCGAGCCGAAGCAGGTGCTGCGCATCCGCCTGCCCTCGGGGGGCCTGAGCGTGGCAACGACGGTGAATCGCTCCGCTCAGAAGGTGCTGCTGTGGCGAGCCCTCGTGGGACCCGAAGGAGTCGAGGTTCATTCAGCCATCGAGCCCTGGCACAACTAGGCTCGGTCGCGGCGACCGGGTTCAGGGACCGAGATTGGCGAGAATCGTCGGATAAGCCTCGCACGGTGTCCAGCAACCGGGACACTGCTCCCTCTTTACCTGCTTCCGGGCGCGCAAAGCGGGGGTCTTGCCCAGGATCTGTGCCAGGGAGTAGCCGTTGCCAGCCAGGCGGCCCACCGCCTGGTCCCAGACGTGGCAAGGGTGGACCGTACCGTCGGGCGCGATGAAGCAGTTGCCCGCCAGCGAAGTACATGGCTGCGGCGAGTTGCCACCCCTTGCGTAGTCACCGACTTTGCGCAGGTACATCCGCTCCACCAGTTCAATGGCGCTGCGCGGCGGGCCGCGCCGGACGATCAACTCGCGGGCAGCGTCTTCCATCTGCTGCGCACTCAGCCGCTGCATTCCCTCGTTGCCGAAATAGTGGGGGCTGGTGTGGATGAAGTTGTGGTGCAGATCGCGCCAACGGAACCCGGGCAACTGGTCCTGCAGAGCCTGCATGGTCTCTGGCAGCCGATCGAAGTTCCACGGCGACAGAGTCATGCCGAAGTAGGTCGGCACGCCCAGGTTCTTGAGACGCTTCCAGCTGTCCAGGGCAGTGTCGAACGAGCCCTTCTGGCCGCGAATCTGGTCGTGCAGGTCGGGGGGGCCGTCCAAGCTGATCGAGACAACCAGGCGGCTGGGGTTCGCGGCCAGGATGCGCCTCGTCAGTTGTTCCAGGCGCTGGGGATCACTGCCGTTGCTGGGAAAGTGCAGCATTGCGAGGTCGGGCAACTCTTCGATGGCCGCCACCGCGATCTCGTCGAAATCATGGCGGTCGGTGACCTCGCCGCCCGTCAGGTCGATCCAACTGAGCGTCTCGCGCGCTTCGCGCCAGACCTGCCGCCACTCACGGGCGCTCATCTCGCGGCCCTGCTCCCGCCGCCAGATGTTGCAATGACGACAGTGCTGCTCACAGACCCAGGTCACCGCAGCGGTCACCTTGAAAGGTCCACGCGGGCGGCTTCGCCCGGCCGTCATCGCACGACGCAGCAGCAAGGCATCGGCGCGCAGGGTCATGACCATCTCCGCGCCACAAAGGGGCCGAGTTGCAAAAGATCGAGATCGGCAGCGAGAAAGGACCGCACGGCGTCCTGAGGGCTCTCGACAATGGGCTCGCCGTGCAGGTTGAAGCTGGTGTTGATGAGCGCCGGCAAGCCTGCGTCCTCGGCTCGAGCCAGCAGCGACCACAGGCCCGGATCCGCCTGCTCGTCGGCCAGCTGAGTTCGCACGCTGCCATCGACATGTACCGCCGCGCTGCATCGCTCGCGAAGCTCCTGGTCAGCATCGACACACAGAGTCATCGTCCGACTGCCCTCTCCCCAGCGGCGCACCGGCGCAAAGGGCATGAACTCGTCGCGCGCCAGGCGCTCTCCCAGCTTGGCAGCAAGCTCGGGACGGTCAGCTCGCAGCAGGATCGAGCGATGACCGAGCGCACGGGGACCAAACTCTGATCGGCCCACGAAGCGCGCCACCAGGCTCCCGTCCAGGATGGCACGCAGCAGGCTTCCTTCAGGATCAGGAGCCCGCTCGTAGTTCAGTCCGGCTCCCACCAGCGCCACTTCCATCTGCTCCTCGGAGTAGCTCGGACCGAGGAAGGGCAGGTCCCAGTCCATCTCGCCGAGCACGGCAGCGACCGCACCGACGCACAGGCCGCCGTCGCCCATGTGAGGAAACACGTCGACGTGTCCACCGCGGCGCGCGAGCCGGCCGTTGATGGCGACGTTTGCGAACAGTCCTCCCGCCAGGGCCAGCGGCTGACCTGCCTGCAGGTGCTCGGCCAGGATGCCGAGGATGACTTCCTCGCTGCGCTCCTGCAGGGCAGCGGCGACGTCTGCTCGTGCATGAGCCGCCAGGCGGGCCCTACCGCTGCGTCCTCCGAGCTTCGGGTCGCAGCCTCCCGGAGCCAGGATCTTGCGGAAGAAGGGGCGCAGAGCGGCGGCGCGGCCGCTCGCAGCGAGGCCCATGACCTTGCCTTCTTCGCCCTCCTGGAAGCCCAACAGCCGGGTCACTGCCCCATAGACCAGCGCGATGCTGTCACGCGGCGCATACAGAAGCTGCCGCTCGCAGCCCGGCGCCTCGATGCTGCCGGAGAGGCCGTCCCCGTAGCCGTCCATGGTCACAATCACTGCGCCGGGGCCGGCACACAGTCGCGCAGTCCATGCGTGCGCAGTGTGGTGGTCGATGGTCGCGATCTCAGCCTTGCAACCGAGTCTGCGCAGACGGGCCGCAAGGACGGCACGGCCGCCTCGGGACTCCATCGAACGCAAGCCTGGCAAGCGGGCGACACCGCATTCGACCTGCCGCACCAGCGTCGAAGACAGGGCCAGAGGATCGCGCTCGCCGGTGCCGAGCCGATAGAGGGGATCACCCAGGCGGTGTCCCAGGCGGCCCCAGCGGCCCGCTACGGCGACCAGATCGACATCGCGCAGGTCCAGGCCAGCCCAGCGCAGGCAGGACTCCAGCGACTGGTAGGGGAACCCCGAGGCGCGCTTGCGGCGGCTGACCCGCTCCTCGCTGAGCGCCACCAGCAGGCGGCCTCTGTGCGCCAGGGCGACGCCGGCGTCGTGACCGTCCCAGATGCCCAGCACGGTGCCGCCGAAGCTCACAGCAGCCACTGCAGCTCCTCGTGGGAGGGGGGCACGGCCGACCATGCCATCGCCTGCAGGGCAAAGATGCTGGCCCAGCTATTCACGTCGCAACTGTCCTGGTGGTAGCGAATGCCGCCATCCTCGTCTTGCAGTACGGCCAGGTACCGCAGACCGAGAGCAATGGGTACCTCGAACCGGATCGGGTCCACGGCAGCCCACAAGCGCACCGCCTGGGCGCAGACATCGGCAGGGCGACACTCGCTGCTGCGTCGGTACCAGTCCGGCAGCGAGCCGTCCGCTGCCTGCTGCCGAGCGAGCCACAGGACGCCTGCAGACACGACCTCGGGCTGCAGGCCCAGACCTAGGAGCCCCTCGAGGGCGTAGCAGTGGCTGTGCAGGTAGGTCTCGTCGGCCTCGCCGTGGATGTGGAAGCGCTCGCCGTCGAAGCATCGCTCCACGAGATCAGCAGCCAGCCGCTCGGCAAAGGCCCGCTCACCGACCCGGGCCAGCCAGAAGCCGCACTTGATCAGGTGGGCACCGTAGCTTTGCGACCACCAGCCGGGCCGCGTGATGCGCGTACAGGCCCGCTGCTCGCGCAAGGAGACCATCACGCGGCGCGCAGCAGCTCGGGGATCGGCGAGCAGCGGCAGGGCCAGGGCGGTGTCGAAGGCGTAGCCGATCTCGTCCCTGCCGAGCCAGCCGCCCAGGCCTAGACGAGCCTGGAGAGGCCCGATGAGCGCCTGGCTCCGGTCCGAGTCGCCGCGCCAAAGCCAAAAGGCCGCCAGCAGCACCGTAGCCTCGTCATAGCCATATCCGGGATGCTCGCAGTTCGACCAACTCAGCATGCGGCCATCGCGTGCCAGGCGGTCCGGCGAGGCCAACCAGCGCTGGATCCGAGCTTTGCGACGGGGAAGCTCAGCACGCCCCCTGGGCTGCTGCAGGGCAGCCGTGACGGCTTGTTGTGGGGGGCTCACGTCCATGGGAGGAGGCAGTATAGCTGCGACGAAACCGGCCCTCTGTAGAGGCCCGGGACAACCCGCGCGCGTTGCCAGTACGCGGTCCCGGTGCTAATTCTGATGGGGTAAGGGAGCCTTTCGTTGCGACTGCCAATTCTCACTGAGCCGTTCCGCAAGCTCGAGCCCGTCGAGCCGGGCTCCGACGTGTTCGAGCGGCGGGGGCCCAGGCCACCGAGCATTTCGCCGGGCCACTACCCCGAGCTGAAGAGCAACGAGATCGCGCTGATGTTCAGCGGTGGCGTCGACTCTACCGCCACCGCGGTGATGCTGGCCGAGCACTACGACAAGATCCACCTGGTGACCTATCGCAACGGCTACGGGCACTACTACCACCACCGAACTGCCGACCGCGTCGACGAGCTCAATCGCAGGCTGGGCAACAAGTTCGTGTACAGCGCCATCATCATCAAGGACTACTTCGACGAGATCCTCGTCAACTCGGTCATCAAGGACTACAAGGAGTACCGCTCGGGCTTCATCTGGTTCATGGGCTGCAAGATGTCCATGCACATGCGCAGCGCGATCTACTGTCTCGAGCACGGCCTGCCGCGCATGACCGACGGCTCCAACTCGGATACCGACGAGATGGTCGAGCAGGCCCTGCTTTCGCTGAGCCTGATCCAGTTCTTCTACGAGGACCACGCGGTGGACTTCGGCACCCCCGTCTACGAGGTACGCCGCGCGGAGAGCCGCCAGGCCATCAAGGACCTGGGCCTGAAGATGGGCGTACAGGTCATGGATAGGCACCTGTGCATCCAACCCACCTGCCTGGCCGGCGAGCTCTATTACATGCCCTACCTGTTCTTCAACAAGCGTATGAAGCACGATGAGCCGGTGGTTGGTAAGTTCATCAAGGAGAAGGCCCAGATCTGCCACCGGGTGATGAGCGAGTACTTCCGACGCAAGGGCGTCGACCTCGAAGAACTCCTCGCTGATCGCCGCCAGCAGCTGGCCAATACACAGGAGGCGAGCGCCTGATGGGACGATGCTGCGGAGGAAAGAACGCCGGCCAGCCGATCTCGCTGCCTCGCTACTTTGCGGGTCTGGGCGTGTTCTGCACCTACCACACCGCCATCCACGCGGTACTCAAGCTGGCAGCCATTCCGCGCTCGGACCTGCGCCAGGTGCGCGATTTCCACAGTCGCCTCTTCAAGGATGAGCTGAAAGAGATCCTCGCCCGCGAGGACATCAACCTGCCCAGCCGCCTGCTCTCCCAGGAAGAGGAATTCTGTCCCATCGACGAGGGCGTCTGGCCCGAAGAGTGGGACGAGGCCTCCGGCGCCACCGAAGCGGCCTAGGGCCTAGTCCGGGCGGGTTCCGCCGGGACCGAAGCTCGCCGATTTTCCGGGCTCCAGGAGACAGGCTTCGCTGGGCGAGCGGCTCCACTTGAGAGCCTCGACGAAGTGCCGTGCGCGGCCCGGATGCCAGCTGGCCGGTGGCACGGGCAGCCACTCCCCTCCCTCGTGAATGGGAATGACGAAATGCGGTTTCAGCACTTCGCTGGCCCGCACCGCATCGCCGGGATCCATGGTGGTCCGCTTGCCGAAGATCAGGGTGCCCCCCACCGGCAGCATGGCGACGTCGATGCCCGTAAAGCGCTCGGCGATCTGCGCGAAGGAACTGCTCCAGCGACAGTCGCCACCAAAGAACAGGCGGGTCTCGCCACAGTCGATGATGAAGTTGACCTCGGGCGGTGGCGGCCCGGTGTGCTCGCAGGGGGTGGCGTGCAGCGTAAACGGCCCGACGCTGACCTCCTCCCAGGGCGCCAGGTCATGGACGGCCTGTAGATTCATGCCCTGGCAGTGCTCGGCAGTGCCTCGCGTGCCGACGATCTCCATGGCCGGGTTCGCCATGACCCGCACTGCGGCGCGGTCGAAGTGGTCGCGGTGCAGGTGGCTGGCGAACACGTAGTCGATACGCGGCAGATCAGAGAGCGCGATGCCCGGCTTCCGGAACACAGGCAGGCCGCGCATGTTGTTGCCGAACCAGGGATCGGTAATCGCGGCACAACCCTGGTACTCGATGAGCAGGCAGGACGTGCGCAGGAAGGTGATCCGGACGCTGCTGTCGGCATCCGCCTCGCGAGCCACCGAGCTGTCTGGCTCGCTCATCGCCGGCTCCCGTAGATGTAACCCCAGATCTCGAGCACCTCGAGCTGCTGGTTGCCTACTTCCCCGCCCATCTCAGCGGCCTCGCGAGCGAAGTCCCATTGCAGCGGCAGGTACAGCGCTGGCCAGGGCAGCGCCGCGCTCAGCTTGGCCTGCTCGCGGTCGATCTCGGCCTCTGTCTCGAAGCTCTGGAAGTACTGCCAGTCGTTTCTCTCGGTCTCGGCGAGGCCCTCCTGGGCCGCGGGGTTCTTGTCCAGGTCGGCATTGGGGAAGCGCTCATACCAGCGCATGTCCTGGGGCGCGTGGACCGAAGCCAGGCCCTTCACGCCGATGCCGACGGCAATCAACAGGACCAGCGCGACTCCCAGGGGCCGGCGCTCCCGGGCACTCAGCGCACCGACCAGCCAGTGCAGACCCACCGCAAAGAACAGCGCCAGGGGGGGCCAGGCCAGCAGCATGAAGGTCATCTTGACCTCTTCCCAGTTCTCCTGCGGCCCGAACAGCAGGTAGACCGGCAGCATCCACAGCAGCATCAGCAGCGCAGTGGTGCGTCTCTGGCGCCAGAGCACGCCCAGCCCGGCCAGCACCAGGGCGCTCCCGATGAGGCCGAGGGCACGCGCCGTCACCAGGGGGAACAGCAGGTAGGTCGGGTAGCCGAAGTGCGGTGTCCGCACCAGGTCCGTATGCAGGGGCCAGTTGAACAGTCCGTTGAAGCTGAACTCCCAGCCCAGCAGGTGGTGCACGAACTCCGGCCGGAAGCCCTGGAAATGCGGGTACTGGCTGGGGTGCATGAGAGGGTGACCCAGGGCATGCCACTTCCAGAAAAACACCGGCAGCATCGCCACCACGGTGGCCCCACCCACCATCAACAGGTTGCGCAGGCGCTGCGGCCAGGAGTGCTCGCCGAGGCCGCGATCAGCCAGCAGCCAGAAGCAGATCGCCGGCACGAAGCAGACCGCCTCGTTGCGGATCCCGGCCATGGCACCAAAGAGCAGGCCGACTCCCAGCCAGGAGGTCTTGCGGCGACACAGCAGGTACAGCAGGGTCAGCCCCATGGGCAGCACCAGCAGGTTGGCATTCAGCCGATCGACATTGAGCACGTAGGGATTCCAGGCCAGCAGGACTCCAGCGGCAAGAGCACACCAGCCCTCCCGCTCACCCTGCTTGTGCCAAAGCGGGCGGCAGGCAAGCACCGTGGCGGGAATCAACAGCGTGACGATCAGTGCAAAAAGCAGCCGGAAGCCGAACAGCCCGAACGCTGTGAACAGCGGCGCTGCGACGATGGGCGCGCCGATGCGCTGGTCCTTGGTGATGATGCCAAAGCTGTCCTTGTCGATGAGGTCGTCGGGCAGGACACCTTTCAATTGCACGTCCCAGGCGGGGCTGCCGTCCTTGAGGACAAAATCCACCGGCTGCTGGTTCATGAACATTGCCGGCGCAGTGATGTAGGTGTCCCAGTACCCCTTTGCCGGGCCATCGAAGCGCAGCAGCGCGACCACAAAGGTGATCGCGACGAGCACCAGCAACGCGGTGTTCTGGCGGCGGCTGGGCAGGGCTCAGGTCTCCCCTGCGGTGAGGGCGTGTTCGACGCGCTCGCGCAGCATCGTGCGGAGGATCCGCAGGCCGTTATGGACACGCCGAAAGTCGGTGCGGCCGCCACTTCGAGGATGTCGTGTCACCGGCACTTCGACCACCGCGAACTCGCTGCGTAGGACCTTGGCCAGCACCTCGGTCTCGAACTCGTACTCATCAGAGCGCAGGGCCATGGCGCGAGCCAGGTCGCCACGGACAACCCGAAAACCGGCCTGGCTGTCAGTGATGTGATGGCCGAAGAGCACCGAGAGCAGCGCCGTCAGGCTCTGGTTGGCGAGACGGTTGAGGGGGTGGATGGATCCAGGAAGAAGCGTACCCAGAAAACGCGACCCGTTGACCAGGCCGACATCGTCGCGCACCTGCTCCATCAGAACCGGAATGTCCGCCGGGTCATCCTGTCCGTCAGCATCAAGGAAGATGAGCCAATGCCCACGGCTGCTGGCGATGCCCTCGCGCATGGCGGCGCCCTTGCCCCGGTTCGGCCAGCATCGGATCACCTGGGCACCGGCCTGCTCGGCCAGGTCGGCTGTGCCGTCGCTGGAGCCATCGTCGACGACGATGAGCTCGACATCGCCGACCACTTCCCGCAAGCCATCGATGACTGCAGTGATGGACTCCGCCTCGTTGTGGGCGGCAAGCACGACGCTGGTGTCCATGGTTCAGCCCTGCTGCTGTTCCCGGAAGCTCTCGAGGGCCGCCCGCAGAGCGTTTGGCGCAATAACCGAGCATTCGACCTTCTTGGCGGGCAGCCCGCCGAGCGCATCGACGACCTCGTCTTCGTGCAGGACATCGCCATCGCCCAGCGTACGACCCTGTGCCAGCTCAGTCGTCATGCTGGCGGCGGCAACACAGGCAACACAGCCCTGGGCCTGGAAGCTGCAATCGGCAACCACTCCGTCCTCGATGCGGATGAACAGGCGCACGACGTCCGAGCAGGCGCGGTTGATGGCGCGGCCCTCGGCGCTGGCGTCCGGCATCGCGCGCAGGTTGCGCGGGTTCCAGAAGTGGTCGACGACCGTTCGGGTGTAGAGGCGGGTATCCAAGTGCAGTGTTCCCTTGCGAGGCATGGTAGCAGCCCACCCGACCGGTCGCAGCGCACGCTGCTAACATGCGCGCCGATGCTCTCGATGCTGCTGGGAATACTGCTGTTCGGCTACGCAACAATTTTGCCGGGGCTGGCGCTCGCCTGGACCATGCTGCGTGATCCCGACTCCCTGCTGCTATGGGTGGTCGGCCTGACCATCGGCATCCTCGCCCTGCCTTTGTTGCACTTCAGTATCGCCCTGGTACTGCAGACTCACATCCACCCGCTGGGAATCGTGGCAACCTCGACCGCCATTCTGGGCCTGTGCTTTGGCCGCCACCGCATGCTGGAGAAGACGAGTGCCTGAGAACGGTGCACACGGCGATCGTCCCCACTGGCTGCTCAGCATCCACGAGGACAGCAACGCGAACGCGACGCTGTTTGCGGACGCTGAGCCCGTCTTCGCAGTCGCCGAGGAGCGGCTCGCAAGGGTGCGCTTCGCAGCCGGTTTTCCGAGCCGGGCGGTGCAGGCCTGCCTGGACTTCGCCGGCATCGCCATCGACGACGTAGACACGATCCTGCCGGCCAACCCCACGCACTTCCTGCCGCGGATCTCCGGCAAGATGCTGCCCGAGGCCGAGCACGACTACTTCGGCGCGAAGCACAAGGCCTGGCTGTACGTGCAGCACCAGTTCAGCAAGGGCGGCCTGCTGGCAAAAGCGACTTCGGGCATCAGCGGCAGCTTCATGCGGCGGCGCTTCCCGAACCTCGCCCCCTTTGTCGACCACCACACCGCCCACGCCTACTCGGCCTGGATGTGCAGCGGCTTCCCCGAGGCCCTGGCAGTCACCGCCGACAACATGGGCGACGGCTACAGCAGCAAGGTGTTCCAATGCCGCGGCGGCCGCGCGGAGTACCTGTACGGAACCTCGGCGCGCCACTCGCCGGGCCAGTTTTACGGCGAGATCGCGCAACTTCTCGGCTACCACAACCTGCTTGCAGGCAAGGTCACCGGGCTGAGTGCGTATGGCAATCCCGAACCGGCCTACCCCATCATGGAGCGACTGTTCGCCCTCGACGAGAGCAAGACCGGCTTCTCGACCCCCGGGCTCATCGGTCGCAGCCGGCGACGCGGCAACTACGCCGAGCTGATGCAGCACGACCCCAAGGACATCGCAGCCGCCTGCCAGAAGCGCCTGGAAGACGTCATGGTGGCCTATGTCCAGCACGCGCTGCGAGAGACCGGGCTGCGCGATGTCGTCATGGCCGGCGGCACCTTTGCCAACGTGGTGGTGAACCAGCGGATCCTGGATCTGCCCGAGGTGGACCGGATCTTCATCCACCCGGCCATGACGGACCAGGGCATCAGCATGGGCGCCGGCTTCGCCTGGCTCGCCGAGCAGGGACGAGCCGTCAACAAGAAGCTCGACAACATCTACCTGGGACCGGGATACGACGACGCAAGCATCGAGAGCGCGCTCCAGGAAGCCGGGCTCGAGGCCGAGCGGCCCGCCGACATCGAGTCCGCCGCCGTCGACGCTCTGCTCGACGGCAAGGTGGTGGCCCGCTACAGCGGCCGAATGGAGTACGGGCTGCGTGCGCTCGGCAACCGCACCATCATGTACGGCACCACTGAACCCGCCGTGAACCAGTGGCTCAACAAGCGGCTGGGCCGATCCGAGTTCATGCCCTTCGCACCGGTCTGCCTGGCCGAGCACGCACAGAAGTGCTTCGCGAGGACCGGCGGCGGCGAGCTGGCAGCGCGCTACATGACCGTCACCTTCGAGGTGACCGACCACTTCAGGGGATCGAGCCCGGCGGTAGTGCATGTCGACGGCACAGCACGGCCGCAAATCCTGCACGAGCAGGACAACCCCGCCTTCCACCGGTTGCTGTCGCTGTACCACGAGCGCAGCGGCAAGCCCGACCTGGTGAACACCTCTTTTAACCTGCACCGCGAGCCCATCGTCTGCAGTCCCGAGGACGCCATCCGCGCCTTCACCACCAGCGGCATCGACGTGCTGATTGCCGGCCCTTACCTCGTACGACAAACTGCCGAGCACGACGGTCCGCCCCTGCCGGCCATGGAACAGGGCTGACGTGGTAGTTTTCCGACTGGCAGTTCCCCTTCCCGGAGTCCAAGGCAATGGCCAATGAGAAAGCCATCCGAATCGCAGCCATCGTGCTGCTCTTAGGCGTCGTCGTGGTGTCCTACATGCAGTGGGGCAAAGGCGTCGACGACACCACCGCCCCGGCAGTCCAGGAGTTCAAGACTCCCGAACAGATCGCCCAGCAGACACAGGGGGGCAACCTGCCGGCCGGCGGAGGCTGGAAGGCGGGACAGGAAGGCCCCGAAGGAGGCGAGGGGGCGAGCCCGGGCAAAGGTGGCACAGCGCTGCCCGGAGGAGGAGGCTGGGTCGCGGGAGAAGTCGGGCCCGAAGGAGGCGAAGGCATGGCGCCCAAAGGCGGCGGACCGCCCACCCCTGCCGGTGGCGGCTGGGCTGAAGGCGAAGAAGGCCCTGAGGGTACCGAGGGCAAGATGCCCGATGGAGAGCCGACCAGCGGCATGGCAGTGGGTCTGTGCTGGAAGAAAGCCAAAGCCGGCAAGAAGTTCAGCTACCTGTTTTCGGGCACGGTCGCGACCGACGGATTCCCATCCGAGAAGGGTGTCGGCCTACGCGACTACGCCGTGGTCGCCTCCGAACGCCCGCTCTCTGACTGGACGGCAGGCTCGATTGTCGAGGTCCACGGCCTGGTCACCGGCGTCGACCCAGAATTCTCCCTATCGGTCACCAGCGACATCCCGAAGCTGCACCTGTGTGCCGTATGGCCCGCAACGCTGGACGAGTTCCAGGGTTTCCGAGTCGCAGCCTGCCTGCCGAAGGCCCTCAAGGGCGGCGCGGACAGCATCGCCGAGCACGGCGACCTGAAAATCAAGCCCGTGGCGATGCGGCAGCAGCTGCTGGTCCTGGGAGGACAACGATTCCAAACGGGGACGCCCAGGGAAGGCCTGGTAAAGCGCCAGGTGATGGGCTCGGTGGAAGCGGCCGAGGTCGAGGCGGGTGCCTTCATGGTCTCGGCCGGGGCGACGCCGGTCCTCAATGAAGAAGAAAGCCAGGAAAACCCCCGTGCGGTGCAGATGACTGACGCGAAAGGAAACTTCTCGCTGTCCTACCTGGCCACCCCCACCGAGCCCCTGCACCTGTGCGCGATGGCTCTGCCCAGGGGAACCAAGATGAACAAGATCAAGAGCATCGAGGGACAGGGCTGCACCCAGGTGCAGGTGCCCGCGGCCGGCCCGGGTGGGGTGGTCACCATCAAGGGCGCAACCGTCAAGGTCAATGCCGAGAAGATGCCGCTGGCACCCCACGAGCAGGACCACCTCTCGCTGGTGGGCCGCTGCGCGGAAGAAAGCTAAAGCTGGACCGGCCGACACCACGCCTACCGATCGTCGCCGGCCTGCTGCTGGTCATCGCGATCGCGTGGGTCACGATCTCGGTGGTCGGAGACGCCCTTCAGTCCGAGACGTCGAGCACAGATAGCAAGCTCGCGGCGACCGACCATGCCTTCGGCGAGACCCGCGTCCCGACCAGCCGGGACTGCGCTGACCCCGACCCCTGCACCATCGACTTCTGGCACGAGTTCCGTGGCGAGTGCGTGCACACCGCAGATCCCTACTGCACCAAGGAATGCAAGCAGGACGTCGACTGCGCATTTCCGCGCGGCATGGCGCCCTGCACCCTGGCCAACTGCGTGCAGGGCCAGTGCCGCTACCAGCCGCTGGCCCAGGACGAGTGCGCGACCTGCAGCAGCCAGGAAGACTGCGAGCAGAGCTTCTGCGAGCCTCGCGAGTGCCGCGATGGCCGCTGCCGCCGCACCGCCAAGCGCGACTGCAGCGACGACGACCGCGACACCTGGGACATCTGCGACGAACAGGCCGGACGCTGCCTGGCGCTGCTCGGCGACAACATGCGCCCCTGCGAGACGGTAGACGACTGCGCGACGGATCATCCCTGCCAGCAGTTCCAGTGCAATAAGGGACTCTGCAGGGTCACCCCCGAGACCGCAGAGTGCGGCGACCCGCTGCTGCGGCCGACCACCTGCGACCCGCGCGGCTCGCGGCGCGAGTGCGTCAATCCCGACGGCGACGTCTGCATCGCCGGCACCTGCGAGGACGACTTCTGCTCGTGGCGCGAGGTCCCCAACAGCCCCGACTGCAGCCACTGCAACGCCGACGAGGACTGCGAGGGCACCTTCTGCCGCTGGCCCGTCTGCACGGGCTCGGTCTGCACCCAGGAGAGCGTGCCGTTCTGCCAGGACCGCAATCCCGACACGCAAGACGTGTGTTCCGAGGAGCGCAAGACCTGCCTGCACCGCTACACGAAGACTCCAGAACCCTGCTCACAAGCGCCCGGCGACGACGGCGACACGGCCACCGTCGACCTGTGCGACACCTCCAGCGGCGAGACCCTGCACCTGCCCGCCGGCGCAGGCGAGTGCGAGACCAGCAACCTGTGCTTCGACAGCTACCTGGGTCCCGGCGGCTTCTGCCTGGGCGAGGCCGTGCGCTGCATGGACGACAACGCCTGTCCGGCCCGCTGCGATCCGAAGGTGGGCTGCGTGTACGACGACGAGGAGCTGTGTCCGTGCAGCAACGACCAGGACTGCGACCTGGGCAACCCCTGTGCGCGGGTGATGTGCATGGACGTCGAGGCGGGCAAGGAGCGCGGCGCCGGCGGCGCCTGCTGGGGCACGCTCATTGACGAGTGTGTGCCCTGCACCGGCGACCAGGACTGCGTGGTCGACGAGTGGTGCATCCTGGGCCAGTGCGCAGAGAGTGGCTACTGCCGCTACGACGTCGGCGTGACCTGCGACGACGGCAACCCGAACACCACCGGCTTCTGCCACGGCCAGAAAGACGTCTCCTGCACCTTCGAGGTGCTCTCGTCGGGGCCGGGCCGGGGCTTCTGAGGGACTCGGAGGACCGGCGCTGAGTTCAGTTGTGGAACATGCGCCGCGCGACCCCGGGGTCGAGAGTTTCGCTCCCTACCTCGAGTTCCCAGAAGTAGACCAGCACCTCGTCCATCGAGATGGTCTCGTACAGGCGCAGGCGATCCCCCTCGCGCAACTGCAGAGACAAGCGAGCGCCGCGAACCGAGCGTTCCTGCAGGTTCGGACGCTGCACCTCCTCGATACTGAACAGCCGCTCGCTCTGCACCTCGGCAAAGGGTTCCCCGCCGAAGCGCAGGTACAGCGAGACCTCTGAGGGGCCGTCACGAACTACCCGCACTTCGGCGTCGGCAGCGTCCCAGCCCGACAGACCGGTGACGCGGTAGCCCGCACCGGCCTGTGACAGGTCCAGGGCCCAGGGCGTGACGCCCGTGCTGCCTACGAAGTCGCGACGACCGACCCACGGTGTGCCGAGATCCAGCCGCACGGTGCGAAGCTCGGCGCCGGGACTGGCCGCTGCGGAATCATCGCTCGCAACCGCCGGTCTGCGCAGGCGTCGATCGAGGTAGTCCCGGCCGAGAGCCCCCAGTCGCTGCAGCGGCCTCAACCTTGTGTACTGCTGCAGCGCGTACAGGCTCGGCAGAGGGCTACCGCGAGTGACCAGCGAACGCTCGAAGTCCAGGTAGGCCGGCAGCTCGCGGCGCACCTCGGGGTACTTGGCGTAGAAGCGCTGGTCATCGGCGACGTCCAGCTGACCGGCCGCCATCGCCGCGCAACTGACCACCCCCGTGAGCACTGCCAAAGACAGCCAGCGGCGATTGCCCGAGTGCCCGTCGGGAGCAGCAACCAGCCCATCAAAGGCTGCCGCCAGCGCCAGCGTCAGCAGCGGGAACAAGCACAGGATGAGGCCCATCTTGTTGGGGTCCATCCAGTTCTCGAGTACCGCCAACAAGGAGTACAGCGGCACTGCCCACAGGGCCAGGGCAAGGGCCAGCTTGCGACGGCGGCGCACAAGCAGGAAGCCGCCCAGCAAGACCAGCGCCGACAGCAGCGAGCCCAGGTGAGCAGCGACGTTTAGCGGGTAGTACAGCGAGGTGGGAAATGGATTGTAGGGCGTGCGGATCCACTGCTCGGCAAAGGGGATGTTGAGCAGCCCGGTGTAGTCGAATTGCCAGAAAAGAAAGCTGTGCGGCACCGCCTGGAAGACCTCGTCGATGAAGTGCTCGTGGGAAAAGGGCGAGCCGTAGCTGGCCTGGTGATGCAGAAAGCAGGGAAGTAGAGCCACCGCAGCGGTCGCCCCCAGGGCCAACAGCTGCCGGGGCTTGCGCCCTACCAACACGGCCAGGGCCAGGGCCAGGGGCAGGTCGACGTGACGGATCCCCAGCGTGATGCCCAGGGCCAGCCCAGCGAGCAGCATCGGCCCGCCCTCCAGCACCAGGGCCAAGGCCGCGGTGGCAAAGCACATCGCCATCACGTTCTCGTCGAGGATGACGATCTTCAGCACGTAGGGGTTGCACAGGGCCAGCGCCGCCGCCAGCAAGGCTAGCCGCGGCCGGGGACAGACGATGCGCGCCAGCCGGAAGCCAAACAGCAGCGCGAGGAGCGGCAGCAGGGCGTACACGAGCCGGAAGCCGAAGCCGTCGAACAGCACGACCCAGGGGGTTATGACCGTGGTGGTGCCGTAGCGCTGGCCGGTGCCCGGCTGGTCAATGAGGTCCATGCGGGCACCCTCGCTACGAGGCCGTGAGTGCACCGGCCCGTCTTCTTCGTGAGGATCGATGGGCGGCGCGGCGTCTGCCGTAATCGCCTGCATGACCACACCGTTGATGCAGGCGTACTGGAAGTGCTGGCGGTCGTAGTTGGCGGCAAACAGCAAAAAGACAGCGACACCCGCGAGCAGGGCAGCCCGGTCACCGGCCGGCGCGGGGGCGTAGGACGTCAGCACCTCGCGCAGCCCGCCGGCAGCCCGTCGATGCAGCACAAGCCCGGCCGCCACCGAAACCAGCACGGCCCACACAAGCAGGTGTCCCGGCGCCAGGAACGAGCGCGAAAGAAGCGCCGCGCTGAAAGCCGGCACCGCGACCACCACCAACGAGCACAGCAGGGTCTCAGAGACAGCCTGAAGGGGAGTCGGTAGCGGCCGCGCGAGGCGGGCGACGAGCATTCCCGGCACCAGCAGCAGCGCCAGCAGCACCGCATCGAGGGGCACGCGCAGGAGCAGGTCTAGCAAGGCTGCTCCGTCACCGACATGAAGCTTGGGGCGGCAGCCTCGCCAAGGCTTGTCCGCTCGAAGCTCACCGAGTCACCCGGCCCGAGGATGCGGTAGCATTCGAGCGGCCTTTCGGCGGGGTACACGTGAGCATGACTCAGACCGAGATTGCGCATCCGCACCGGCAGCAGCGACGCTGCGCCCGGAACGGCGCGGCGCGAGCGCAGGAGATCGGGCTGCTGCTCTTCGGTCGGCACGGCCTCAATCTAGCATTGCTGCTGCTGTTGCTGGGCTTGCCCGCCTGCAAGGGTGCGCCGCGGGACATGAGCTCGCCGGGCAACCACGCCGGCGGCGACGCCGCGCAGCGAGAGCCCGGCATGGACGAGCGCGAGCATCCGCCGGATGACGACTCTGCGGGTCGGAACGACGAACAGGGCTTCGAACACCCCGAGGCGGTGCGCCAGGGCGGCCGCGTCGACCCCAGCGAAGACGCCATCCTCGAACACTGGGAGGACGAGTACTTTCCCTTCCTCGGCTTCGTCAGCGAGGCAGACTTTCCGGCGCCAGCAGCACTGCGAAGCCGCGCCGAGAAGGTGGAGCTGGCCGAGGAAGTCTTGATCCCGGCTGGCCCAGCCGTGGTCGGAGACCCCGACATTCCCGGCTCGCGTCCGGTCCGATCAGTCCAGTTGTCGGCCTTTCACATCGACCGCTTCGAGGTCGCAAACCTGCGCTACCAGGAGTTCGTGCGGGCTACCAAGCGAGACACTCCGTACGTCCACGAGAACTGGGCCGCCATCTACAACTGGTTCCGTGACAGCCACCCCAAGGGCCTGGCGGAAGTGCCCGTCGTGATGGTGACCTGGGCCGACGCCGACGCCTACTGCCGCTGGGCAGGACGCCGCCTGCCTACAGAAGCCGAGTGGGAGCGCGCCGCCCGCGGCCCCGCAGGACTCCCCTACCCCTGGGGAAAGAGCTTCGACTCGCGCAAGGCCAACCTCGCCAGCCGGCTCAGTGGGCCCCTGAGCAGCCGCAAGGAATGGGACCGCTTCGAGAAAGGCTGGACCGGCTCGAAGAAGCCCGAGATCGCCGCGGTGGGCAGCTACCCACAAGACAGCACGGCCGAAAAGGTCATGGACATGGCCGGCAACGTCAGTGAATGGGTGGCAGGCACCTTCAGCGCCTACCCCGGCGGCGACCCGGGCGAGCGCAAGGGCCTGGGAACAGAGCTGCGGGTGGCGCGTGGCAACAGCTGGGGCAACCGCGACTACTCCAGCTCCATGGCTGTGCGATACCCCTACCTCGAGGAGCGCGTCGACTCGCTCATCGGTTTCCGCTGCGCGCGGGACGCACGCTGAGCCGGACTCGTCCCCCGGCAGCACAGCCGCACCGGTCGCGACGACGGACGGCCGCCCATCGCCCCGCCGAGCACGAAGCGACCCGCCCCCGCACCTCTTGCCTGAGCTATTCTCTGGCAACGACTGGAGGAGCGACGTGCCAAGTATGGGCTGCGACTCAGAACAAACCCGCAGCACGCCCCGATGCCCCGGGAGCAGCGGCAGGCATGCACGAACCTTGTGGCTGGCCCTTCTGCTCGGGCTCACAGGCTGCGGAGAGCGTGCCCCCGAAACAGCGTCACCTGACGAAGCGATCTCGCTGGGCGATGAGAAACTCTGTAGCGAACCGGTAGCCGGGCCGGACCGTTTCGTCGACGAGGCGGCCCTGCGGGGCCTGGACTCACCGCAGGTACTGACCGAGTACCCCGGGGGCTGCCTGGTGGTGGTCCCTGGCGGGGTCGTTGCCCAGGATCTCGATCTCGATGGCGACGTCGACCTGCTGCTGTACCGCGCCGAGGGCTTCCCCCGCCTGTTCGCCAACGACGGCACCGGCCACTTCAACGAGCGAGGCCCGGACCACGATGTCCTGCAGCGCTTCGGTTTCCAGGCTGCTGCCCACGCCGCCGTCGACCTCGACGGCGACCAGCTCCCCGAAGTGGTGGTCGTGGGCGGCGGTTTTGCCGTGCTGTCACGCAACCTCGGCGGCCTGGAATTCGCCCCGTTCGAGGTGATCTACGAGCAGCCCACCAGCCCGCACAATTGCTTCAACACCCTGGCTCTCGGCGACCAGGACGGCGACGGCGATCTCGACCTCGTGCTGCCAGGACTGGACCTGCTACCCGAAGGCGGCTTCGACCACGAGAGCAACTTCGAGTTCACCGACTTCGCCGGCACCTTTGACCTTCTGTTCCTGAACGAGGGAAACGCGAGCTTCGAGCTGGCCTACGAGTTGTCCCCCGAGGGCGAGCCTGGGCTGGCCTTCCTGGGCGCCTTCACCGACCGGGACAACGACGGTGACCTCGATCTGCTGGTCACCTCGGACCGACCCCAGGGCACACTTCCGCCCACCGCCTTCTACCGCAACGACGGCCTCGGCTCCGACGGCATACCCATCCTGGTGAACGACGCGCCCGACATCGGCGCGGATCTGCCCGTGTCGGCAATGGGCCTGGGCTCGGCAGACCTCAACGGCGACGGGCTGCTCGACTACTGCATGACCGACGACTACGTCTACTGCCTGATGAGCGATCCCAGCGGGATCTACGTGGAAGCAGGCCTCGCCATGGGACTGCAACCCAATCTCGAGGCTCATCCCGACTACCCGGGCGACCAGTTCAGCGGAGGCGGTGGCCCGGACAATGACGATGACCTTCCTGTCTGCTGCAAGGACCAGAGTTGCCCGGACATGTCGGACTGCGGACCGGATGGCGGCCAGGTGGAACCGGTGTCCTGTGGCTGGGTGGGCTGGTCGATGGAGCTGCTCGACTTCGACTATGACGGCCTGCTCGACATCGCCGCAGTCGCCGGCCCGACGCCGCCCTTCGACCCCACCCATCCATGGCAGGACTCCTGCACCTTCCAACCCGACAGCTACTGGCAGGGCAACGCCGAGGGCACCTTCAGCGAACGCACGCTGGACATCGGCTTCGGCGACACCCGGCCACACTACGGCATGAGCGCTGCTGACTTCGACGGCGACGGCAGCCAGGACTTGGTCCTGGTGCCCTACGAAGGTCCGCCACGGCTGTACATGAACCGCTGCGGTGCCGGCGCCTGGACCCTGGTCGAGCTGGTCGGCGCAGGCGACAACGCCGAGGCATTCGGCGCCCGCGTCACCATCCACAGTGGCGAGCAGGTACGCATGGGCGAACTCTACAACCTGCGCTCGGTGGGGCAGGGTCCGTCCAGCCTGCACTTCGGCCTCGGCGAGGTCGATACGATCGACGAGTTGGTGGTGCGCTGGCCGGATGGCGCGGAGACCATCGTCACCGACCTGCCCGTGAACCGCACGATCACGGTCACTCACCCCAGCCGCTTGCCAGCGGCTCGCTGAGGGCAGGGCCTTCCCTTCCATGCCGTCCCTCCGAGAGTTCTTCATCCTCCCCCGCTCATCCAGCGCCTGTCTCTGGGCAGCCAGTGGCGCGCTTCTGCTGCTCTGGGGCTGCTCGGAGCCAATCCCCTCAGAGGACCACCCCGATAGCATCGAGCGCATCTCGCTGGTCCCGATCACCGACGCGCTCGAACTCCCGCCGTCCCACGTGTACGGCATCTCGCTGGCGGACTTCGACGACGACGGCCTCGCGGACGTGACCCTGGCCACCGTCGAGGGGCTGTTCGTGTTCCACAACGAGGGTGACTGGAGCTTCCGCGACGTGAGACAGGAACTCGGCCTGGTAGGCGCCGCGGCACCCGACCTGCACCACAGCCACTCGGTGATCTGGGTCGACGTGGATGACGACGGCGATCTCGACCTGTTCGTCGGCCGCAGGCTCCTGCCCCAGGACTCGGGCCCCGGCATCGATGCCCTGCTTGCGCCCGCGATGCTACGCAACGACGAAGGCCTGCTGCTAGACGTCACCAGCGCAGCCGGCCTCGACCTGGATGGCTCGTGGGAAGGCGCTGCGTTCTCGGATTTCACCGGCGATGGGCTGCTCGACCTGGTCCTGCTGGGCGGCATTGACGCGAGCGGCGAGATCACCGAAGAGTTCGGCCACATGGGATCGCCGGGCGGCATGTGGCGCGGCCTGGGCAACGGCAACTTCGAGGCGATCGAGCCCGCCCTCGCCTGTACCGGGCCCGAGGACAGCGAGAGTTGGGGCGTCATCGCCCTGGACGTGGACGGCGATGGCGACCAGGACCTGCTGCAGGCCCACGACTTCCGCCACCCGACCCTTTGCCTGGCACAGGGCGACGGCAGCTTCGAAGAGAGAGCAGACCTGGTCCCTGCCCTGGGCAGTCCCATGGGCCTTGGTACAGGGGATCTGACCGGCGACGGCTGCCTGGATATTTACGCCACCAACTTCGAGAACCCCGACAACGTCCTGAGTTTCGACACTGAGCTGGGCTTTTCCGACCACTACCTGGCGATGGTCGCGGACGGCAACGATCCTGCCCCGGCATCGAGCGGCTACGGGCTGTCAATCCACGACACGGACCTGGATGGCGACCAGGACGTGCTCTGGGTAGCTGCCTATGACGCGCCACTGACCAGCAGCGGGCCCGCACCCGGCAGGCTGGCCTTTGCTCGCAACGGTGAGGGCGAGTCTGGGCGACGCCTGGTCTACGCCAACCTCGGCGACGACCCGGTCCTCGCCGGCTCGCACAACGGCTTCGGACTGGCCCACGGCGACCTCGACGGAGACGGCGACCTCGACTTCGCGGTGGGCGTCGACCGCGAGCCAGGAAACCTGTTCGATGATTCCCTGGATCTGCCGAGCGACCTGGTCGACAGCAGCTTCCTGCTGCGCAACGACACGCCGCGCGACGGACGCGGCTGGCTCAGCCTGACAATGCAGCAGGACAGTCCCAACCGGCGCGCAGTCGGTGCCACGGTCTGGGTGAGGGCGAACGGGCGGGTGACCGCACGGGTGGTCACCGCTGGCTCCTCCTTCCTCAGTTCGCACGCATATCCCCTGCACTTCGGCCTGGGCAACAGCGAGAGGCCCCAGTGGGTGCAGGTACGCTGGCCCGACGGCAGCGAGCAGATCTTCACCGACGTGCAGGCAGGGGCCCAGACACTGGTGCGCAGCGATGAGCCCTGCGTGCCGGCAGGAAGCTGCCAGGACATCACCATCCCCTGCACTGTTCCATGACCCCTCGACGACCTTTATTCCAGCACTTGCCGTTGCTGCCCGGCCTGCTGGCTGCCGTCTGCGTCGTCCCGGCATGCTCATCGGAGCCTCCCCCAGAGGCCGAGCTCGAGGTGTCCGCAAGCAACCTGCCCCCCTGCGAGCTACCGGCAGCGGCCGGGTTTGACGACGGGCTGCCTGGTTCGGGCGTCGACTTCGTGCACCGCCTGCGACCCGTCGATGACAACTCAGGCAGTCATCCGGACCCTTTTTACGGTGCCTTCGGCGGCGGTGTGGTCGCCGCCGCCCTCGACAACGATGGCCAGGTGGACCTGTTCTTCCCCCAGGAACACGGCCGCGACGAGCTGTACTGGGGACTGGGCGGTGCTCGCTTCGAGGCCGCCTCTGCCGATCATCCGCTGCGCAGCGGAGATGCCGACAGCTGGCAGATGTATACCAACGTCGCCGACTATGACGGCGATGGTCTGCTGGACCTGCTGGTCACCGGTCTCAGCAGCATCCGGCTGTTCCACAACGAGGGCAATCGCAACTTCACCGAGGTCTCTTCGGAACTCGGACTCGAGGCTCCGACGCACTATCCCGGTGGCGCCGCATGGGGCGACTTCGACGGCGACGGAGACCTCGACCTGTTCGCCGGTAACTACGGGCTGCCCGAGACCGGCTCCGACGCCAACACGACCGGACCCCAGGTTGTGCCCAGCAGGCTCTGGCGTAACGACGGAGCGCAGGTCTTCCGCGATGTCAGCGACAACATCCCCTGGCAGGCGGGCAGCTACGGAGCCTGTCTGCAGGCTGCCTGGCGCGACCTGGATCGAGACGGCGACCTGGATCTGCTGCAGGTGAATGACTTCGGGCCCTGGAAAGGGATCTCGATGCTCTGGGAGAACGTCGGACCGGGCGAGGGCAACTCCTGGAACTGGATCGACCGGCGACCCGACAGCGGCATCGGAGTGCTCGAGTACCCGATGGGCAGCGCCTTTGCTGACTTCGACGGTGACGGACTGCAGGACCTGTGGTTCTCCGACGTCGGCCGGACCCGCCTGCTGCGTGGCCTGGGCAACTGGCAGTGGCTCGACATCGGCCAGGTATGGGCCGAGCAGGTCGTCGACGAGCCTTCCGATGTGTCGTGGAGCGTGATCGACCTCGACATCGACGGCGACGGCCGCCTCGAGGCCTACATCAACTATGGCCCCCATCAGCCCGCGCCGACTCCCGGGCAGGACGAACCCTGGGCGGACAACCAGGCCGACCGGCTGCTTCGTTCGACACCCGCGGCTGATGGCGGCCCGCGCTTCGCGCTGGCCGAGGACGTCTTTGCCAGCCCACCGACAGGCAACGCCCGCGGCACCGCCATCGCGGACCTCGACGGCAATGGCGTAGCCGACCTGGTCACCGTCAATCTCGATGGCCCTCCCTCGCTACTGCTCGGTCGCTGCACAGGGGCGCGGCGCCTGGTAGTCGAGTTGCGCAATCCGGACTCCGCCAACGACTTCGGCATCGGCGCGAAGGTGCAGGTCGAGGCCGGCTCTCTTATCCAGGAACAGGAGATGGCCGCAGGCAGCCGCGGCTCGTTCAGCGGCAGCCATCCGCGCCTGTACTTCGGCCTCGGCGACGCCGCCTCGGTCGACCGCCTGACCGTGCGCTGGCCGAACGGTGACGTCGACTCGGTAAGCAACCTGTGCAGCCACTGCAGCGTGCTCCTGAGCCCGTCGCAGTCGCTGTAGGGCACCCAGCCGGTGACCGGGCAGCAAACTCCTCGCCTCGTTCTCGCTGGTTTCGGCGTAAAATGTCGGCCGATGACTGGAGCAACAGTCCACACCCCGAGCCCACCCGCGACAATGCTGCTCGCCGCGGTTCTGCTGTCTGCGGCCTGTACGCCGGCCGTGCTGTACGAGGGCGTCAATCCGGGCGACTGCTCGGATGCTGCCGACAACGACGTCGACGGCCTGTTCGACTGTGACGACCCCGGCTGCGAGGGGGCTCCTGATTGCCACACGCCGCCTCTGGCGGGCACCTTCGAGCTCGGTCCGCAGATCACCTGCGTCGATCCGGTCGAAGGCATCGACCGCTTCGAGCAGCTGGGCATGGAGCGCGGACTGACCGTCGTGGTCGGCGGCGCCAACCCCGCAATGCCTGAGGGACAGACCTCCCAGGGTGGCGCGCTGGTGGTGCTGGATGTCGAAGCCGATGGCGACCTCGACATCATGCAAGGCCTGCAGACGCTGTACATCAACGACGGCACGGGCTACTTCAGCTTGGTACCGGGGCCCATGGCCGCAGACGACTCCGGCGGCTCGGGCTACGTTGCTGCCGCCGACCTCGATGGCGACGGCCTTCCCGAGTTGTTTGGTGACTGGAACGAAGACATGCTGATTCACGCCAGGCTGTGGAAGAACCTGGGCGACGGACAGTTTTCCCAGGTCCAGGAGCTGCAGGTGCCGGACACCAGCTACGACGTGGTCAATCCGACCGTCACGCTGGGCGACATCGACCAGGACGGCGACCTGGACCTCGCCTACATCACAGGGGGCTTCAACCAGAACATCAATGGCGGCTTCCCCACCACCATCTACCGCTATGACTGGGACGGCGGGCGATACGAGCACCTGGTCGACCTCAAGTACGACGGCACCCGCGATGTCAGCTCGCAGGTGGCGTTCTTTGTCGACCACGACAGCGACGGCGACCAGGACCTGTACGTGCCCAACGACTGGGCCGACATTTCGCTTCCCTCTGCCCTGTGGCGTAACGACGGTCTCGACGACAGCGGCAACCCAATCCTGGTGGAGTACGGCGCTTCGGTGTTCGCGAACCTCGACATGATCGCCATGGGAATCGACAGCACTGACCTGAACTTCGACGGCAAGCTGGACTTCTGCATCACCGACGTCGGCCCACCGCGCTGTATCCGCAGCCAGGACGACGGCAGCTACGTCGAGGTCGGCCAGTCCCTCGGCATCACACCCTCCACCCCCTCGGGTGCCCTCGCGACGGTTGGCTGGTCCCTCGACTTTGCCGATCTGGACAACGACGGCTGGGTCGATGTGGTGCAACCCGCCGCCCCCGACAGCACGGCCCGGGAGATGGGCTTTACCGAGTTCCGCGACGTGCTCTGGCAGGGCAATGCCTCGGGCAGCTTCAGCGACGTCAGTGACCTGACCGGCTTCAATGACCTTGCCGACCACTTCGGCATGGCTACTGCCGATTTCGACAGTGACGGCTTCCTCGACATCGTCACGGCCGGTCCGGGCACGACCCCCAGCCTGTTCATGAACCAGTGTGGAGCGAACGCCTGGCTGGAGGTCGAGCTTGTCGGACCAAAGGAAAACACCGAGGGCTTCGGAGCCCAGGTAGAGGTGGACGACGGCGAGCGGGTCCATCTGCGCGAGCTGCACGGCCTGCGCGCCACCGGCCAGGGGCCCTCTCGGCTGCACTTCGGCCTGGGCGACCTCGAGGTCCTGCCTCGACTGAAGGTCCGCTGGCCCGACGGCGAGCAAAGCGAAACCCACAACCTCGGCACCCGCCGTGTCGTCACAGTACGACACAGCGGCGCTGTCCTGCCCTGAGGCAGCAACCCCGGCATGCCCCGACTCCTCTCCATCCCTGTTGCCGCGGCCTGCACCTGTCTGCTGCTGGCGACCCTCTCCTGCGCCATCGGAATCGTGGAAGGCCAGTACCCGGGCGACTGCACGGACGGTGCTGACAACGATCGGGATGGCCTGGTCGACTGCGCCGATGAGCAGTGTCAGGGATCACCGGTGTGTGACGACACAAGCGACGACGACGACAGCCTGGCCGACGATGACGACGACAGCCTGGCCGACGATGACGACGACAGCCTGGCCGACGATGACGATAGCTTCGCCGGAGACGACGACACCGACCCCAGCACGATTCGCGTCAGCGGCACGGTGGACCGCGGGATGTCGAGCCGACTCACCCCGGACGCCCTCATCAACGAGTTGGGCAACGAAGCCAATGTGGTGACCAGCGACACCGGCGGCACCTGGTCGATCCGCCTGCCGCGCTCCGCCGTCGCGGGTGTTCGCGGCACCCTGCCCGATTACATCGAGAGCCACATGTACACGAACCTCAGCGACGAGACCCTG